>JBCBXF010000215.1:0-5404 GCA_039816705.1 Pseudomonadota bacterium | reverse complement strand
GCCGTGATCAGCTGCAAGCCGATCGGTGTGCTGTTCATGGAGGACGAGGGCGGCGCGGATGAAAAGCTGATCGCCGTGACGAGCAACCACATCTCCGGGCGCTTCACGGACGTCAACGATATTTCCGATCTGCCGCCGCTGCACCGTGACCAGATCTCCCATTTTTTCGAACGCTACAAAGATCTCGAACCCGGCAAATGGGTGAAGATCGTGCGCTGGGGCGATGCCGCCGAGGCGCGCAAGGCCGTCAAGGACGGGATCGCGGCCGCAGCACGCGACAGTGCCGACAGCCGCTCATCGGGTTGGCCATCTTCGCTAACATGAACGCGACATGAACGACGTATTCAGCGTTCCGGCATCACCGGCGGCCTACCGTGTGAGCACCCTGAGATACGAGATCGTATCTTCCCCGGCGTGATCCACGGAGTGCGGCGCCCAGGGTCGCCGCACTTCACCCGCCACCCGCACCATAGCGACAGCGCCTTTTCACGCCTTCCGCACAGCCACATCCCCCGTACGATCCATCCACGTGCCGTCTGCCGTACGCGGCGCAGCGCTTGTTTCAACGCGATGGAACACCTACGTTCCGCGCGCCGTTACGGCGGCATGCCGCGTCACATGCGCGGCACGCAACACACAATGATCATTTCTATGAGACCGGAGATCCCCCGTGGCTTTTGAATTGCCGGAACTTCCCTATGCCAAGGACGCCCTCGGCGCGCATATGTCTGCCGAGACCCTCGAGTTTCACCACGACAAGCACCATCAGGCCTATGTCGACAACGGCAACAAGCTGCTGGAAGGCTCGGGGCTGGAGAGCAAGAGCCTCGAAGACATCGTTCGTGAATCACACGGCTCGAATGCCGGCCTCTTCAACAATGCCGCGCAACACTACAACCACATCCACTTCTGGCAGTGGATGAAGCCGAACGGTGGTGGCACATCGCTGCCAGGTGCGCTGCAGGCCAAAGTCGACTCCGATCTCGGTGGGTTCGCCAAGATGCGTGAAGATTTCATCGAAGCGGGCAAGGGACAGTTCGGCTCAGGCTGGTGCTGGGTCGCTGTCAAGAACGGCAAACTCGAGATCATGAAGACGCCGAATGGCGAGAACCCGCTCGTCCATGGCGCACACCCGATCCTTGGTTGCGATGTGTGGGAGCACTCCTACTACATCGACTACCGCAACGCCCGGCCGAAGTACCTCGAGAGCTGGTTCGATAGCCTTGTGAACTGGGAGTACGTGGAACACATGTTCTCGAGCGCGAGCTGATCGCAGCAGTCACAGCTTGAAAACGATAACGCCCGGACCGCAAGGTCCGGGCGTTTTTTTGATCGTGCTGTGACAAGTCAAAGCTTTTGCCCCAGCTAACCTCACTGGCTGTATTGGCGATAGGTTCGCAACGCATCGGCAATGTCACGGAGTGTTCGACGATTGCGACCAGGATCACCGCCGTAAATTGAATCGAGGTATGTGATCCGCTCTCGCATGGACCGCCGCATGCACCGCTTGCGCTGATCGCACGCGGCGAAAGAACGCTTCCACTTGGAGTCCTGCTCAGTCAGGAATCGCTTGTCTCGAATGCGCGGCGCGCGCTGTGAAGCCGCCACATAGGCCTCGAAAACTTCCCGGCGCAGTTTCCATAAGGCGCGATCATTACAGGCTGTCTGGTGAGCTTCGTCGCGATAGCGCGAGCAGAGGTACTGCCAAACCTCCCCACGTCCACGAGAACGGTTTCCGCTGTCACGCGCATCGCTTCGCCTATTGTAACGTGTCGCCATTTCGTCCAGCCGGGCTTCCATTTTGCGACGCTGGCAACCACGACGGTCGCCACATGCCGCCCACTCGCGATTCCACGCCTGCTGGTCGTCCTGGACCCGCGCGGCAACGCGCGGCGGAGAATTGCGCCGCAGTGCGCGATAACGCGTCACGATATCGGTGTAGAGCGACCAGAGACGCGGCGAGTTACAGGTCGTCTCAAGATGGACACTCAGCTGCCCGCTGCACCGGTCTTTCCAGGCACGTGTGCGCTGGTAGCCGACACCGCTGCTTGCGGTGTTCGTGCGCTCGCCGGCACGGCTCGCCATGCGCCGCAATCTCTGAAGCCGGTTTTCCATTTTCCGTTCATGGCAACGTTCATTGCGCTTGCACGCCGCCCACTCAACGTTCCAATCACGTTGCTCATCCTGCGCACGCTTGGACACATTCACCGGAGCAGTGCGGCGGATATCCTGATAGCTGATGACGATATCTCGGTAGAGCCGCCAGAGCCGTGGCGAGTAGCAGGTGGTCTCGAGATGGACACTGAGACGTCCATCGCAGCGATCTTTCCATGCACGGGTTTGCTGATAAGCCGCAGTACGACGCGTCGGTTCGCTGCTTCCGCCATCGCGAAGCTCGGCAATCCGATCGCGATATTTGTCGCGCAGGCAGCGTCGATCATTGCGGCAGTCGTTGCGATCACGCACCCAATCACGTTGCTCATCACGCAGATCGCGACGCGCACGGTTGCTCCGAGCGGCATCACGCGCATCGTCATAAAGGCGCGCCATACGTCGGTCGAGTTGTGAAAGGTTGTCGAAACGGCAGATTGTTCGTTCAGCAGCATTTGACGCTGCGGAACATGAAAAGCTTGGCCCTTGCTGGGCCTGTGCTGCGGAAGCGAAAAATGCGAACGCACTCGCAATCGCCGCCGCGCGGATCATCGTCATCGGAATTCTCCTCTTCCCGCTCAAGAGAGCAAAGGGTGCCTCGTCGTCCGTACCGTCGTCAAATAGTCATTGAACACACGAATTGAGCGGCCATCCGCATGGACAGCACCCCGCACGCAGCGACGTCCAGACATTCCAAACCCAAGTCTGCGCGTCGCATGTGTCAGCAATGAGAAAATAAGTCAGACGCACAGCGGGAAAGATCCCGTGCTCTTTGACAGAGGGCGATTTAGCGTCTCCGTCGACGGCTGCGACCACCGAGCATCCGCCCAAGAGCGCCACCAATCGCCGTGCCAAGCGACCGGAGCAAAGACTTGGTGAAAGCCTGAGAAGCCGTCTGCGTACGCCGTGACCGCTGCTTTGTCCCTTTCGACGCGCCTGTGCCCCGCCGTCCCTTTGGAACGCGAAACTCGCCGTGGGTCTCGTATTCCATGTCACGGCGACCGCCGAGGGTCCCGTTCGCTTCAGCCTGTCGCCGCTCCTCGATCTCCTGCGCCCGCTTCTGCAGCAACTCGTGCGCCGACTCGCGATCGACCTTTTTCTCGTACTGCCCAGCAACGGGGCTCTCGGCGATGACCGCCTTGCGCTCGTCAGGCGTCGCTGGGCCGAGCCGCGTCGACGGTGGCCGTATCAGCGTGCGCTGGACGATGGAAGGCGCACCCTTCCGCTCGAGTGTCGAGACGAGCGCCTCGCCAACGCCCAGCTCCATGATCGCACGTTCGGTGTCGATATCAGGATTGGGCCGGAAGGTTTGCGCTGCCGCACGCACCGCCTTTTGCTCCCGCGGTGTGAATGCTCGCAGCGCATGCTGGACCCGGCTGCCAAGCTGCGACCCGACAGTGTCCGGAATGTCGAGCGGGTTCTGCGTCACAAAGTAGACGCCAACGCCTTTTGAGCGAATGAGCCGAACAACCTGCTCGACCTTTTCAAGCAGCGCCTTGGGTGCCTCGTTGAACAGCAGATGCGCCTCATCAAAGAAGAAGACCAGCTTTGGCTTACGTGGATCGCCAACCTCGGGCAGCTCTTCGAAGAGCTCGGACAACAGCCAAAGCAGAAACGTGGCGTAGAGCCTCGGCGAGTGCATCAGCTTGTCGGCAGCAAGCACATTGATATACCCGCGGCCGGTCCGGGTCGTCCGCATGAAGTCACGGATATCAAGCGCAGGCTCGCCAAAAAAATTCATACCGCCCTGCTCTTCGAGCACGAGCAAGCGCCGTTGGATCGCACCCACCGATGCTGTCGAGATGTTGCCGTACTGGAGACCAAGTTCGCGGGTGCGCTCACCCACGTTGACGAGCAACGCGCGCAAGTCCCGAAGATCGAGGATCGGCAGATTTTCGTCATCGGCGAGACGGAACGCGATGTTCAAGACGCCTTCCTGCGTCTCGTTGAGATCAAGCAGGCGGGATAGCAGGAGCGGCCCCATTTCAGTGACCGTCGTGCGGATCGGATGGCCCTGCTCGCCAAACAGGTCCCAGAAGATCGTCGGGAAAGCTTCGTACTTGTAGTCGTCCGCAAACCCGATCTTTTCAGCCCGCGCGGACAAAAAATCCTTCTCCGTGCCGGCCATCGCGATGCCGGACAGATCGCCCTTCACGTCAGCGCAGAAGACTGGCACGCCAAAGTCCGCAAACCCTTCTGCCATGATCTGCAGCGAGACCGTCTTGCCCGTCCCCGTCGCGCCAGCGACGAGACCGTGGCGGTTGGCGCGCTCCAGATCGAGAAATTCCTTCTTGGGAGATGGCGTGTCTGTATTGCTCGTGCCGAGATAGACGGCATCATCCCGCAATGGCTCGGGCGCTGGAGGTGTTTCCGCGGTTTCGGGCACAGTGCCCTCGGGTGCGTCTCCCGGCACATCTGCCGCCTGAGCTGTCGTGTCCGTCATGTGCACTGCCCCGAAAATTTGTTCCGCGTAGACCCCGATTTCGCTGCGACACCGGATCGGCTCAGCCGCGGAGTGCAGAGGAATAGCAGCCTGATCAACGCCCGCGTGAAAAACCGCTGCATACAGCGCTTCCAGATGCCATAAGCGCTCCAGGCCTTTGCGATGACACGCGCCTGCGGATTCTGCAAATCCGTGCGCGGCGCCATCCACACGCGAAACCGCCAAGGAAACTGGCGCTGCCGCGTGGCTCGAGGCGACCGGATTGTGATCAAATAAAGGACAAACGCGCTATGGAACAACTGATCGCAAACATCGTGTCCCGTGTTGGCATCGATGAGGGCATGGCCCGCACCGCTGTCGGCATCATCATGAACATGTTCTCCAAGAACGCGTCGGGCGATGCGATGTCCGCGTTGAAAAGCGCGATGCCGGGCATTGAAGGCGCCATGGCTGAGGCCGAGGCCGCGCCGGAAGTTGCTGGTGGAGGCGGCGGCCTGATGGGCGGCCTCGGTGGCA
Source organism: Pseudomonadota bacterium (assembly GCA_039816705.1). Classification (GTDB taxonomy): domain Bacteria; phylum Pseudomonadota; class Alphaproteobacteria; order Rhizobiales; family CALHAX01; genus CALHAX01. The sequence continues at coordinate 294 of JBCBXF010000215.1, read as the reverse complement.
TGCTCGCTGGCGCCCTCGGCGGCGGCGACAACCCCATCATGGGCGCCCTCGCGCAACTTCAGGGCCAGGGCCTCTCGATAGACCAGGCCAAGCAGGTCGGTCAGGAAGTCGCCAGCTACACACGCGAGCAAGCCGGCGAAGACACCTTCAAGCAGATCACGTCATCCATCCCAGGTCTTGATCAGCTGCTGTAACGCTCAACAATCGATCGGCGCGCTCCACACTCAAAGTGTTCGGACTTCACAAAGGCATCCGGCAGGAGTGTCGCCGCTTGAGCGGCGACACGCGTTTGCC
>JBCBXF010000214.1:0-5427 GCA_039816705.1 Pseudomonadota bacterium | reverse complement strand
CCGTTGGGATTTTCCAGCACCATGCGCCGCGCTTCGGAAATGGCGCATGTCACCGACATCATCCATGTCGGCATTCGCGGGATCGGCTCTGCGCGACGTGAGGAGGTCGAGGCGGCACGTGCGTGGGGCGCAAAAATAGTCACGGCCCGCGAGATACATCGCGAAAGCATGTCGACTGTCCTGAGCCGCATCCCGCCGGGCACCCGAACAGTTCTCACGATTGACTGTGACGGTCTCGACGCCGGGATTATGCCCGCAGTCATGGCACCGACGCCCGGCGGCATCACCTACAATCAGATGCTGGAGTTGGTGCACGGCCTCGTCACACACACCAATCTCGTGGCCTGCGACATGATCGAGTTCGTACCCGAGCGCGACCCGACCGGCACCGCCGCGATCACCGCCGCCCGCGTTCTCGCAAATATCGTCGGTGCGCTGGCCCGCAAGTCCGTTTGAGATCGACGCGCCTGAAAACGACAGCCCGCTTCAACCGCCGCCCGACAAAATGAAACGGGGCCCCGCAGGGCCCCGTCCGAATTGATCTCCTGAAGAGCTGCAGCACGTAGACTGCGGCTCGGCACAGGTCTTAGGCGAACCACCAGCGCTCGATCATGCGTGAGTTATCCATCTGCCACAGATTCCCGATTGCCGGGCCGTGTGCCAGTTTCTTGGAGTGCGCGTCGACGTAGTTGGCATACATCGGAACAACCGTGCCGCCATCATTCGCCGTGATCTCCTGCATCTCGCGGTACATTTCTTTCCGCTTCGCAGGATCGAGCGTGGCCCGGGCTTCGAGAAGGATCTTGTTGAACTTCTCGTTCTCCCAGAAGGTGTCATTCCACGGCACACCTTTTTCGTAGGCCGTCGAGAACATCCAGTCTTCCGTCGCGCGACCTGACCAATAGCAGGCGCACCAGGCTTTCTTCAGCCACACGTTTGACCAGTAGCCGTCCTTCGGCTCACGCACGAGATTGATGTCGATCCCACCTTTCGCAGCGGTTTCCTTGTACAGAACGCCGGCATCGACAGCGCCATTGAACGCCGCATCGGAGACCGAAAGATCGACCTTGAGAGAGGAAAGCCCGGCTTTCTTCAGGTGGAACTTCGACTTGTCTGGATCGTAAGCACGCTGCTCGAGATCTTTCGCGAAGTACTGGTTCGCCGGACCGATCGGATGGTCGTTCGCCACGGCGCCGTGGCCACGGAGAATTTTCTGAACCATCTCTTCGCGGTTCACGCCGTACTTGATCGCGAGCCGCACGTCCTGGCTATCGAACGGCTTGACGTTCGTGTGCATCGGGAACGTGTAGTGCTGGTTGCCCGTAACCTCGAAGATCTCGACGTTCTTGTTGCGCTTCAGCAGCTTCTCCGTCTTCAGGTCGACACGGTTGATTGTGTCAACTTCGCCGGTGATCAGCGCGTTCATGCGAGCGGCTGCATCAGACACAACGACGATCTCGTAGCTGTCGACGTAGCAGTTCTCTTTGTACGTGTTCTCGTAGCGCTCACCCGTCGCGCGAACACCTGGCTCAAAGCCCGTGTTCTTGTAGCCGCCGGTACCGATGCCTTTCTTGAGGGCTTCTTCTTTCATGCCCGCAGGGAAGATGATGAGGTGATAGTCGCTCATCAGGTACGGGAAGTCGGCGTTGCCGGACTTCAGCGTCATTTTGACGGTGTGCTCGTCTTCCTTCTTCATCTCGGTGATGGCCGAGACGATTGGCTTGGCAGCAGATTTGGTCTTCTCGCCCATGTGATGCTGGAGCGATTCAATCACGTCATCTGCGCCAAAGCTTTTGCCGTTGTGGAACGTCACGCCCTTGCGCAGCTTGAACGTCCACGTCTTCGCGTCCGGCGAGGCTTCCCAGCTTTCAGCAAGTTCACCGACGAGCTGTCCGTCCGCCGTCACTTCCGTAAGGCAATCGAACACGCCGCCATGACCAATCATGATCATCACGCTGTCAGAGTGCGTTGCACCGTCCCACTGGTCGGTCGTCGAACCACCGGCGAGGCCGAGGCGCATATTGCCACCACGTTTCGGCGCTGCGAGCGCCTGGTCGGCCATCATCGTTGCGGCATGGGCAGTCACACCGAGTGCAAGTGCACCCTGCATGAAGTCGCGACGCGACATGCGCCCGGCCTTGAGACCTTTGAGCAGATCATCGACATGATTCATTGTGGATTTGTCTCCCTTGTTCGTTTCAGCGCAGCCTGAGTGGCGCACACGCAGGACCGACGAGCACAAAGAGAGCGTCACGCAACGTCATACTAGCGATGTCGGAGCCCTCCTCACGTCGTCCGTGTCAGGCCAAGCCGGATAATGCCGGTTCTTGACCATCGCATGACAACATAAGGACAGGTCCAATGGACCGATAGGGCCAGATCGAACAATTTCTCAATAAGGCGTACTGGCGTTCTCAAAACGGCGAACGACACCGTTGGATGTCGGCCGATACAGCTGAAATGGTGAGAAAGCGACGAAGGTACGGCGGGGCGCGGCCCAAGGCATTGATTTTCCGCCGTAAAACAGGTCAGCCATGATACCGTCGATCGTTAGGTCGGGGCTTCGCGCAAGCGTCAAGCCCGTCGCGTTCAGCCGCAACACGCCATCGATCCAGATCCGGATGCGCCCATCGGACGCCGACATGGTGTTGAGATCAACCCGTTGTGCAACCTGAACCCAGCGGCCCGTCGTAAACGTCCAGGAACCACGCCCAACGCTCAGGCCACGCCGCGCCGGATGCCCGGGCATGTAGGCGTAGATCTCACCAAGCCCACCACGCCGCCACATGAGGCGCGCTGAAAACCCGGTGGTGCCGTCGACCGTACGTCCACCCGCAGGCGCATCGCCCCCGAAAAGACCGGGCAACTTGCCGCCCCGCGCAAACGCGAAGTTTTTCGGCAGATAGAGATGATAGACAAGGCACGCGGTGCGCACACCTTGCGTGCCATCGGGCCGCCAACGCCACCCCATGCCACCAAGTGGCGCGGATGGATGTCGCGGATTGATGGACCCGCGCGGCAGAGCGACCGCCAACCCCGTCTGCCCGAGCGGACCGAGCCCGCGCAGTAATCGCGCATTCTCACGAAGACCCCAGGCGCGCTTCACCGGACGCGGTTCCAATTGATCGATCAGATGATCGATGGTGGGTGCGACGGCCGCGCCCTCACCACTCGGACCCATATCCGGAAAAGTGATCATACGATCGAGCCCAACGACACATCCAGCCGGGGCCGGACCCCACGCACCATGCGAGAACGAGGCCTCGGGTGACATCGGCATCGCGATGCAAAAGCCGACAACAACCAGAGGCCTGAGCCGAAGCAACAGCCTGTCGGCACGGCGAGTACGCGAGTGCCAAGCAGACAGGAACAAGATCACCAGCTGAGGCCGTGATACATCGGATCGTCCGGGAGCTCTTTCGTGAGCCTGGCGAGATCCAGCACCTCGACACGGGGATTGCGCGCCGCAACAGCCGTACGGAACGCGTCCGTTGCATGCGATACAACGACCACGTCCACATTCGCCATGAACGCGTCGATGTCATCGTCACACATCTGTTCGATGTCGCCGAGCAACGCCGCCAGGTGCGGCGCCGCATGTCGGACATAGTCAATCTGTCCTTGAAGATGGGGTCCGAACGCCAGGTTCGGATCATGCGCACGAACCGTCACGCCGGCATCAAGAACTAGCGCCATCAGGTCGAGCGTTGGGCTCTCGCGAAGATCGTCGGTCGCAGGCTTGAACGTCACGCCCAAGAACCCAACCGTTTTGCCCGTAATACCGATGGCGTTCAGACGGTCGAAGGCCTCACGCACCTGACCGCGGTTCGACGGCATCAACCCATCGATCAGTGGAAGCTCCACGCCCAGCTTGTCTGCCAGATAGGTGACCGCACGCACCTCCTTCGGCAGGCACGACCCACCAAAGGCAAAGCCCGGCTTGAGGTAGTATGGCGAAAGGTTGAGCTTGGTATCCTGGACGAAGATATCCATCACCGCATGACTATCGATACCGAGGCTCTTGCAAATCCGGCCGACTTCATTCCCGAATGTGACTTTCGTCGCGTGCCAGACGTTATCGACATACTTCACCATTTCCGCCGCTTCGATCGACGTGAAGATCACGTTGTCGTCGATCGTGCCGTAGATCCGTTCCACAATCGCTTGCGAACGCGCGTCAGACGCACCGATGACCGTCTTCGGCGGCGCATAGAAATCCGCAACGGCCACCCCTTCTCGCAAGAATTCCGGATTGAAACACATCCCGAAGTCACGACCCATCACCTTGCCCGACGCCGCGGAAATTTCCTCCGCAACAACATCAAGTGTGGTTCCCGGCGGCACACTGCAGCGCAGGACAACAACGTGAAACGACGTTGCATCGGCGAGCGCCACACCAATTGCTTGGCTTGCGGCTCGGATGTACTTGAGATCGCAGCCGCCATCATCCGCGGTAGGTGTGCCGACAGAGATAAATGTCACATCTGTATCGCGGACCGCCTCGACGAGGTTGGTCGTCGTGGAGATCAATCCGTGCGTCACACCACGGGTCAGCAACTCTTCCAGCTGATCCTCGACAATCGGTGATTGACCCGCAGCAATCGACGCCGTCTTCGTGGTGTCGACATCGACCCCGACCATGCGAAATCCACGATTGGCGAGACACGCCATAGACACCGCACCGACGTAGCCAAGTCCGACCACACTGATCGCTGGCTCATCAAGCGCGATCTCAACGTCATAGCCGCCACTGGTCGGCTGTTCTGTCGGCTCCAGCACCTCCTTCACAGTCGGTGAAATCACCACATCGTCGAATGAAATCTCGCCGCTTCCGTCGACGTCGACAAGCGCTTCAGACGCCTCGTCAAGTTGAACCGGTTGGTCGAGTGCCATCGGTTTTTCTCCCGTACCCTGTACAATCCCCACATCGCAGGCACGAACACCGCAAATCCGCAGCGAAACCCGATCGATCTTCGACCAACCTGGGTCTTCACGCCTCACGAGGGCGGTTATGAGCGGACTGACTTAAGAGGAAGATAAACGCGGCACACGCCTTGTCGCCTACCGGGCCGCATACTCACCAATGAAAGAAGCTCTGCGCCAGATTGGGACGCGACGAGCGCGCACGAGCCGGCGCTCAACGCGCAAATCTGCGCACCGATCGCGGCGGCTCAACCCAGAATAAATACAGAGATAAATTGCCAGTCAGGCGTCTCGATCAGCTTTGTGTAGACGATCGTCCCGACAAACAGCATTCCAACCGAAAGAGCGGTCAGATATCGCGCCATCGTATTCCGCGCGAGCTCGACCATGCCGCCTTCAGCAAACCCCGCACGTTGATCTCCGCGGTTCGCCCACTTCTGCTTGGACAAGCGCCACAGCACGTAGATTTTGACGGCCGCATTCGTGATCTGGTTCAAGTACAGG
>JBCBXF010000213.1:0-5430 GCA_039816705.1 Pseudomonadota bacterium | reverse complement strand
CATCGACGGCTGCGCCGACCAGGCCTTCAGCGGCGACCCGCCCGGCTTTCTTCGCGGCTTTGGCCAGGCCTTTCGTACGGAGCCAATCGACTGCCGCTTCCATGTCTCCGTCGTTTTCCTGCAGCGCAGCCTTGCAATCCATCATGCCTGCGCCGCTCTTCTCGCGCAGTTCCTTGACCAAAGCGGCCGTAATCGTTGCCATGGGAAAAATCCTCGCAGCGTTCGCGTTAGGTGTATTTTGATATGGAAGGTGGGCGCCCAGAGATCAGTCCGGGCGCTCAGCTCAGCCTTCCATCAGTTTCTTCGACTGGGCGATCCACTCTTCGCGCTCGATCCGGCCCTTGAAGCTGAGCGCGGCATCAACGGCAGCGACATCTTCCGGCGTGAATTCGGCGATTTGTTTGAAGTGGTAGATACCCATACCGTTCAGTTTCTCGACGATCACAGGACCGACGCCGCTGATTTTGCTCAAGTCATCAGCCTCACCCTCGGGTGCCGCGAGCCCTTTCGAAAAGGCGGCAGCTGGTGTCGCGTCCGCTTCAGCCGGGGCCGACACTTCTTCGGCCGCAGGAGCCTCCGCCAACGCCGGCTCCATCGTCGGGTTTTCCATCGCACCGAGATCAACGCCCGATGCGCCCTGCCCTTTCTCGATGCCATCAATGCAGGCTTTCGAGACCAGATCGCAGTAAAGCGTGATCGCGCGACCGGCGTCGTCATTACCGGGGATCGGCATATCGATCGGATCCGGATCGCTATTGCTGTCGACAATGCCGATAACTGGAATGCCGAGCTTGCGCGCTTCGGCCACCGCGATAGACTCCTTGTTCGTGTCGACGACGAACAGAAGGTCTGGCACGCCGCCCATGTCGCGGATGCCGCCAAGTGCGGTTTCCAGCTTGTCGCGCTCGCGCGTGAGGTTCAGGCGCTCTTTCTTGGTCAGGCCCTGGGCCTCACCGGCGAGCAGCTCGTCGAGCTCTTTCAGGCGGCGGATCGAATTGGAGATCGTCTTCCAATTCGTCAGCGTGCCGCCGAGCCAGCGGTGATTGATGTAATACTGCGCGGAGTTGCGCGCCGCCGTCGCGATCGTCTCGGACGCCTGGCGCTTGGTGCCGACAAACAGCACGCGGCCGCCGCGGGCCACCGTCTCGGACACCTTGACCAGCGCCTGGTGCAGCAGCGGAACTGTCTGCGCGAGATCGAGAATGTGGATGTTGTTGCGGTCGCCGAAGATGAACGACTTCATCTTGGGATTCCAACGGTGGGTCTGATGACCGAAGTGAACGCCAGCTTCGAGAAGCTGACGCATGCTGTATTCAGGCAGCGCCATCTGCAATATTCCTTGACCGGTTGACACGTCCGCAGGCTGCAAGCCGGGCTCTCGGAAGAGCCTCAACCACCGGAGCGATCAACGAGCGAATTTGCGCCCGCGCCGCAAAACCTGCGTGTGAGATGCCGCGGGTTATACACCGACTTCACGTGGGGGCAAGGGGTGGAGTTGTTTACCGTCGTTGGAGACGATCACTCTTCGTCAGGCGATCGTGCGCGGACAGGCGGTGATGATCTCCCGATTGCGGTGCATGTGTTCTTCGACGATCCGATACGCACGCCTGGTCTCCTCGCGTGCATGTTCAAGGCGTTTTCTCCGCCCGGCTACACGCACACCTAGGTCTGGGGTGGCACGCGTTCACGCGAAACCATTCTCTTCAAACCGGATCTCGACCACGGCCGCATCATCCTCCTCCAGTACTCTACGGTGCCGATTGGCCGATGAGCGCGGGAATAGCTGGATCTGCGCGGTGAGCTGCGACGTGCGTTCGGTGCTGAACCTAGAATGGCGGCATCCGGGTCACCGCTGTCTCTGGAGGTACACATGATACGGCTTCGTTCGCACGGGCCGCGATTGATGGGCTGGCATTGAACGCGAATTTGGCTTGCCGCGCCCACGCTTTGATTGCGCTAAGCACTCAGGCGGGCATGGGCTGTGTGGCGCAGTGAATCCCGCCGCCAACTTCGCCGAGGGCATCGACATTCAGCGCGATGACCTGGCGGCCTGGATAGTGCGCCCGAAGCGCGGACTGTGCACGTGCGTCGCTTTCCGTCTCCCCGAATTGCGCGACGATCACGGCGCGATTGCAGACGTAATAGTTGACGTAAGACGCGACGAAATCCGGGTGTCGGACCCGCGGGCGATCCGGCTCGAAGATCGTGGTCAGTTCCATACCCGCAGCGATGACGCGATCCCGCGTCTCAAGCGCGGCGCGATGGAAGGGATCTCGCGCATCTGGCTTGCGCGGCAGGTTCATCAGGACGCGTCCGGGCCCGGTAAAGCGGGCGAGGCTGTCGATGTGATAGTCGGTGATGTCCTCTCCGCGCAGTCCGGGTGACCAGATCATCCTTCGCGCACCATAGGCGGTCAGCAGGCGCTGCTCGATCTCTGCCCTGTCGAGGCCCGGATTGCGGTTCTCGTTCACCCAGCAGCTCTCGTGCGCCATCAGCAGCCCATGGCCGTCATGCTCGACGCCGCCTGCTTCGCCGACGAGACCGCTCGGGACAAGCGGGATGCCGAGCCGTTCCGCGACTAGCCGCGCAATCTGGCCATCGCGCTTGTGAACCTGCTTGTGCCCCCAGCCGTTGAACTGCAGGTGGCTGATCACGCGGCTTCCGTTAGATAACTTCGCGAACAGCGGCCCGGAATCGCGACACCAGAGGTCTTCGGTCGGGATGTTCCAAAGCTCCACTTTGTCAGACAACTGCGCACGAACATCTGTGTGATGCGCCGAAGCTGCCAGCATTATAACCGGCTCGAACGCAACGATGGTGTTTGCGATCCTCGCGATCGTCTTCTGTAAGACTTCGAGGAAAGCGCGATCCGGATGCACTCGCCGATCCACCGGCCATTGCATGAACGTTCCCGCGTGCGACGCGGTTTCCGGCGGTACGATAGCCAACGGTGCGGTCTCTCCCGACGCGGTCCGCGCCAACCCAATGCTCGCAACAGCGGCGGCGGCGTTAGCGAGGACGTCGCGTCGGTTCATCACCTCACCCCTCCATCGTCACGTCCGGCAAGCTCTCGAAGGCGTGGTGGAGGGCGTCGGACCAGGTGCGGCTGATGGCCTGGAATTCCGGATCACTGGCGGCGATGCGGCGGTTAATTGCAAACTCCAGCAAGCCTTCGCGGATAACGAGCAGATCAAGCGGCATGCCAACGGAGAGGTTGGAGCGCAAGGTCGAATCCATCGAGACCATCGCGGCCTTGAGCGCGGTCTCGATCGGCGTCTTCGGCGTGATGATGCGATCGAGGATTGGCTTGCCGTATTTATGCTCTCCCAGCTGGAAGAACGGCGTGTCGGCGGTGGCCTCGATGAAGTTGCCGGCCGCGTAAATCAGGTAGAGCCGATGCCGCCCGTCGGCGCGCTGTCCGGCCAGCAGAACAGAGGCGTCAGCGTCGGCGCCCTGCTCCACGATTTCACGGCGGTGACTGTCCTGCATCTCGCGCATGGTCTGCCCGACGATCTGGGCGCAGCGGAACAAGGTTTCGGCATTCAAGATGGTTTCCGGCACCTCGGGCGAACCGGTGCCATCGGGTGTCGCCTCTTCGGCTATCGCAATCGCCTTGTTGAGGCGGGAGACAACGCCCTGCGTTATCGAGAGATTGCCTGCGGTCAGCAGCGCCATCACGCGCTCGCCGGGGACTGACCAGGTGAACATCTTGCGAAAGCGCGCGATGTTATCGAGACCCGCGTTCGTGCGCGTATCCGAGAGAAGCACAAGACCGGCGTCGAGTTTCAGTCCGATGCAGTAGGTCATGTCGTTGTGGTGCTGTCGCTCGTCACGGCGGCATCCTCATCTAAGACGGACAGGTCGGTCACGCGCGGCTCACTGTTGCGCTGATTCTTGCGCTTCGGCGATGTCGACCCGCGCGGTGAGTTCCATCTCCCCGCCGCCGTTCACAGAGCCGCGTATCGGCGCAGCATGGTCGGCATCGAGGCCGGAGCAGAGCCGGACATAATTCTCCGTCGCGCAAATGCCGTTGGATGCGTCGAAGGCGACCCAGCCGATATCCTCGACGTGTGCTTCGGCCCAAGCATGGGTCTCGACAAGCGCTTCGGCATCGTTGCCGACGAACAAGTAACCCGTAACATAGCGGGCCGGGATGCGGAGGCTGCGCGCGGCCGCGATAAACACGTGCGCATGGTCCTGGCAAACGCCAGAGCCTGTGGCAAGTGCCTCTTCCGCAGTCGTCGTACCCGTCGTCGCACCCGGGCGATAGGCAATCTCGTCATGCACCGCGCGGGACAGGGCGTGCATGCGATCGAGAGTTGTATCCCCTTCGACGTTTGCAGCGAATTCCGAAATCCGGTCCCGTGGTGTGGTTAAAGAGGTATGGCGGAGGAAAACGGCGGCGTGTTTTGCCTTGCCCAGTTGGCCGATGATGCCGGAGCGATCAACCGTCTCGATGGTCCCTTCCGCGCAGACCTCAAGCGTTTCACACCCATTGTGCGCATGCCAAACCGCAACACTGTCGCCGAAGGCATCGGTCAGCAGTGGCTCCTGCGGCACGCCGTTCAGCATCACCTTCCATGTGACGACGGTCTGGCCTGAAAAGCTGGTGGGAAAGAGTTTGAGCCGGAGTGCAACCCGTGCCGCCGCAGGCTGGTATGTGTACAGCGTGGAATGTTGGACGTTGAGACGCATGGGCTGGCTGTTGTTGGTTCAGGGCTTAGAAGTGGTAGGCGAGCGCGATTTCACCGGACAGGCGCTCCGTCGTCGCGATACTGTCGCGCACGAATTCGTGCAGTCCGGTCTGGAAAATCTCTCCCATCTCGAGATCGCACAGCCGTGAGACCATGTCGTTGGCCGAACGATGGCAGATGTGGCTTGCACCATAGCGCCTGCCGAGGCGGTCCAGATGATCACGGATCTGCATGAAGCTGTAGGCGAGTGAGCGGGGAAAATCAGGATAGAGGATCAGAAAGTCTGCGATTTTCCAGGGCGAATAATCGCCGCGATAGACGTGGTGGTAAGCGCGCACGGCAGACGTTGCGTGCAGGACGGAGCGCCACTGATGGTGGTCCCGCCCACCGCCGACGATTTCGGTCTCCGGAAGTAGCACATAGTATTTTACATCGAGCAGGCGCAGGACCATGTCCGCGCGCTCGAGATATCCCCCGATGCGGAGAAAATCATACCCGTCATTCCGCAGCATTCCGCTTCCGGAGGTACCGCGCAGAGCGGCGGTACGGGTTTCCACCCACTCGAGGATCTGCGGCAGGTCCCGACAGGCGACTTTTTCATCCATCAACTCAAGGCGGCGCCAGCCTTCGTTAAGGACTTCCCACATCTCCTGCGTCAAGGCGGTGCGCACCGCCCGACCGTTCGCCCGGGCATGCGTCAGACAGCTGCGGATCGAAGACGGGTTGTCTGCTGACA
>JBCBXF010000212.1:0-5559 GCA_039816705.1 Pseudomonadota bacterium | reverse complement strand
ATACTGTCTCGCGTGAGGACAACCCAGTCTCCATCGTCGAGGTAAGTGATCGAATCCGTGAATGGAGCCAGCGCAACCGCGTCCGAGCCGAGATACATCTCGCCGGTGCCATGGCCGACGGCGAGCGGTGGCCCGTTGCGCGCGCCGATCATCAGATTGTCTTCACCGGCGAACACGATGGCAAGCGCGAAGGCGCCTTCGAGGCGCTGCAATGCTTTGTGCACCGACGTAACCGGATCTGCCCCGGCACGTCGCTCCCGTGTGATCAGGTGTGCGACGACTTCTGTATCGGTGTCCGTCTCAAACGCAATGCCGTCAGCGATCAGCTCATCCTTGAGCGTGCGAAAATTCTCGATGATCCCGTTGTGGACGACTGAGACATCACCGCTCATGTGCGGGTGCGCGTTTGTCTCCGTTGGCGGGCCGTGCGTTGCCCAGCGGGTGTGACCGATGCCGAGGCGCCCGACTAGCGGTGCTTCCGCCAGCCTTGCCTCAAGGTTCTTGAGTTTTCCCTCCGCGCGGCGACGGTCGAGCTTTCCGGCTTCGACGGTCGCAACGCCTGCTGAGTCATAACCGCGATACTCAAGCCGCTTCAGCGCGTCGACGATATCTGCCGCGACAGCGTCTCGCCCGATGATGCCGACAATGCCACACATGGCGTGCGTCCTTTCAATCAATCCCTCACGCGTGCCTAGACGCGCCTCGCTGCCTTGCGGCTCATCAGCGTCCGGAATTTTTCAACCCAGCCCGCCTTCTCGACCTGCGGGGCACGGGTCACCGCCAGTGCACCGGCGCTCACATTCTTGGTGACCACACTGCCGGATCCGACATAGCCATCCTCGCCGATCGTCACTGGGGCGACCAACGCGCTGTTGGACCCGATGAAGGCGCGCGGTCCGATGGTCGTCTTGTGCTTTGCGAACCCGTCGTAATTACAAGTGATCGTGCCAGCGCCAATGTTCGCCTCAGTCCCGACGTCCGCATCGCCAATGTACGAGAGGTGATTGACCTTCGCGCCTGAGGCGACATCCGCTTTCTTGATCTCGACGAAATTACCAACCCGCACCTTCTCGCCAAGACGTGTCTCTGGACGCAACCGCGCATACGGCCCGACGATCGCATCGCGCCCGATGTGCGCGGCCTCGAAATATGAGAAGGCACGCAGGCGTGCGCCCGCCTCGACCGTGACGCCCGGTGCAAAATACACATTGGGCTCGATAACGACGTCGCTTGCAATTTTGGTGTCGAAGGCGAGGGTCACAGTGTCAGGTGCGAGCATCGTTACGCCGCTTTCCATGACTTCGACCCGGCGCCGCGCCTGCCAGATCGCTTCGACTTCGGCGAGTTGCGCGCGTGAGTTGACGCCGCGTACGGCATCTTCTTGTGCAGCAACAACGGCCGCGCGATCACCGTTTGTGCGCGCACCTTCGACAACATCGGTGAGATAGTACTCGCCCTTGGCATTGTCATTCGTGACTGCCTTGAGAAGAGGCAGCGCGGCGCTGGCACGCAACCCGACGATGCCTGAGTTGCAGAAGGTGACTGCGCGCTCGGCAGCGGTTGCATCTGCATGCTCTACGATCCGTTCCAAGCTCGTGTGGCCCGAGCGATCAGTATCGCCGTGGACCAAAAGGCGCCCGTAGTCTGTCGGGTCCTCCGCTTCAAAGCCGACGACGACGACCGACGTGCGATCTTCGAGAGCATCGACGGCGGCGCTCAGCGTCACCGCGCGCACGAGCGGCGTATCTCCGTAAAGCACCAGCACCGGGAGTTTGGCCGCTTCTATTTCTGCTGCGGCGGATAGTACGGCATGGGCGGTTCCGTGCTGTTCGTGCTGGATGACCGTCGTTGCGTCGGGGTCTGTGTGTTCCACATGGGCACGGACGTCGTCCTGCGCTGGACTGGTCACAACGACGGTCCGGGCGGCGCCGGCGGCTCGTGCTGTTACCATGACATGGGCCAGCATGCTCCGGCCCGCGATTTCGTGCAGGACTTTAGGCGTGGTCGAGCGCATGCGGGTGCCCTGCCCAGCCGCGAGCACCACCGCCAGAAACGTCCCGTCAGTTCCTGAATTTTCGATAGTCATGATTGCGCTGGGCACCTTCGTCAGGATCGCGTTTCGTTTGTGAAAAGACGTCTGCAGGTTGGTGGGCGTTGATCGGCACTCATGTCGCTCACCAGCAAATTACAGTCCACAACCCGAGGGGTATTCGCCGGGGATTTCAACTCACTTTGCGTTTCCGGACCTGTCATGGCCTTTCCCCGGCCGTTCAGGTCGCCGTGGCAGGAATGTCTCGCATGCCGCCCGCTTGGTCGGTTCGCGACGTCGGTCCACAACGTGGCTCTCAGGCTCCGTTGACGCTCATTGGCGACTCAGTGAACTCGAAATCACGGGGCGAATTGTGTCCAGAGTTCGTCGCTCCTGAACACGCAGGATGATGGGCAAAAGCCATGGCAGATCGACACGCGTCACAGACGAATGCCGCGGCACGGCAAACCCGACCGGAGCCGAAACGGCGCGGCAATGGCGTTTACCTGACACTATGGAGCTTCGCCGGTATTGCCGCGACGGGATATCTCGTGATGCTGGCGCTTGGCAAACCGGCTCTCCTCGACGCAGGCACAGCACTCCTCCCTGAGGACGACAATGGGCGGGTGACCTTAAGAGCCGGCGCGCAGGACACCGGTTCGTCGCAGGGGTTCGATGCGCTAAGTCGTGATGTGGCGGCGCTGAAGGCGAACGTTTCAGCTCTCGAAGCCGGCATGGGACAGTTGTCGCGCGCGCAAACGAACACGGATGCCCGTATCACCGATATCGAAGCCTGGCGGAGCACGGTCACTGCCGCCTCGGGCCCGACACTTGAGATCCGCGATAGCGGACCGGTGGCGCCGGATGCCACTGTGACGGGGGCTGTCGAAGACCCGGCGGCCATCGAGGGAACGACCCTCGATGGTGACACGCGGACGCTTCCGCCGACCCCGGCACCCGCTCCGGTCGAGACTTCGCAGGCCAATGGGGAAGATGCGATCCTTGCGGCGCTGTTTGGCACGTCGGAGGAACCAGCAACGCCTGCAACACCGCCGGCTGACACGGCCGCTCTCGCACCTGAGACACGGCCGCTTCCGACCAGTCTGCCGATACCGGGGCGCCGCACATTTGGCGTCGAGTTGGGAAGTGGGGATTCCGTCGACTCGTTGCGCCTGAAGTGGGCGCTTCTCAATGAGCGCCATCGTGATCTGATCGGCAGCCTGGCGCCACGGTTTGTTCGAACTGGTTCGGGAGCTAGCACACTTTTTCGGTTGATCGCTGGGCCGTTTCCGTCGACCTTGCAAGCCAATGAGCTGTGTACGCAGCTGAACGCGTACTACGTGCCTTGCACCACGTCCGCGTTCACGGGGACTGTTCTGTAAATCAGGCTCTTTTCGTCGCGCGTTGCGCAGGACGTCAGCCACCCAGAAACAACTGTCCAACCTTCGGGTTTTCTAGCAGTTCATCTCCTGTGCCCGCGATCGCCAGCTCGCCCGAGACCAGCACATAGCCGATGTCGGCAAACTCGAGACCCTTCTTCGCGTTCTGCTCGACCATGATGATGGTCTTGCCTTCCACATGCTGCAGGTCGTGCAGGATCTCGAACACCATATCGATGAAGCGCGGTTCCAGTCCGATTGACGGCTCGTCGACCAAGAGCACTTCGGGGTCCATCACAAGGGCCCTCGATATTTCCAGCAAGCGGCGTTCGCCGCCGGAGAGAACCTTCGCGAGGTGTTTGCGGCGCGCGGCAAGGCGCGGATACTTGTCAAACACCATTTCCGCTGAACGTCGGGCTTCCGCAGGCTGATCTTTCAAGAATCCGCCCATCCAAAGGTTTTCCTCCACGGTCATCCCGGGGAACACCGATTTGTCCTGGAGGATGTAGGCGATGCCGGCTTCGCTCAACTTCTCGTTCGGCGAGAGGCGCGTCACATCGAGCGTGTCAGCGCCGTGGCCAATCGAGATCGAGCCGGAGAAGATCGTGTTGAAGCCGAAGATTGCGTGAAGGATCGTCGATTTACCAGCGCCATTTGGACCAATCAGGCACAGCGACTGCTTGCGCCCGACGCGCAGGTTGAGGTCGTGCAGGATCTCCATCTGGCCATAACCGGCACGGAGGTTATTGATCGAGACATAAGGCTCACCACCGACGAGGGCATCGAGTTGATCGACGCTGACCTCCTCCGCGATCGCCTGCGCCTGCTTGACGACATCCTCAACGGAGATGACAGCGTCGACAGTCCCCATGTGATAGCCGCCGGCCTTGGACGACGCGGCATCCGCATCCGAGTTCGCACGGCCTGTCCCGCCCTCCACCGGAAGGCCTGAACTTACGGTATCGGTGTCATTCATGACCTTCTCCGTTCGTGTGATTTCTGGCGGCCAACGGGCCTGCGTCACAACCCGCTAGTAACTGTATCGAATTGAAATAAATGCCACGGCGAAAACGGTCGACAGCACGGAGAGTATGAGAAACACCCTTCTGGCTCGTCTGATCAGCTTCACCGTGTCAGACTGACGCGGAACGCTCGTGACTGAAGGATAAAAGCCAGGGAAGATGTGGTTCAACTTGCTTTCAAAGAGCAAAGCAGAGCGATTATGCGCCTCCATGAACAACAGCCCACTACGCAGTTTGATCGAAAACGACCAAGACAGATAAATCGCCACTGCTCCAATCAAGAGCGACATAATCAACAGCATGAGGTAGACCGGCAAACTATTGCCGGCACCGCCAAATGATGCGACGACGAATTGCGCGGCGATCAAGGCAGATGAATACTGCGAGAGATACGACAGCTTCGTCCAATTCAGGTCATCTTCGTGTTTGTACAGCGACTTCGCATACTCGAGAGAACTCAGCATCGCGTGGATCGCGGCGTCGGCATCGACGTCCTTCGTGTAGCCTGCAAGAATTTCCTGGCTAGTCGCATGCATCACGAGGCGCGACTCGAGCTCATTGCCGGAATCGCCGATCGCACCCGAAGACCAGGAATATACTGTCCTGAAGCCCTTGCGTCGATGAAATGCAAGTGAGCCCGGGTTATCCGGACGGATCATCACGGCAACAAAGACGTCGACGATATCCGGGTCGGTCACTTTTACGACGGGCGCGCGAAACAACCGGGTGTGGAGTTTTTCCTTTGGTTTCAAGATCGTGTTCTTGGAACGCACAGATAGCGTGTGCTCGATGAACGACTGATAGAGGCGTGATCCGACGCCGCTGCGGAACTGGTCGGGTCTGACACCCACCTGCTTGATGACATAAAAGCCGGTGTCGCTGCCGAAGCGATCAATGAGCCGTCTTTCGGTCGTATCGTCTTGAAGAAAGCGTTTCTCGCCTTGCTTGAGAAGGTATCTCAGATCATAGCAGAGCAAGAATCCGGCGACACCAAGCGCGTCTTCCGCGACGAAGAACGTCAGGTCGTAGTCCGTCTTGTCCACCAATGCGTGCCCCAGAAACTCGACGTAGTCCGCTTTGGTGAACTTCGAGACCAGAAAGCCGGCCCCGTGACCGTGATCGATGGTCA
>JBCBXF010000211.1:0-5572 GCA_039816705.1 Pseudomonadota bacterium | reverse complement strand
AGTTCAGAAATTGAACACCTGTTCGTAGAACCGGCCCATATCGGACATGGTGTCGGACGGTGCTTGTTTGATGCGGCACGGCTTCACGCTCTCGCCTCGGACGCAACACATCTCCGCGCGCTGTCCGACCCGCACGCCAAGCCGTTCTACCACCATATGGGGATGCGCCAGGTGGGCGAGATCGTGTCACCAATGATCGCCGGTCGTCGCCTGCCGCTGATGCAGTTGGACCTGATGACAGACGCGGAAATGACCTGAAACAGGCACCGCGCTTGACCTTCGGGTTTCCACATTTAGTCTCTCAGGTCGCATGCGGAGCGACGCATGACGGCCGGGCTTGATGGAGGGAGACGCGCACAATGCTTGGGGCACGCGCCGCAACGGCACATGCGGAAACGGATGTGTTCAACAACACCGTCGCCATTGTGGTCGCGATCATCTCCGCTTGCCTCGCGCTCGTCAGCATCAAAAGCGCAAACATCTCGCAGGCCGCGCACAATGAGCAGCGTGCGGCCGCAAGTTCGTGGAACCAGTATCAGGCCAAGCGACTGCGCCAGTTCGATCTCCAGCAGCGCCTGGCCCACGCCGACGCAGAGGCACGCGACGCCTCAGGCACGCAAGCCGCCAGTGTTGACCGCCCGGCCTACGACGCTCTTCTCTTGCGTTGGCGCACGGAGACAAACGTCTATGCCCTCGAAATGAAGGAATTGGCTAGCCGTGCCCGCGCCCATGAGCGTCGTCACAAACGGCTCGCCACACTCGACGATGATTTTGATGTGGCGAGTGCATTTCTTACCCTGGCACTGACCCTGCTCGCCGTTGCCGCACTGACGCGCAATTTTGCGATCCTGATTGCCGGTGTCGTGATCGGCGGGATCAGCGTGTTTTTCTCCGCGCTTGCGTTTTCCGGCAACCTCGCCGTTCACCCGACCTTCCTGCTTGAGCTGATCGGCGTCTCGCTGAATGCCCCCGGTGCTGACAACTTTGGTCAGCGCTAATCACCAAGTGAAGGGTGCGCCTCACTGAGGTGATCGAGAATGCGATCAATGTCGTCGTCCGAGCCAACATCAGCCGGCGTCCAGTCTGACATCTGATTGCGTACCCATGTCATCTGTCGTTTGGCATAGCGCCGCGTCTCGCGCTGCGCCCGAGCGATCGCGTCTTCTCGGCTCAGCTTGCCGTCGCGCATCGCCGCAATTTCCCGCACGCCAATCGCTTTCATCACCGGGAGCCGGTCATCGAGGCCGCGATCGAGCAAAGCAGACACTTCTGCGATCGCACCGGCATCCAGCATGGAGAGAAATCGCGCGTCGCAGCGCGTGTAGAGGCGCGTGCGTTCCGGCATCAACCGCAGTCGCACCGTCGTCGCCGTGCTGAGCAGACCTTGGTGGCCGGCACCTTGCCAATCGAGGATCGAACGCCCTGTCGCCTCTCTGACCTCCAGCGCCCGCAGGACACGTTGGCGATCAGAAGGTCTCAGCGCCGCTGCCGCTGCGGCATCTTCCCGACTCAGCATCGCGTGAAGCGTCGCGCTGCTTGTTCGTTCAGCTACTGCCCGCCACTGCGCGCGGATGTGTTGCGGGATATCAGGCACGCTCGCGAGCCCTTCGAGCAGCGCCTTGAAGTAAAGCCCTGTCCCACCAACGAAGATGGGAAGCTGCCCCGCACCGCGCATGTCCGTGAGCGCCGCTTCAATATCATCGAGCCATCGACCGGTAGAATAAGCCTCCGCACCATCGACATGACCGTAAAGATGATGGGGCGCGCGCTTGCGTTCACCGACGCTTGGTCGCGCGCTGAGCACACTGAGATCGCGGTAGACTTGCATCGAGTCCGCATTGAGCACCGCGCCGCCAAATCGCTCGGCTGCGCGCACACCAAGTGCGGACTTGCCGCTCGCGGTCGGGCCCGCAATCAGGATGGCATCCGGACGGTGGGACGCCGTGCTGCCAGTCAAAACTCGGCCTCGCTGCGCAGACCAAGCGGCTTGCTTGGCGCCCAGTAGGTCCGCTGGGCAGCAACAGACACGAGCTCACGTTCCGGCCAACGGAGCGCCGTCAACGCACCGCCGAAAACGCAGCCGGTATCGATACAGATCGTGTCGTTGATCCACTCACAGGCCGACATCGGCGTGTGGCCGTAAACGACCGTAGCCGCGCCGCGATAGTCGCGACCCCACTCAAGACGGACTGGAAAGCCGTACGCATCGCGCTCGCCAGTCGTATCGCCATAAAGCGCAAAGCTCCATGCCGCTTTGCTGTCCACGCCGTGAAAGCGCTCCGCGAGCCCCGCATGGGCAACGACAAGGCGACCGCGATCCAGGACGAGATGATGTGGCACGTCGCCAAGAAACGTGGCGACCTGATCGTGGAACGCTTTGTCGGAGGTCTCGAACTCGGCAACCGTCGTCTCGAGCCCGTGGCTGATCCGGACGTTGTTGCCCGCAATCCAGCGGGCGAGCTTTGCGTCATGGTTGCCGAGCACCATCGCGCCTTGGCCATGCGTGCAAAAGTCCATCACAATCCGGCAGACATCAGCGCTGCGCGGTCCACGATCCGTCAGATCGCCTACGAAAATCGCCTGTCGTCCGCCCGGATGATGAAACCCAGCAAGCCTCCCGTCGTCGGCACGTTGATAACCGAGATCGTCGAGAAGTGTCAGCAGCTCGTCGGCACAGCCATGCACATCGCCGATGATGTCGAACGGGCCCTGCGCACGCGGCTGCGAAATCTGCAGACCCGATTGCACGCGCACAGTTGCGACGCTGGTGATGTCATCGCCCATCGAACTTTGCCTGTTTGTGGTCTTCGGACTCACACGTGTTTATGACCGGTAAAGCAGTTGGTTGCTGACAGCCAACACCGAAACTGACCGTATCTGGTGCCTGGGGTTGTGCAGCGTTAAGACGTTGGAATTGCCGTCAAAACCCATTATATCTATGCCGTCGGGCTTGCTCGACTATGGCGATAAATGGCGTTCGTAATAAACCATTCGGACCCGGGGGCGGTACCCGGCGCCTCCACCATCTGCCGCTTGTTCCGATTGCGCAAGCACACGATCAGGCTGCAGTTGATGGGGGCGAAATAGGATCGACGAGGGTGTAAAGGGATTGTTTTCGCTCGGCATGGTTCCGCCGTTATCGGGCCATCTCAATAGTTGCAAACGACAACTATGCTGAGGGCGCTCTCGCTGCGTAAGCAGTGCGAGACCTTCGAATGAAACTCCTGATGGCCTAGCCGCTGTCAGGCGCGGTTTGGAGGGCACCGGGCAACAGAAGCCCTCCACTTTCCTGGTTTCGCCTGCAAACGTCTGGCGCCCTCATGATAGACCACACACCGCCAACCACAGCTTGCGCCGCAGCGTCTCATTGTGC
The DNA here is from genome assembly GCA_039816705.1 of Pseudomonadota bacterium. Taxonomy (GTDB): domain Bacteria; phylum Pseudomonadota; class Alphaproteobacteria; order Rhizobiales; family CALHAX01; genus CALHAX01. The sequence continues at coordinate 2,199 of JBCBXF010000211.1, read as the reverse complement.
TCATGTTCGCACGGTCCGATAACCGCCAGAACGATATGTCCGGCTGAACGCGAGCGGCACCGATCTCACTCATGGCAGACAAGCTGATCGATTATGACGGCCTCGCTCAAGAGGCGTTGCGGGGGGTCGTGCGGGGCGTACTCGAGCAGGTCCTGCGCGAGGGCATCCCCGGGGATCACCACTTTTATATCGCGTTCGATACGCGCGCACCGGGCGTCACGCTTTCGCGGCGCCTGCGGGAGCAATATCCAGACGAGATGACCATCGTCCTCCAGCATCGTTTCTGGGATCTGAAGGTCCAGAGTGATCGTTTCGAAGTTAAACTCACCTTCGACAGCATCCCGGAACTGCTTGGCGTGCCCTACGCCGCGATCAAGGTCTTCTTCGATCCAAGCGTGCCCTACGGCCTGCAATTCGAGCCGTCCGGTCAGGCCACGCCAAACCGTCCAACACCGGCCATAGTCGAGTTCGTCGGTGGTCAGGATGGCGAAGACGACGGCACGCCGCCGGAAGGTGTCGTCGCGCTGCAGGACGGAGCGGGAGAGAGCGGCCTGCAGGACAACGCACGGATCACCACTTCAGAGAGTGGTGATCAAGATGCAGAACAATCCGACGACGCGGATGAGGATAGCGGCGAGCAAACCGCTGAGATTGTCCAACTGGATGCCTTCCGTCGGAAGTAGACAGTGCCGCTCTGCACAATCGATCGCGCGCCCCTCTGGCGGACACCACCATGAACAATCTCGATCGCGCCCTTGTCGCCAGCGTGCGGCGATATGCAAAAGCGAAGTCGCTACAGTTCCGCACCTACTCACATGACTGGATCATCGAACTCGAACGTGATGGCCGCACGCATCATGTCTTTGGCTACGACCTTGGCCTCAACCCATCGACCGTCCACCGCATTTGCAACGACAAGGCGGCGACCGCGGAAATCCTCGCAATGCGCGGCATTGACGTCATTCCGCATGAACTTTTCCTCCATCCGCGCTGGCTCGAGTTCGTCGCCGAGGAGGGAAATTGGGCGCGCATGCTGGCCGCGTTTTCCCGCTATGGCGAAGATGTCGTCATCAAAGACAACGAAGGCACGGGCGGCAAAGAGGTGTTGCGGGCGCGCTCGGTCAGCGAGCTTGAGCAGTCAGCATCCACGATCTGGCAGACAGCGCGGAGCCTCGCCATCTCGCCCTATCGCGACATCCAGGTTGAACTCCGCTTTATCCTCCTCGACGGCGCCTGCCTTGTCGCCTACGCAAAAGATCGCCCCGCCGTGGTTGGTGATGGAGCGCGGACGATCGCTGAACTGGTCTCATCGCTGAGCCTCCCGGATGGCGTGGACCGCGAAATCCTCGCAGAGATCGCGAGCGTCCATCCTTCGGCGCACGTACCGGCTGACGGCGAGATCATTACCGTCCAGTGGCGTCACAATCTCGGCAAGGGCGGACAGCCCCGCCGTCTCGACACCGACGACCCCGAGATCGCCTCTGCCCAAAACCTCGCCCGCGCCGCCGCGGCGCGCACCGGCTTGCGATTTGGCTCCGTCGATGTCGTGATCGTCAACAGCGAACCGCAGGTCCTCGAGATCAACTCCGGCGTCATGCTGGAACACTTTGCAGATGCGGCGGGCAACGGCGGCGACGCCTTTGTCGATGCGATCTACCATGCCGTGCTCGATCGGGTGGTGGGGTGACCCGTCCCAGGTTGATACGACAGTTGAGCTCGTGAAATGTCACGCCTCTGGGTCGGTCTGTGCGGCGTCATGGCCCGCACGGTGATAGTGTGAGCAGCCGTTTTGCCATCACCCAGGACTGAAACCATGACAGCCGCGCCAACTTCAGAGGTGCTGATCTTTTCGCGGGCTACGGATGGGCCACCTGTGTCGCGGCGCGTTTGCCAAGACTGGTGCCGTGAGGTGGGCGTTAGTCTCGATGGAGCACCAACACCGCTCAGGGCGGAGTTGGCTTGGGAAGTCTCATGTGGCGATGCTGCCATTTCTGACGACACGCTCGCGGCGCTTCGCAAACGGGCCGCTGTGGCCAAAACGGACGTCAACATCGTTCCCGCTCAGGGACGGAAGAAAAAGCTCCTCGTCGCGGATATGGAATCCACGATCATCGCTCAGGAGTGCCTTGACGAACTGGCCCGTGACGTCGGTATCGGCGAAGCGGTGGAGGCCATCACTGCCCGCGCGATGAACGGCGA
>JBCBXF010000210.1:0-5604 GCA_039816705.1 Pseudomonadota bacterium | reverse complement strand
CGCGGATCAACATGCCAAGGCGCGTGTGGTTGACTAGCCAGTAGAGACCTGCAGCGATGGCGAGCCCGGCGATGATGATCAGCAGGCGGAATGTCGGAAAGATCAGTCCGCCCGGCAGATTGACCTGACCGTCAAGCCATGCCGGGAGAGGCACCGCAATGCCGGCCGGGCCCCAGATCATCTGCACCAGTGTATCGAACACGAGAATGAGACCGAACGTGGCGAGCACATGGTCGAGATGATTTCGCGGATAGAGGTTCCGCACCGCGATCAACTCAGTCGCGAGGCCGACGGCAGCGGTCAACGGGATAGCGAGCAGAACACCCCAGACAAATGAGCCGGTCCAGAGCGTCAGCGTCGCGCAGATAAATGCGCCGACCATATAGAACGCGCCGTGGGCGAGATTGACGAAGTCCATGATGCCAAACGTCAGGGTGAGCCCCGACGCCAACAGGAACAGCAAAATGCCGAGTTGCAAGCCGTTCAAAAACTGGATGATGAAGAGATCCATGGAGGCGTCTTACCCTAAATCCGGGACGGGAACATGAGCTACTTTTCGCATGCTTTCGAGGCACCTCTGACGCATCATGAGGTGGGCTCCAAGCGCTACCAGTACGTCGTGGTCTATGTGCCGGATGATGTCGCGGGCGTGCTTCCGCTTTCGGAGTTTCCCCGCTTGCGGATCGAGGGCGAGATCAACGATCAGCCGTTCGAGGCGGCGCTTAATCCGGCAGGTGGTGTCTGGTATCTGATGGTGCCAAAAGGCGTGCGAGAGGCCACGGGGCTCGGTCTCGGGGACATCGCGGATGTCCGGTTTCGGGTTGGGGATCAGGACCATGTCGATGTGCCTGTCGAACTCCGCGATGCATTGGCCGGCGATGCGCGGGCGTGCGCTGCGTGGGACGTTTTGACACCGGGCAAAAAGCGCGGCTGGGCCCACCTCGCTGGCAAGCCGAAGCGTCAAGAGACGCGCCATCGCAAGGCGGCTGTCGTGGTGGAGGCGTTGAGAGACGGACGCGACATCCGCGATATCTGAACGGGAAGTGTTTCAGGCGGGCCGCGTCACCGCATGGCGGCGATGATGGTCGTCATCGCTTTGTGGACCGCGCGCGCCTGGGTCAGGCCGATCTGGCCGATCGCCAGGACAATTTTACTGTCGCATCGGGATGTTCGCTGCGGATGTGTGCGAGCATATCGGTGACGCCATCGGACGGTTGCTCGATGTCGTCGAGGTCGCCGCGGCGCCCTGTACGACCATGACCGCGGATATCATTTGTGTAGGTTGCAATATTCTCCGCTGCGAGGGTGCGGGCGAGCGTATGAAGGCTTCGACCAGGGACGGAGGACAAAACGTATGTTGCTGCCTCGGTAAGTAGCGGACCGGCGCCAGAGAAGTCTGCCGCCGGTTGCGTTTGTGTGATTTTTCGCCGTCTACATCTTGCAGTCTTTGGCGTACGGATCTTGGTGATTTTCGTAGACGGTTTTGGTGATTTTCGTCGTCCAGTTTCCGTCGGCGTCTTTCACCACGTTGCGAAGATAAAAGTTTTGGATCGGGAAGTGGTTGTTTCCGAAGCTGAACTTTCCGCGAACGCTGTCGAATTCCGCCTTTTCCATAGCGGCGCGCATGCCTTCGACGTTCGAAGTGTCCCCATTCACGGCGTCGACACCAGACTTGATCAGCATCATCGCATCATACGCCTGTGCCGCGTAAAAAGACGGATAGCGATCGTGCTTCTTGCGAAAATCCGCGACGAACTTCTTGTTGGCAGGCGCGTCCAGATCTGGGCTCCACTGCTTGGTGTTTTCTGTTCCCAGAACACCCGTGAGATTGCCCGCCTGGAGTTTTGGTAGTGCAAGCGCATCGACGGTGAAGACCGTGTAGAGCTTCACTTGGCCTTCGAGACCTGCCTGGGTGTACTGCTTGATAAAGGCGCCACCGGCCTTACCGGGATAGAAGACAAAGATGCCTTCTGCGCCCGATGCCTTCGCTTTTGCGAGTTCTGCAGAAAAATCAAGCTGTGCGTCCTTGCCCCACTTCGTGAGATCCTTTCCGAGGACCTTGCCTTTGAATGTGCGCTCGACACCGGCAACCATGTTCTTGCCGGCGGCATAGTTCGGCGCCATCAGATAAAGCGACTTGACGCCCTTCTGGTTGAGAACCTCACCCATAGCCATGGGCGTCTGGTCGTTCTGCCAGGAGGTGGAGAAAAAGTTTGGATGGCAAAGTTTGCCGGCCATCTGCGACGGTCCGGCATTGGCGGAGACAAGGATTTTTCCGCCGTCCAGTACGGATTTGCGCGAGGCAAGGAGGACATGGCTCCAGATGAAGCCCGCGACGAAATCGACCTTATCCTGCTTCACCAGCTTATCGGCTTTCTGTTTGCCGATCTCGGGTTTGAAACCGTCGTCTTCCATGATCAGCTCGACCGGCTTGCCGCCCATCTTGCCGTCGATATGGTCCATCGCGAGATTGACCGCATCTTTCATGTCATTGCCGATGACGGCGGCCGGCGTCGTCAGTGTCGTCACGAACCCGACCTTTACGGCGTCGGCCGCGGAGACGCTTGCGGTGAAGGCGCCCGAGAGCATCAGGCTTGCGGCGAACGCGGTGAGCGTCGTCTTGATATTCATCTTTCGTCTTCTCCCAATCTCGGATCGGCGCCAGCGCCATTGTCCGTGCGCAGCACCATCGCGCGGCTCCAGGAGGTGAGTCCAGCCTCGCACGTACCGCGCGACACTATTCTGCATGCGAAAAAGGCCGGGGCGGGCCCCGGCCTTTCATACCTTGGTGTTACGTCCGTCGCCTCAATTGTGAGGCGACGGCATCACGCGCAGGACACGGTCGATAGCTTCGATCCGAGCCTGTTCGGCCCGTTCAGCCGCATTGAGCTGTTTCGAGAAGCCGCCCGTCTGCTCGATACCGGTGTTTTCGCGCAGTTGCTGGATTTCACCATTCACGGTCTGGATGCGTACGGTGTTCTCGACGAATGATCCATTTGCGAGCGTAACGACAATCCGGAGATCAAGTTGAGGCCTGTCCGGCGGAACTTCGCCAAGCAGCATGCCGTTGTCACCGATCTCCAGCCAGTCAGGCAGCGGACTGCCGTCGAACTGCGTCACCGTGTAGGTCGTTTTGGCGCGGTCGAGGATTTCGCCCATGGTGTTGCTGACCTCGATGGACAGCCGCCCATCCCGCATCAGCGTATCCAGAACAAGCTGCGCACCGGCCTGCGCCCCGGGTCGTGCGGAGATACCGTCGATGTCGTTTCGCAGCGAGTAACCGGACAGCCCGGAGGTGGAGAACGGTTCCGACCCAAGCCCAAAGCGATTCTCGATGTTCTCTATCCGCTGACGGATATGGTCGACATCCACGATCCGTGTCAGCGACGCGCCGCTGAGCCCCAACGGTGTGCGTTCACCGAACCCGCCGAGTGCTTCTACCGTATTGACGACAATCGGCTCGAGACTGAGGTCGTCAAGCGGTGGTTCCGGTGTGTCCTGTTTGGGTGGATCGCTAGGGTCAGCACTGTGGAACACATCCGGCGTCGGCGTGACGGTTATCGAGATCGACGCCGTCGACGTGAGTCCTTCCGGATCAGCGATCGTGTAGCTGAACACAGGCGTGCCGTTGAAGTCCGGCGTTGGCGTGAATGTCAGTGAGCCATCCGGGTTCTGTCTTACGACGCCGCCATCGACCGGCACGCCCGGGCCACCCGGCGTTATCGGCTGTCCATCGATCTCCGTGACGGTGAGGTCATCACCTTCCACGTCGCTGTCATTTTCGCGCGGATCGAACGTGAGCGGGGTGTCCTCTGGTGTCGTGAAGTCGTCGTCCTCGGCACGGGGCGGATCGTTGACGCCTATGACCGTGAGCGAGACTGTCGCTGTGCTGACACCGCCCTCATTGTCCGTGATTTGATAGGTGAAGTTGTCCGGTGCCGTATTACCCGTACCCAAATGCTCGAACTGGCCATTCGGGTCATAGCTGTAGGAGCCGTCACTGTTCATCGTCAAAAGCGCACCGGAGGGCAGTGTGATCGGTGTTCCAGGTGTAAACGGAACGCCATTGATCAATGACACTTCCAGCGTGTCGCCATCGGGGTCCGTGTCAGGGCCGTTGCCGTTGTCGGGCAGGACGGATGCCGTCAGTACGCTGTCTTCATCCACCGTTGCGAGGTCGTCGATCGCGATCGGTGGCGGGTTGGCGATTGTGTAGTCGACTGTGGTTGTGACGAAGGCACCATCCGGGTCCATGACAACGATCGTGATCGGGTAGACACCGTTATTGTTCGGCCCGCCCTGCGAGGCGTCGCTGGGTGGCGTGCCGGTTATGACGCCGGTCGTCGGATCGATCGTCAACCATGCAGGAGTGTTCGGATCAGCTGGGTTGAACCCGAAGGTCAACGGCTCGCCGTCCACGTCTGTAAAGAAGCGCGAAACATCGAGTGGTGTCAGTGGCGCTGCGTCGTCACCCGACTGATCGGGGATGATGTTGTTCGGGTCTGCCGGCGGGACCGGATCGTTTGGTTGGTACGACGGATCGTTTGGATCATTGCGAGGATTACCGGGATCGATGACCACGGGTGCGTCGTTCACACCGGTCACCGTATAGGTCACGACCGCGGTGTCCGTGCCGCCCTCTCCGTCATCGATCTGATAAACGATTTCGGTCGTGCGCATTTCGCCGGCGTCGAGATCCTGGAAGTCTATGCTTGGTGTGAATGTGACGGTGCCGTCCGGCTGCACAGTGAATGTGCCGCCGTTGGAGCCGGTGACCGGCGTGCCGACGCCCGTGCCATCGATGAGGGCGCCGAGATCGGCCTCGACATTGCCCGGTGCGACGCGGGTGACGAGGATTGTGTCACCGTCCGGATCTTGGTCCTGTCCCGGCTGGCCGGAGAGACCGCCCGGCGTGAGATCATTCGTCGTCACCGTGTCCTCATCGCCTGTCAGAGCGTCATTCTCGGCAACGGGTGGTGGGTTGGTGATGGTGTAGGTGACGTTCGTCGTGAACGTGGCGCCATGCGGATCTGTGGCGGTAACCGGGATGGTGTATACGCCCGGCGCGTTGGTCGGATCGTCGCCGCCCTGGCTGGCGTCAGCGTCCGGTGTTCCGGAAATCACGCCGGTGGTCGGGTCAAAGGTCACGCCGCTTGGCAGTTCACCTGCCGGGATAGAGAGCGTGACCGCATCCGGTGCGTCCGGATCGCCAAAGTATGGCGTCAGGTCGAGATCAGTGGTGGGCGTGCTGTCCTCGCCGGATTGCGCAGGAATGTTGTTCTGCGGGTCAAGCGGTGGGTTGAACGGTGTGTCCGGATCGAACGGCGTGTTGGCTGGAGGATTATTCGGATCGATTGGTGGTTGTGACGGATCAACCGGGATCGGTGCATCGTTCACACCGGTCACGGTGTAGGTCACGACCGCGGTGTCCGTGCCGCCCTCGCCATCGTCAATCTGGTAGACGATCTCGGTTGTTGCCGTCTCTCCGACGCCGAGGCCGTTGAAGTCATCGCCCGGAGCGAAAGCAACGGTGCCGTCCGGCTGCACAGTGAATGTGCCGCCGTTGGAGCCGGTGACCGGCGTGCCGACGCCCGTGCCATCGAT
>JBCBXF010000020.1:0-22361 GCA_039816705.1 Pseudomonadota bacterium | reverse complement strand
CAAGATCGATGCAACGCGGCATTGGTCACAGGGCCGCGGCTTGATCAGCAAAGCCGCGGCCCGCTTTTTTTGTGACACGCCGCGTTGCGCACGATCGAAGTGCTGCCTATAACGCAGGCAGTTTCCAATCAAAGTCCGATCGAACACATCGGCCCTCGCGCTTTCCGCGGGGACGGGAGATGTCTCATGTCCAATGCTTTGCTCATGCCCAAGGCGACCGCTGTCTGGCTGGTCGACAACACCTCGCTCACGTTCGAGCAAATCGCCGAGTTTTGCGGCCTTCACGTCCTGGAGGTGAAGGGAATCGCTGACGGCGACGTCGCGCAGGGAATCAAGGGCTCCGACCCGATCTCTTCGGGGCAGTTGACGCGCGCCGAGCTCGACAAGGGCGACAAGGATGCAAACTACCGACTCAAGATGTCGGAATCGAAGGTCGACATCCCGACGGTCAAATCAAAGAAAGCGCCGCGCTACACGCCGACGACAGTCCGCCAGGAACGACCGAACGCGATCCTCTGGTTGATCCGAAACCACGAAGAGCTGAAAGACGCTCAGATCATCCGCCTCGTCGGAACAACCAAGCCAACGATCGCGGCCATCCGCGACCGCACGCATCACAACTCGGCCAGCCTCGCGCCGACAGACCCGGTGACAATTGGTCTATGCACGCAGGTCGATCTGGATCGAGAAGTCCAAAAAGCCGCTGAACGGGTCGCCCGCGAGCGCAAGAAAGAAGAGAAGGAAATGGCGCTCGCCGGCACACTCGCACCCGCAGAAGAGACAGCGCCGGCAAAAAATGATGCGTCGCCGCCCAAGGACAAAGGCTACGCCAAGATCATCACCGCCGAGCAGATGGCTGAGATGCAACGCGAGCAGGAGGAAAAACTTCTCGCTCAGGAAGCCCTTCTCGGCCGCTCACCCGAGCAGAGAGAAAAACAGCCGGACGCAGACAGTGTCTTCGCGCGCTTCAAAGACAAATAGTCGGCGCCTCGCGGTGACGATGGCTGAGCTTTAGGCTCAGCTGTCGTCGGTCGGCATGGTGTAGTGCAGCGATGTACGGCCACCGTCGACGACGATCGTTTCACCGGTAATGTAGCTCGCGTCGTCGCTCGCAAGGAACGCGGCAACAGACGCAATTTCCCGCGTCGATGCAATCCGGCCGAGCGGTGTGCGCGCGAGGACGGTCTCACGCACGGCATCATTGCCATACGCCTTGTCGGTCAAAGGTGTGGAAACGCTACCCGGCGCAATCGCGTTTACGCGGATACCATGTGGCGCGAGCGCCATCGCCGCCCCGCGCGTGAGGCTTTCAAGCCCAGCTTTCGTGATGCCATAGACCACACGGTCCGCCCGTGCGAGCGCCGCATTGATCGACGACATATTGATGATAGCGCCTGCTGTAGATGCCACACCCGGCACCGCATCCTCGAGTTGCGCAACCATCTGACGGGCCACCGCCTGCGCGACGAGGAAGCCACCTTTCAGATTGACCGAGACAATCCGCTCGAACGTGGCCTCGTCGAGATCAAGGAAACCGCCCGTCTCGTCGCTGACGCCCGCGTTGTTGACCAGCACATCCACGCGCCCAAAGGCTTCAAGCGTTGCCGCCATGAGGTTGAGAACATCAAGACGTTGGGAAACGTCGCAGGAGATGAATTGCGCACTGCGCCCGCGCTCTTCGAAGTCATTCGCGACGGCTTGGCCGGACGCATCGTCCCGATCGGCCAGAACGACATTCGCGCCTTCCCGCGCAAAGCGCTGTGCCGTCGCCCGGCCAATCCCGGACGCAGCCCCCGTGACGATCACCGTCTTGCCGGAAAAACGGCGCGCGGCCTTCGCGTTGCCCGCCGGGCGCTCACGCGCGACCGCTCCGTCAGAACCCGTGTTGTTCTCCGTCTCCGCCATCACCCCACGCGTTCCCTCATCGTCGACCAGCCACGACTGTGAAAGGAACGATCACGAAACAATTCCCCGTGCCTTCATGCACGCGGTGATCTCGTCGAGGATTGCAGGATCGTCGATCGTCGCCGGCATGCGGTACTCTTCGCCGTCGGCGATCATGCGTACCGTCTTTCGAAGAATTTTGCCCGACCGGGTTTTTGGCAACCTTGGCACCGAAAGCACCAGTTTGAACGCGGCCACCGGTCCGATCTTGTCGCGGACAAGTTGCACCACCTCGCTCTCGATCTCTTCAGTCTCGCGATCCACACCGCTGTTCAGCACGATGAGGCCTGCCGGCACCTGCCCTTTCATCGTATCGGCAATGCCAACGACCGCGCACTCCGCAACATCCGGATGCGACGCAACCACCTCTTCCATACCGCCCGTCGAGAGCCGATGCCCGGCCACGTTGATGATATCGTCCGTACGCGCCATCACATAGACGTAGCCGTCAGCATCGAGGTACCCGGCGTCGGAGGTCTCGTAATATCCGGGATACGCAGCGAGATAACTCTCGCGAAACCGCTCGTCCTTTTCCCAAAGTGTCGGCAGGCATCCGGGCGGCAATGGCAGCCTCACACAGATCGCACCGGTCTCACCACGTGCTACAGGCTGCCCGCCGTCATCGAGCACCTGGACATCAAAGCCCGGCATCGCAACGGTTGGCGAACCGTGTTTCACCGGCAGTGCCCCAAGTCCCATCGGATTGCCCGCAATCGTCCATCCGGTTTCCGTCTGCCACCAGTGATCGATCACCGGACGCTGAAGTTTCTCCTCCGCCCACTGGATCGTGTCCGGGTCTGCACGCTCACCTGCGAGAAAAAGCCCCTCGAAGTGCGAGAGATCATAATTCTCAAGAAGCGCGCCCTTGGGATCTTCCTTCTTGATCGCGCGGAACGCGGTCGGTGCCGTAAACAGCACCTTGACCTTATGCTCCTCGATCACGCGCCAGAAAACACCAGCATCCGGCGTGCCGACCGGCTTGCCTTCAAACAGGATCGTTGCACAGCCGTGAAGCAGCGGCGCGTAGACGATATAGGAGTGACCGACGACCCAGCCGACATCGGATGCAGCCCAGTACACATCGCCCGGATCGACGTCATAGATCGCTTTCATAGACCACTTGAGCGCGACCATGTGCCCGCCATTGTCGCGCACGACCCCTTTTGGCTCGCCGGTCGTTCCAGAGGTGTAGAGGATATAGAGTGGGTCCGTAGCAGCGACCGGCTCGCAGGGGGCAATATCGCCTGCAGCCTTTGCGGCAGCGACGGCTGCGTTCCAGTCGTAATCCCGCCCCGCGACGAGTTCGCAGGTCTGCGCCTCACGCTGCAGGATCAGGCATCCCTCGACCTTGTGGCTCGCCATCTCAATGGCACCATCGAGCAGCGGTTTGTAGGCGACGACGCGTGAGGGCTCGATGCCGCACGATGCGGAGAGAATAAACTTCGGCTTGCAGTCGTCGATGCGCGTCGCAAGTTCGTTTGCCGCAAATCCACCAAACACGACGGAATGAACAGCGCCGAGCCGCGCGCAGGCCAGCATCCCGAACACGGCCTCCGGAACCATCGGCATATAGAGAATGACGCGATCCCCTTTGCCGACACCGGCGTTTCGCAAGACCGCTGCGAGCGTCGCCACCTCATCGCGCAGCGCCGCATATGTGTAGGTATGCTTTGTCCCTGTAATCGGGCTGTCATAGATCAACGCGGCTTGATCGCCCCGCGCTTCGACGTGCCGATCAACGCAGTTATAGCAGGTGTTGCATGTCGCACCGGCAAACCATCGTCCGTACTGGCCGGCGTAGGGATCAAAAATCTTCTCCGCAGGCGCCACCCAGTCGATCTCGCCCGCGGCCTCGCTCCAAAACGCTTCCGGGTCAGCCTGCCACCCCGCGTAGATCTCGTGATACCTGCTCATGAATGTTCCCTCCCTGCGGCGTGCCGCGTCCGGCAATTGCGCGCGGGAACGTGCGGCCCCATCACTGCGCGGGCGAATTGTTCAAATGCCGACCTGAAATGCAAGCGCAACGACGCGACGGCCGAATGGTTGTGCTGCGCGCCCGCTTGTGTCTATGGCCTCTCGCAGCGCGCCGCACGGCAACGTTGTGCGGCTCGAACACGCGCGAATAAGTGAAACGATCGGGACACTGGAATGAGCATCTACGACCAACATCTCGACAAGACCCCTGCCAACTTCCAGTCGCTTACACCCCTGACGTTTCTTGAGCGCACCGCCCGCACCTTTCCGGATCGAACCGCGATCGTGCATGGCACGGCGACCATCACCTATGCCGCGTTTTACGACCGTTGCCGCCAACTCGCCTCGACGCTGGCGCAGAACTACATCAGCCGCGGCGACACTGTTTCCGTGATGCTGGAGAACACGCCACCGATGCTCGAAGCGCACTATGGCGTGCCGATGATCGGCGCCGTGCTGCACTCGATCAACACGCGCCTCGACGCCGCGACTCTCGCGTTCCAGCTCGATCACGCCGAGACGAAAGTGCTGATCGTTGATCGCGAGTTTTCCGGGATTGTGCGCGAAGCGCTTGAGCGCGCCTCCGTCTCTCCGCTCGTCATCGACTACGACGATCCAGAGTTTCCTCAGGGCGGAGAACCCATTGCACCACTCGACTATGAAGCGTTTATCGCGAATGGCTCGAACCAATTCGTCTGGTCCCCACCAGCCGACGAGTGGGACGCAATATCGCTGAATTACACGTCCGGTACGACCGGCAATCCGAAGGGGGTGGTCTACCATCACCGCGGTGCGCACCTGATGGGATATGCCAACGTGGTCGCGGCAAGCATGCCCCAACACCCGGTCTATCTCTGGACGCTGCCGATGTTCCACTGCAACGGCTGGTGTTTTCCGTGGTCGATCTCGACGGTCGCCGGAACGCATGTCTGCCTGCGCCAGGTTCGCCCCAAAGCGATGTTCGACGCAATCGCAGACCATGGCGTAACCCATCTCTGCGGCGCACCGATTGTCATGTCGACCTTGTTGAACGCATCAGATGACGAACGACGCACCTTCGATCAGCGCGTCAAGTTCATCACCGCCGCCGCACCACCGCCTGAGGCTGTCCTTGCCGGGATGGCAAAAGCCGGGTTCGACGTAACGCATGTCTACGGCCTGACGGAGACATACGGACCCGCGGTCGTCAACGAATGGAAGGCGGAGTGGAATGATCTGGACACCGCGGGCCAAGCGAAGGTGAAGGCCCGCCAGGGCGTACGCTATCCGGCGCTTGAAGACCTGACGATCATGGATGCCGAGACGATGACACCGGTCACGCATGATGGCGAAACGATCGGAGAGGTTATGTTCCGCGGCAACATCGTGATGAAGGGATACCTGAAAAATCCCGATGCAACGCGCGACGCACTCGCCGGCGGATGGTTTCACTCCGGCGACCTCGGCGTTATGCACCCGGATCGCTACATCCAGCTGAAAGATCGCTCAAAGGATATCATCATCTCAGGCGGAGAAAATATCTCGTCGATCGAGGTGGAAGATGCGCTCTACAAGCACCCGGACATTTCCGCCGCCGCTGTCGTTGCGAAACCGGATGAAAAATGGGGTGAGACGCCATGTGCGTTCGTCGAGGTTCGCGATGGGGCGACCCTCACCGCAGATGAGGTTATCGCCCACTGTCGCGATGTGTTGGCACACTACAAGTGCCCACGCGCCGTCGTGTTTCAGGAGTTGCCAAAAACGTCGACCGGCAAGATCCAGAAGTTTCTGCTGCGAGACGCGGCAAAGTTGGCCTGACGGTCAGACCTCATGAGTTCGTCAGGCGGTGGCATACCCCCGTCGAACAATCTCGTCTTTGATGCGGAGCTTTTGGCGCTTCAACAGCTGGATCTGAATGTCGTCCCCGCTCGGCTTGGCCAATTCCTGCTCAAGCTGTTCCTCGAGCTGGCGGTGCTTGCGGGTCAGTGCGGTCGCATGCGCTGAAAGTCCCATAGTAACCTCCGAGTTGTGAACGATAGTGCAGAGACTGCCAGAGTGTCGCATCTATGTCCAATGGGTGACGCGACGACCGGAGAAGCTTGTGAAAGAATTGCTGCGGATCATGTTAAGATTGAGGGGTCCTGAGACTGCGCCGCACAGGTCCGCAAGATGAATGACGAACTGCCGTCCGAATTGCATGATCGGCTCGAAGCATTGCGGCGCCAGCATCGTGAGCTTGACGTCGAGATCGAAGATCATGTGGCGCGTGGTTTGCCCGATCAGCTGTTTGTCCAGCGCCTCAAACGCCGCAAGCTCCAGTTGAAGGATGAGATCACCCGCGTCGAAGCGCAGATCTTGCCGGATATCATCGCCTGAAGCGTCTTGCCGGTGCGTAACACATCCCCTGCACTTGCCGGACTGGACGTGAACCGTATATCCGACCGTTTTGGCCCTGCGGGAGCCGCGCAATGACGAAGGTCAGTCCGCCCACCGACCCTGTGGCCGTAGCAATCGTTATGGGCAGCCAGTCAGACTGGCCGACAATGTCCCGCGCCGCCGCTGTGCTTGAAGAGCTGGGCGTTTCACATGAATGCGCCATCGTCTCGGCACACCGCACACCCGATCGGCTCTACACATTCGCAAAGAGCGCAGAAGGTCGAGGTCTGCGCGCGATCATCGCTGGAGCTGGTGGCGCTGCGCATCTGCCGGGCATGATCGCCTCGATGACCATTGTGCCCGTCCTTGGCGTGCCTGTACAAAGCCGCGCGCTCTCCGGCCAGGACAGCCTGCTTTCCATCGTACAGATGCCCGCAGGCATCCCGGTTGGCACGCTCGCGATCGGCGAGGCAGGGGCCTCGAACGCAGGTCTTCTCGCTGCCCAGATGCTCGCGACAGCAGACCCCGATCTTGCAAGCCGCCTGCGTAACTGGCGCAAGCGCCAGACCGAAAGCATTGCCGAGGTGCCGATGCCTGTCGTCGCAGAGCCGCATGATGGATGACATCGCGCTGACGGCGGCGCGAAAAGCGCCTCTCGCGTCTGGCAGTACGATCGGCATCCTCGGTTCCGGTCAGCTTGGACGCATGCTGGCGCTGGCTGCCGCACGTCTCGGGATGCGCACGCATATTTACGCGGACCGGCCCGGATGTGCCGGTGATGTCGCAACCGCGCAGACGATCGCACCCTATGACGATGACAGTGCCCTGACCGCATTTGCACAGAGCGTCGATGTCGTCACCTACGAGTTCGAAAACGTTCCGGCGAACACCGCAGCCACACTCATGCATCAGGCGCCATTGCGCCCGCCTGTAAGAGCTCTTGAGACAAGCCAGGATCGGATCACCGAGAAATCGTTTTTATCGACACTCGGCATCCCGGTTGCACCCTACGCCGTGGTCAGATCGGCCGTCGGCGACGCTCTGCCATTTCGCGAGCATCCCGGCCTTGCGCCTGCTTTCCCGGCGTTGTTGAAAACCGCCCGCTTCGGCTATGACGGTAAGGGGCAAATTCGGGTCAACGATGAGGATGATCTCGCACAGGCGCATCGCGACCTTGGTCATGTCGACTGCGTGCTCGAAGAGCGGATCACGTTCGCCCGGGAGGTGAGTGTCATTGCGGTACGCGCCCTGGACGGCACCGTCGCGAGCTACGACGTCAGCGAGAACACCCACGAAAACCAAATCCTCAAACAATCGAGTGTGCCAGCCGATGTCCCGGCTCAGGTTCGCGCGCACGCCGCAAGCATGGCACACCGAATCGCGACCGCATTGGACTACGTCGGCACGATCGGAGTTGAGTTCTTTCACTGTCCGGATCACACCGACGGCCCGCTTCTCGTGAACGAAATTGCCCCACGCGTTCATAATTCCGGGCATTGGACACTGGACGCTTGCGTTTGCAGCCAATTCGAGAACCATATCAGGGCCATCGTCGGCTGGCCGCTCGGGGCCTGCACCCGCCACAGTAATGCGACGATGTCCAACCTGATCGGCCCCGAAATCGCGACGATTGCAGATCTTTCGGGCGATACATCAATCGCCATCCACGACTACGCGAAAGGCGAGGCCCGCCCAGGCCGGAAGATGGGCCACGTCACGCGCGTCTCACCGCGCTGCACGGCTTGAGCGGGCACGCTCGCCAAAGTGCGTTCTTCGCTGGACATCGTGGCGTCCGCTTGGTAGCACCCTTGTAACGATTTGCCGGGTCCGCGGCCGCTTCTACGCGCCTGCTGTGACCGGCCCTGATGCTACACATGTTTTGAACCGAAGGACTGGCACACGTGCAGGTACTCGTACGCGACAATAACGTTGATCAGGCTCTCAAGGTCCTGAAAAAGAAAATGCAGCGCGAAGGCGTCTTCCGCGACATGAAGCTGCGCAACTTCTACGAAAAGCCATCGCAGAAAAAAGCGCGCGAAAAAGCCGAAGCCATTCGCCGCGCACGGAAATTGGCACGTAAGCGTGCCCAGCGTGAAGGTCTGCTGCCGTCAAAGAAGCGGGCACCCCGCCGCTAGGCCGCACGACGCAGCCTACCTAAGTTCATCGCTTCAAAGGAGCGCTGCCATCGCAGCGCTCCTTTGCGTTGGAGGTGATGACGCGGGTCGTCTCCGCTCAAGCTGCCTCGGCAGATGAGGGCGTCTCACTCTTCGCGTCGAGCCGCGGCAAAAGAAGCGCGCGGCGCGCGGCAGCCGATTTGGCATTTGCCTCCTTCACGTGTCCGAAACCACGCACCGAGAGCGGCAACGCAGCGAGTTCAACGGCCGCAGCATGGTTGGCCGGCGTCAACTGCGCCTCGATCCTGTCGAGTAACACTTCATAATCAACGATCGCCGCACGCTCTGCCTGCCGCTCGGCCGTGTAGCCAAACGCATCCCATCGCGTGCCACGCAAACCTTTGAGACGCGCGAGCATCTGGAACGCACGGATCATCCACGGACCGAACGTGCGCTTCTTCGCATGCCCGGTCTCCGGATCGGTTTCCGAAAGAAGCGGCGGTGCGAGATGAAATTCGAGGGTGTAGTCACCCGAAAACTGCGCCTCCAGCGCCGCGTGAAACGCGCCATCCGTATAAAGCCGCGCAACCTCATACTCATCCTTGTAGGCGAGAACTTTCGCGTACGACCGGGCCGCCGCAGTCGCAAGCACCTGCGAGCCAGGTTTCATCTGTTCCTCACGCGCAGCGATTGCCTCAATGCGCGCGGCGAATTGATCCGCAAGCCCGACATCCTGATAGGCTGTCAGATGCGTGTGACGGTGCGCGACAACGTCCTCGAGTGTCTCCGAACTCGTCGACGCCTTTTCCTCCGGCGCGCCTGCAAGTGCTTCGACGAAGGCACGATCATCCGCCGCAATGCGCCCGGCCGCAAACGCCTGCTCGTTCATAGCAACCGCCGCACCGTTGAGCCGAATAGCTTTGCAGATCGCCGCGCGCGACGCGGGCACCATCCCCTGCTGCCACGCAAACCCGAGCATGAACATGTTCGATGCAATCGAATCGCCGAACAGGCGTACCGCATAGTGATGCGCATCAACGATCGCGGTGCGCCCGTCGCCTGTCGCGTCACGGACCGCATTTCGGATGCGCATCGCCGGCAACTCGAGTTCGGGATTTTTCGTGAAATCGCCGGTGATCATCTCATGGCTGTTAAGTGCAATCCGCGTATGCCCGCCGCGGACCGTCTCCAAAACCTTGTGCGAGCCAGTGACGACCAGATCGCATCCAAGCACCGCGTCCGCACCGCCGATGCCCGCGCGGATTGAGTGAATAGCATTGGGGGTTTTCGCAAAACGGATATGGCAGGCCACCGCCCCACCTTTCTGCGCAAGACCGGCCATGTCGATGGCGCCGAACCCGTGACCATCGATGTAGGCAGCCTGACCGAGGATCGCACTGATCGTTACGACACCCGTACCGCCGACACCCGTCACCACCACCGAGTAGGAGCCATCATCAAGTGCGGGGAGTTGCGGCTCGCCGAGCGAAGCGGCGCGTTCCCTTAGATCACCGGCAATATCACGCGCTTCCGGTTTGCGGAGTTCTCCGCCGTGTACCGTCACGAAGCTCGGACAAAAACCATCGACGCAGGAAAAATCCTTGTTGCACGTTGACTGGTCAATGGCCCGCTTGCGGCCAAGCTCGGTCTCGACCGGAACTATCGCCACGCAGTTGGATTTTTCTCCGCAATCACCACAGCCCTCACAGACCGCCGTATTGATGAACGCGCGTTTCGGTGGATCGGGAAAGAGCCCGCGCTTGCGACGCCGACGCTTTTCAGCCGCACACGTTTGATCGTAGATCAAAACGGAGACGCCGGAGGTCTCGGACAGCTCCCGCTGCACACGCCCCAGCTCACTGCGATGCTCTATCGCCGTGCCTTGCGGAAAACCCGCGTTGCGCGGATATTTCTCCGGTTCATCCGTCACAACTACCACGCGCGACACACCCTCCGCCGCCATCTGACGCGCGATCTGAGGCACGGTGATCGCCCCATCAAGAGACTGGCCGCCGGTCATCGCAACCGCGTCGTTATAGAGGATCTTGTAGGTGACGTTCACACCCGCGGCGACGGACGCCCGCACGGCCAGCGACCCCGAATGCGTATAAGTCCCGTCGCCGAGATTTTGAAAAACATGGTCCCGCGTCGAGAACGGAGACTCACCAATCCAGTTGGTCCCCTCCGCACCCATCTGCGTGAACCCTTCCGTCGAACGATCCATCCAGAGCGCCATATAGTGGCAGCCAATGCCCGCGTAGGCCCGCGATCCATCAGGCACGACGGTCGACGAGTTGTGCGGACATCCAGCGCAGAAGTACGGAATGCGGCTGGTGATTTCACTCCCTTCCGGCGTGTTCCCCCGAAAGCGCTTCAGTTGGTCGATCCGCGCACCAAGCGTATCGTCACCACCTCTAGTCAGAAGCCGTTCGCCGATCTCCAATGCGATATCAAGCGGTTCAAGCGCACCCTTGGCCGGGAACAGGGGATGCCCGCGTTCATCCTGCTTTCCGAGAACAACCGGTGCATCGGCAAGACCGTAGAGCTGCTCCTTGATCTGCGTTTCGATCAACGAGCGTTTTTCCTCCACGACGATGATCAGGTCGAGCCCGTCGGCGAAGGCACGGATGCCCTCCGGCTCAAGCGGCCACGACATCGCAACCTTGTAGAGCCGCACGCCAAGCGCGCTCGCACGCACCTCGTCGATCCCCAGTTCGTCCAGCGCCTGCCGGGTGTCGAGATAGCTCTTGCCCGTAGAGACAATGCCGATGCGGGGATTGGCACCACCGCGCATGGTCAACTCATCAAGCTTATTGGCACGCGCGAAAGCGAGGACCGCATCGCGCTTATGATCATGCAGCCGCGCCTCTTTCTCGAGCGGCGTATCGCTGAGGCGGATGTTCAACCCACCCTCCGGCAGATCGTGATCCGTCGGCGCTTGGACCGTGATCCGTTCAGCCCGCCCATCCACCGTCGCCGTCGCCTCGATGTTGTCCTTCACACACTTGATGCCGACCCAAACGCCCGCATACCGCGATAGCGCGATGCCCAGCACACCGTAGTCGAGAATTTCCTGCACTCCCGCCGGGTTGAGCACCGGGATCATTGCATCGACAAAGGCGAACTCGCTCTGATGCGCAGACGTTGAAGATTCGCAGGTATGGTCATCGCCCATCAACGCGAGCACACCGCCGAGCCGGGACGTTCCCGCATGGTTAGCGTGACGAAAGACATCGCCACTGCGATCGACCCCCGGACCTTTGCCATACCAGATGCCGAAAACGCCGTCGTATTTTCCCTCCCCGCGCAACTCGGCTTGCTGCGACCCCCAGACCGCCGTTGCAGCCAGATCCTCGTTGAGCCCGGGATGAAAAACGATCTCGTTTTCCGACACCAGCTTACCCGCGCGCGCAAACTGCGCCTCAAGACTGGTGATTGGGGACCCGCGATAGCCCGAGATGTAACCGGCTGTGTTGTGGCCCGCCGCCACATCGCGTGCCCGAAGCATTAGAGCCAAGCGCACAATAGCTTGCGCACCGTTCAGCAGGACATGCGGACGCGCGAGGTCAAACTTGTCATTGAGCGAGGGCGCTCCAACTGTTGGGCCGAGCAGGTTTGGCGCGGTCGTACCCGTCTCCGTATCGAGCGGATCGAGGGCGACATCAGCGTCGACAGGAGGCGGCGAAAAATCATGCGGCATGGGGGGCCTCGCAGATAAGCGGCACAACGCAATGCAGCGTTGGCCTGCAGCGATCACCCGACGCGAAACCTTCAGGATATCGCCGTCAAAAATAGGTCAGCTAACCTGACATATTTGCGAAGGCGTGGCAAATGGCCAAAGCGGGCAAACCCGGCGAAGCGCGCCAGGCAGCCAAGCTCCTGGCATGCCAAAGAGTTAAGAGACGCGAGGTTCCGCCGCGTCGCTCCAGGCATCGAAAGCATCGAGGATACTGCGTGCGAGCGGGTCGTTTCGCACCTCGATGCGTTGTCGGTTGTCGCGCCGCTTGTCGAAAACACGCGCAACGTCGCTCATGAACGGCGTGCCGCAAACGATCTCGCCTTGCAGATGACGCAAGTGTTCGACGTCTGCCGACCCTCGGGCAAGAGATGCTGTAGCTACCGCCGCAACCGCGGCATGATCGCCGGGCGAGAGTGCCAGCCAATCAGCATCGCGAAACCGGGCGACAACGAACGTATTGGTCTCGGCACCGAGAGAGGGATCGCCGCCTTTTTCAACCTCGCCGACGAGGTGCGCGCGCCATCCGTGGACGAGCCCGAGCTGCTGCACAAGGGCGGCACCACCCCCGACAAGCACCCAGGTCCGCGCGGTCCGGGCCGTGCCAATCCCGAGCGGCGAGAGCGCAGACCAGCCGTCATGCTCATCTGCGAATGCTGAGACAAGGCCGATCTCGAGCGAAGACGCCGCAGTGTCACTTTCGCCCGCCACCACAATGCGAATCCGTCCATTTGTCGCCAGCTCAACCTCTTCGGAAAAACGGGCTGCTGTCCGCGCGACGGCGTGATCATAGTCGTCTCCGATCAGCTTCATCGAAAAGACAACGTCCGGTTGCTCGAGTGGCAGGTCCGCGGCCGATGCTGGGCGATCGGACACGCCAAGCGTCGCGCCCATCGTCGCTCCAACGGAAGCCGCTCCACCGCGTTTGAGAAAATCTCGACGATCCATGGAACTCTCCTCAATCCGTGTCCGGGCGAGACGTCGCACCTCGTGCTCGTCTAGCACGCTTCGATAGATCTTATCGCACGACTGTGTCCGAATGATCGATAGAGCCGCGCGATCGGCGACACCTCACCTTCGAAGGTTCACCCCTCTGGTGCGGAAATCCGATCCATCGCTGCGAGAAACCGGGTCGCCCCTGGATTGCCAACCACGCGTCCGATCTCGATCCCGCCCCGCAGGACGACTGATGTCGGCAACTCTGTGACGGGCGCCCGCAGCGCACGCCCGGCCGTTCCCAGCGCATCGTAGTCAACGACATGCATCGGGAGAGCATCACCGCGATCAGATCTGAAATAGGGACGCACGACGGCATCGCGAAAGCGCGGACACGCCACGCAACGTCCAGCTTCAAAGACCACGACTTCCGTATGCCGCTCGTCAGCCGTGAGCAGAACGGCTCGCGGTGCATGCAGCGCATCGCTGGCCGAGGGCATCAACGCCAAGGTCACCACCGCAATTGCGCTCGACACCCGCATAAACACGCGCTCTCACTCTACGGCGCGTCTGCAACGCAACGCCGCTACCGAGTGAAGAAGATAAAGCGAATGCCACGGGTTCTGGAAAGGCTTTGTTAAGGTCCGTTAACCGCCGCGACGACACCAAGCGCAAGAGCGCCCCGCGGAACAAAAAAGGCCCCGCACAAGAGCGGGACCTTCACAATGTGCCGATGGACTGCCCGTCAGCTGCGATAGCGCTTCCAGGTGGTCACAACTTTCGTCCCAACGCGGATCTTCCGATACAGATCAACGACATGGGAGTTGTGCATGCGGATGCACCCTTTTGAGACAGCCTTGCCGATCGTGTGCGGCGCGTCCGTCCCGTGAATCCGATACATGGTCGAGCCGAGGTAAAGCGCACGCACGCCCATCGGGTTGCGCGGATGTCCGCCAGGCACAAACGCCGGCAAACGTGGATTCTCACGCCGCATCTTCGGTGTCGGTGTCCAGGTCGGATTGACCGCCTTACGAGAGACATAGAGCGTGCCGGACCAGCGGCTCTGCGAGCGCGGCACCGAGATCGGATAGGACACGGCGCGGCCGCGACCGACGATGTGATAAAGGCGCCGATCACTGAAGCTGACAATGATCTGGCCCGGACGGTAGCGTTTTGAGAAACCGTGGGTCTGCTTGCCGCTCGCACCACCGAAAAAGCTGAACCCCCCGCCACTTCCGGTGGACCCGGACGTTGCGGCAAATGCATCTTCCGGAAAGCCGCCAAGCTGAGCTGATGCCTGAGGGGAGCCAAGCGAAAGCGCACCCATCGTTGTTAGTGCAGCAAGATACAGTCGGCGAAAGAGTGAACGTCGCAGCATGGAACTCTCCATTCATGCACGACCGCGGCAGGCAGCCTTGGGGCGGCGCCGCACATGCGGTCCGAAATCGGTTTGGGGCGAACGCATCACTTCGACACAATTGATCGAAGAGATAAGTCACACCGTTGATTCGCGACACTGCTTCGCGCGGCCTAAGCGTCGGAAATTTGAAAGCTGTGACATATGAAAAACGTCTATAAAACAATACGTTGTCGTGTGTCAGCGAACGCCTGCCGAACGAGGACACCGGATTGTGAGTAGCGACGCTATCCACAGACCATCAAATGTTCATGAAAAGTTCTTGGCGACGCGCGGCTTGTCAGATAGACATCAGGAAGAACAAACAGTGAACTGATCCGCAGCAGTCCTGACCGCAGCAGATCGCGTTTTCACTGTCGTTGTTCCCGAGACTGTTCAGGAGCGTGCCGCTGCCTTCCGCTCGCAGCGATCCTGCGCGATCTCACGTGTCTTGCGTACCGCACGTTGCCGAACCCGGAGATCGCACTCCCCCCTGCGTTGCGATCCCGGGTTCGTGCATCGGCCTCGCGCGGCCGTTTCCACGCAGGTCTTGAATGCCGTTGCGCTGGCATCGCCTTCCTCATCACGCTAAGCCGGTAGGAGGGCGCAGTGCATGCCCCTCGCAAGACTGTCTCCCGCACCTGTGGTTCGCCAATCTATGTCTCTTCAACGTTTCGCGTTCATCTGGTTTGGCGTATTAGCCATCGCAGCGGTTGTTCTGACATCCGGTCCACCGTTGCCACAAAATAAGCCTCACGCCTTATCTTCGGCGGGACGCGCCGCTGAAGACAAAACGCCGACACCCGACAAGACGATCGACGCAAACCGCGCGACCCCGGAAGCCGCCACCGGAACACAGGCCAAGACGCGCGTCCGCGCTGAACGGCAGATGGTCGTCGCCGCCAACCCACTGGCCGTCGATGCAGGGCTTGCCATCTTGCGGGAGGGCGGCAGCGCGGTCGACGCCGCGATTGCGGTCCAGATGGTGCTCAATCTCGTCGAGCCTCAGTCATCCGGCATCGGCGGCGGTGCATTTATTCTCCACTGGAACGCAGCGGAGCAAAACCTGACGACGTGGGATGCACGCGAGACTGCACCGGCTGCGGCAAAACCCGACCGTTTTATCCCGAAAGATGGCAGCGCGGCGCAGTGGCATACGACGGTCCACTCAGGTCTGAGCATCGGCGTGCCTGGCTTGGTGAAAGGTCTCGCGCGTGCGCACGCGGCAGAGGGGAAACTTCCCTGGCAACGCCTGCTGGCACCCGCGATCACGTTGGCAAACGAAGGATTTTCTGTCTCTCCCCGGCTTCACAAAATGCTCGACGGGATGGGCGCAGATAAATTTGGCCCCGATGCACGCGCGCTGTACTTCGATGACGCTGGTGCACCGCGCGCTATCGGCGACACCCTCAAAAATCCAGCGTTTGCAAAATCGCTCCGCCAGATTGCCGAGACAGGTCCGGACGCTTTTTATTCCGGCCCTCTCGCTACGGCGATCGTGAAGAAAATCGCGGCGGCTCCGAACACGCCTGGTGACATGAGGGTGGCAGATCTGGCGACCTATCGCGCGTTGGAGCGGGCGCCGGTTTGCACGCCCTACCGCGGGTTCTCCATCTGCGGCATGGGTCCACCGTCTTCGGGCGCGTTGACCATCGGTCAGGTGCTCGGTCTGCTCGAACCGTTTGGCTTGGGTGCCGCTGCCCTCAACGAAGACGCCCTGCATCTGTTGGCCGAAGCACAAAAGCTCGCATTCGCGGATCGCGCCCGCTTCATGGCCGATGCGGATTTTGTCGATGTGCCAGACGGCCTCTTGGATGCGACCTATCTAGCGGAAAGGCGCAACCTCATCGACCGAGCGCAGGTGGCAATTCGCGCAAAACCCGGCAACCCACCACGACGCGTTCTGCGTGAGCGCGGACGCGACACGAGCCGCGAACGCGCCGGCACGAGCCACATCTCGATCATCGACGCGGCAGGCAACGCAGTCTCGATGACGACCACGATTGAGTCCGCTTTCGGCAGCCGACTGATGGTCGGCGGGTTTTTGCTGAATAACGAGCTGACCGATTTTGCCTGGCGGCCAACCGACGAGAGCGGGAACCCGCTTGCAAACCGCGTCGCGCCTGGCAAACGACCGCGCTCCAGCATGGCGCCAACGATGATCTTCGCACCCGACGGAAAACTTTGGGCATTAACCGGATCGCCCGGCGGAAGCCGCATCATCAACTACACCCTCAAAAGCATCATTGCGATGATCGACTGGGGCCTCGACGCGCAACAGGCGGCCGATCTCGTCAACTTTGGAAGTCGCAATGGACCCTTCGAGGTAGAAGCGTCACCGGCCGGAGAGAAACTTGCGGCGATGATGAAAGACCGCGGTCACGCGATCACCACGACGGACATGACCAGCGGCCTGCACATCATCCGCGTGACGCCCGACGGCCTCGAAGGCGGCGCTGACCCACGTCGCGAAGGCGTGGCCCGCGGAGACTGAACGTGCGCATCCTCGTGATCGGCCGCGGTATTGTCGGCCTTTGGCAAGCTCTGACCTGCGCCCGCCGCGGGCACGACGTGGTCCTCGCATCCGACGCAGACGCGAAACGCGCAGCGAGCTGGTACGCGGGCGGCATGCTCGCGCCGGGATGCGAAGGCGAGACAGCCGAGCCGATCGTCGCTCAACTCGGGGTGCGCTCGATCGCGGCTTGGAAGGAGATCTATCCGCAGGTCATCTCGAACGGTAGTCTCGTGCTTTCCCACCCCCGCGACCGGGCCGAGTTACAGCGCTTCGAGCGTCAGACCGAAGGCGGCGAACGCGTCGACCCTGACAGACTCACCACCCTAGAACCCGATCTCGAAGGCCGCTTCCGCACCGCACTTTTCTTCCCTGACGAGGCGCACCTGACCCCGCGAACCGCGATGCAATTCCTCGATCGCGAACTTCAGCGCCTCGGCGTAACCTGCGTCGATATCTCTGTGCAGGACGGCGACCTGCCGCACGCGGGCATTGACGGACCGCGCCCCGATCACGTGCTCGACTGTCGCGGCCTCGGTGCGCGCGAAAGGCTCGACGCGCTGCGCGGCGTCCGCGGCGAGATGGCGGTACTTCGCGCGCGGGAAGTTACACTTTCCCGGCCCGTCCGCCTGCTGCACCCTCGTTTTCCGCTGTATGTCGTTCCATGGGGGAACCACCACTTCATGATCGGCGCAACCGTCGTTGAACGCGAAGACGCTGCGCCGGTTACAGCCCGCGCCGGGCTCGAATTGCTGGGGCACGCTTACGCACTGCACTCCGGGTTTGCCGAAGCGGAGATCATCGAGTTCAGCGCTGGTGTGCGCCCGACCTTTCCCGACAACACACCCAAGATTGTCGTTAGCGAGGATCGTATCTATATCAATGGCGTGTACCGCCATGGCTTCTTGACGGCGCCTGCGCTCGCAGAGCTTGTGGCCGAATTCATCGAAACCGGGGCGACCCATTCGGAGGTCTTCAGTCGTGCAGATCGTGGTCAATGGTGAACCGCAGGCAACGGACGCCAATACGCTGCGCGAACTTTGCGAGGCGCTTGGCTTTTCCGGAGACGCGCGTGTCGCAACAGCCGTGAACGGAGACTTCGTGGCCCGCACCGCGCGGGAAACTCATGTGCTGAAAGATGCAGATCGCATCGAAATCGTCGCGCCGCGTCAGGGCGGCTGAGTGCACCCGAACGATGCTCGATACCCCACATGCAGAACCGCGCGATGTCACCGTGGCATCGAACGACTCCTTCAAGGTGTACGGGCAAACGTTTGCGTCACGCCTTCTGCTCGGCACCGCACGCTACCCGTCTCCTGATGTCCTCGCCCGCGCGGTCAAAGCCTCCGGCGCAGGCATTGTCACCACATCCCTGCGCCGCGAACAGGCTGGTCGCGACGGGTCCCGCTTTTTTGATCTGCTCGCCGAACTCGACGTCACGATGCTCCCGAACACCGCCGGCTGCCGCAGCGTGCGCGAGGCGGTCACCACGGCGCACATGGCGCGCGAATTATTTGACACGCCATGGATCAAACTCGAGCTGATAGCGAATGACGACACACTTCAGCCGGACGTTTTTCAGCTCGTCGAAGCGGCACGCATTCTCGTCGCTGAAGGGTTCGAGGTCTTCCCTTACACGACCGATGACCTGAGCGTGGCTGACCGGCTCGTCGAGGCTGGTTGCGAGGTTTTGATGCCATGGGGCGCGCCGATCGGAACAGGCCGTGGCCTCGCCAATCCCTATGCTCTGCGCACGATGCGCACCTACTTCCCGGACACGCCGCTCATCGTGGACGCCGGCATTGGCCGCCCGTCGCACGCGGCGCAGGCGATGGAGCTCGGCTATGACGCAATTATGCTGAATACGGCCGTCGCACTCGCCGATATGCCGGAAGACATGGCACGCGCCTTTGCGCTCGCCATTGACGCGGGGCGCCTGGCGGCCCGTGCCGGCATGATGGACGAACGGGATATGGCCGTGCCGTCCACACCGGTCGCCGGCACGCCGTTCTTTGATTTCGACGGCGGTTGACCGCGGTGACTATTCACCTCGATCCCTTCTACCCCGTCGTCCCAGATGCGATCTGGGTGGCCCGCATGGTCGCACGTGGCGCGCGCACAGTTCAGCTGCGCCTGAAAGATGCGCCAGCCGATGAGATCACGCTTCAAATCGCCGAGGCCCTGAACGCCTGCGCCCGCACTGGCGCGCAACTCATCATCAACGATCACTGGCAGGCAGCGATTGATGCCAGTGCCACCTGCATCCACCTTGGACAGGAAGATCTTGCAGACGCTGATCTCGCCGTCATTCGCGCCGCCGGCATCGCGCTTGGCATCTCTTCGCATGACAAATCAGAGCGGGCGACCGCACTTGCCGCACACCCGCACCACGTTGCGCTCGGCCCAATTTATGAGACCACACTGAAAAAGATGAAATGGCGCCCGCAGGGGCTCGACCGACTCAAAGACTGGGTCGCGCATGTGGATCGACCAGTCGTCGCGATCGGCGGAATAACGCTTGAGCGTGCCGACGATGTCTGGGCCTGCGGCGCTGCGTCGATTGCCGTCGTCACTGATGTGGTGTTTCACGACAACCCGGATGCGCGCATCGAGCAATGGTTGGCGTGGGCCGAAGACCGCCGGTCCGAACCGCGAGCCGCAACGTAATGCTTTGCAGTATCGTGCGCGATATGCTGCCGCACCGCGCCAAACGCCCGACGTGCCGAAAGAGGCCGACATGAACCAGATGCCCCGCTCTTCAGAGTTTCTGCCGGATGCCGCCGCAACGCCCGATGACCATCCTGCCGTCGCCCGCGGCCGCGTGGGCGTTCTACTCGTCAACCTGGGAACGCCGGACGGCACGAGCTACTGGCCCATGCGTCGATATCTGAAGGAGTTTCTCTCCGATCGTCGGGTCATCGAGACCCCGCGGCTGATCTGGTGGCCACTTTTGAACGGCATCATCCTTTCCACACGGCCACAGAAATCCGGCGCCGCCTATGCGACCATCTGGAACGAGGAGAAAAACGAGTCTCCGATTCGCACCTTCACACGCAGCCAATCGCACAATCTGGCCGAGCGTCTCTCAGGCATGGGCCCGACGCTGATGGTGGACTGGGCCATGCGTTACGGCCAGCCTTCGATCGCCGACAAGATGGACGGTTTGATGAATGCCGGGTGCGAACGCATCCTGATTTTCCCGCTCTACCCACAGTACAGCGCCGCCACGACAGGCACGGTCAACGACAAGGCTTTCGAATGGATGACAGCGCAACGCTGGCAACCGGCATTGCGCACCGTGCCGCCGTATCACGATGACCCCCTATATATCGAAGCGCTCGCAACATCGATCACGCAGCACCTCGAAAAATTGGAGTTCGAGCCAGAGGTCATATTAGCGTCGTATCACGGTGTGCCGAAGTCATACCTGATGAAGGGCGATCCGTATCACTGCCAGTGTCACAAGACGACGCGTCTGCTGAAGGCGCACATGGGCCCGGCAGGGGATTTCATCCGCACAACTTTCCAGTCCCGCTTCGGGCCGGAGGAATGGCTTCAGCCCTACACCGACAAGACCATCGAAGCGCTCGCGAAAGAGGGAAAGAAACGCATTGCCGTCTTCAACCCGGGCTTTGTCTCCGACTGCCTCGAGACGCTCGAGGAGATCGCAGGTGAAGGCGAAGAAATCTTTCACG
The DNA here is from genome assembly GCA_039816705.1 of Pseudomonadota bacterium. Classification (GTDB taxonomy): domain Bacteria; phylum Pseudomonadota; class Alphaproteobacteria; order Rhizobiales; family CALHAX01; genus CALHAX01. The sequence goes on along the minus strand of JBCBXF010000020.1, from coordinate 1,699 downwards.
AGCACGGCGGAGAGGATTACAGCCACATCCCCTGCCTCAACGACAGCGACATTGGCATGGATGTCATCGAGCACCTGATCCGCCGTGAGCTTTCCGGATGGATTTAAATCCTCTCGGGCTGAAAAACCGTGCGCTTGTCTGAATTTAAATCCCTCATTAAGGTTTCGTTCAGCCTTTTGAAAGCAAACCCGATCTAAAAAACGCTTCCGAGAATTCCCATATTTCCTCATGAACAAATGAGGAGGAGGCAAGAGATATGCTCGACAGCATCATATTGATGGTCGCCATCGTGCTCGGCATCGCCGTGCTCTCGATCGGTTGGTCATCCATCAAGATCGTGACCCAGGGCTACACCTACACGGTGGAACGGCTCGGCAAGTACAATCGCACGCTCCATCCCGGCTTTCACGTCCTCACGCCCGTTGTTGAACAGGTCGGCGTGAAAATGAACATGAAGGAGCAGGTCCTCGACATCCCGAGCCAGGAAGTCATCACCAAGGACAACGCGATGGTCCGCGTTGATGGCGTCGCGTTTTTCCAGGTGCTGGATGCCGCTCAGGCCAGCTATGAAGTCAACAATCTCGAACTGGCGATCATCAACCTGACGATGACCAACATCCGGACGGTGATGGGCTCGATGGATCTGGACGATCTATTGTCCAATCGCGACACGATCAACACGAAGCTGCTCGGCATCGTGGACGATGCGACCGATCCGTGGGGCGTGAAGGTGACCCGCATCGAGATCAAGGATATCGAACCCCCGCGTGACCTTGTCGACTCGATGGCACGCCAGATGAAAGCGGAACGCGACAAGCGTGCTGAGATTCTCGAAGCCGAGGGACGCCGCCAGTCCGAGATCCTCAAGGCCGAGGGCATGAAGCAGGCTGCCATGCTCGCCGCCGAAGGTCGCAAGGAAGCGGCCTTCCGGGATGCCGAGGCGCGCGAACGCTCCGCCGAGGCCGAAGCCAAGGCGACGGAAATGGTGAGCGCCGCGATAGGCAGCGGCGACGTACAGGCCATCAACTACTTCGTCGCCAACAACTACGTCGACGCTTTGAAGGAACTCGCCTCTGCGCCGAACCAGAAAGTGATCATGATGCCGCTTGAGGCCTCCAGCCTGATCGGAACGATCGGTGGATTGGCCGAGATCACCAAAGAGACGTTCGCGCCCGATGCGCCAAAATCAAATGGCTCACGCAACGGCGCACGCACCCACATGCCACGCAGCTGAGGCCTGTCACAGCTCCGGACGGTGCAGTCCGTCCGGAGCTAAAACCTGATCGTCCGCGGGGAGAGAAAAACATGAGCGCTTTGCTCACGGAACTGAACGGCTGGATCTGGGTTTTGATCGGGCTTGCGCTAATGGCACTCGAAGCGTTGGCACCGGGCGTTTTCCTGCTTTGGTTCGGCGGCGCCGCAATCGTCACCGGTCTTGTTGCCCTCGCACTCGATCTTGGCCTCACCGCGCAGTTTCTCGTCTTTGCAGCCGCCGCTGCCGCAAGCTGCGCGATCGGCGCGCGCTATGGCAATCAGGCCAGCGGCACCAGCGACAACCCCAACCTCAATATCCGAGGAAAAGCCTACGTCGGGCGCGTTTTCACACTCTCTGAAGCCATCGAGAATGGGCGCGGTCGCGTCCGGATCGGCGACACCACCTGGCGCGTGGAAGGGCCGGATCTCCCAAATGACCGAGACG
>JBCBXF010000209.1:0-5653 GCA_039816705.1 Pseudomonadota bacterium | reverse complement strand
GCCACTCGATAGCCATGGCGCCTGATCCAAGGCCGATGTCCCAAAGCAGGTCGCCGTTTTGAGGGGCAAGCCTTGCGATCGTGATCGCTCGCACCTCCTGCTTTGTGATCTGCCCATCATGCTCGAACGCATCTTCCGGCAGACCCGGAACGGAAGATAAGGACGCCAGCCCACGATCCGTCGCCGCGTCGGCCACGCACGTGATCGCCATCGTGTTCAACCGCGCAATGGCACGATCGTCCTGCGCCGCATTGAAGGACGCAGCGGTGTCACCAGCGCAGCGCTCATGCGCGCCTCCCAGATGCTCAAAAATGTCGATTCGGCTTGCGCCATAGCCCCGCGACGTCAGCGCCGCTGCCACATGGCGGGGTGATGCGTCGTTAGCACTCAGGACGACGATGCGTCGTCCGGGCCGGAGCTTACGCTCCAACAGATCCGTCGCCGCACCGGTCAAGCGCACCAAGTGCACATCCGGCTGCGACCAGAGCATGCGCGCACAGACAAGTGCAAACGATGAGACATGCGGCACGACACGAACCTCGTCCGGCCCATAAAACTCCGCCACCAACGCGCCGACACCATGCAGCAGCGGATCCCCACTCGCGAGCAGAACCACGCGTTGGCCGCAGTGCGTAGCAAGCGCTTCAATGGATGCCCGCCAATCACCAGTAATTTCAATCCGTCGCGCGTTGGAGTTTGCGACCAGCGCCAACTGCCGCGGCGCCCCGGCGAGAATGTCCGCGCTTGCAATGAGTGACGCCGCCGTTGGCAAACAGCCATCCGCACCGTCATCACCGATCCCGACGACATGGAGCCATTGGCGCGCGGACCGCTCAGGTGCCGCACTGTGCGATGCGCGTGGCGTCATCTCGTTCATGCTGAAAACTCCGTGGCCGCGTCTGCCGCAACCCGCTCAAGCCACGCGACGGCCGCCTCAATATCCTGCACCAACACCCCATGGTCCGGTGCCTCCAACACCGGGCGACGCACCATCACGATCGGAATCTCCAGTTCGCGCGCGGCAATGATCTTGGGGTAAGCCGCCGCGCCTCCGCTGTTCTTCGAGACGATCCAGTCAATGTGATGCGCACGGAGCAACCGCAGTTCGTCAGCAAGCGTGAATGGTCCTTTTTCCTCCAGAACGGTCAGATTACGCGGCCACCCCACATCAGATCCATCACGCGGTCGCGCAACAATCCGCGCGAGAAATGTCAGATCGTCACGAGAGGAGAAATGCTGGAGCGTCGTCTTGCCAGTCGTCAAAAATACCCGCCCTGCATTGGCAGGAAGCGCTGCTGCCGCCGCTGCGAGATCATCCACCTCGTGCCATTGATCGCCGGTGCCCTGCGCCCATGCCGCACGTTTGAACTGCGCCAGCGGCAAGCGACACGCCGCCGCAGCACGCGCTGCGTTAAGTGAGATCGCGGTGGCGAAAGGGTGGGTCGCGTCGACAACGGCGGCGATTTTCTCTCGCAGGAGATAGTCACGGAGCCCTGGGATGCCGCCAAAACCGCCGCGACGGAGCCCACCTTCGGGCACTTTCGGTGCAGGCGTCGCTCCAGCCATCGACGTGATGACTTCAAAACGCCGGTCTCTCACCAGCTGCGCGGCGAGCGCGAAACCCTCGCCCGTGCCTCCAAGAATGAGTATCCGCGCCCGCGTCACTCTGATACATCCGCGCCTGGAATTTCAACGCCCTGCCCGTACCATTTCCGCGATGACCGAGGCCACCGAAAACCCGCGCGATAATGTCGCCAAACTTCCGCTGGCCCCGTCGCAGGGGCCAGCGTCACAGGCTGCTGCAGAGAATTGGCGCGCCCGTCGCCGTCAACCGTTTGATTTTCATCTGCCGTTTCACTCCGGGTGGGTCTGGCTCACAGGCGCCGGACCGGGCGATCCCGGCCTGCTCACGCTCCACGCCTGGCATGCGATCCAGGGTGCAGACATTATCTACTATGATGCCCTGGTCAGCGAAGCGATCCTCGAGCAGGTGCCGGACGCTACAAACCTCGTCTATGTCGGCAAACGCGGCGGCGTCGCCTCGCCGAAACAGGCGGAGATCACCGGCCACCTGATCACCAGTGCGAATGCTGGACACCGTGTCCTGCGCCTCAAGGGCGGTGATCCCTTCGTCTTCGGTCGCGGCGCGGAAGAAGCGCAGGAATTGAACGCGGCAGGTATTCCGTTTCGCATTATCCCCGGCGTGAGCGCAGGCATTGGCGGCATCGCCTATGCCGGCATCCCGGTCACGCACCGCGACTTCAACCAGGGTGTCACGTTGATTACAGCCCATGGCGCAGACGGGGAGCTGAGCACGCGTGTCGATTGGAACGCGTTGGCGACATCAACACCCGTGTTGGTGATCTACATGGGCTTCCGACTGCTGGAGAAAATCACGGCGCGCCTGATCGCGGGCGGTCGCGCGGCGAACACACCAGTCGGGATTGTCTGCAACGCCACGATGCCCGAGCAGCGCACGATCACGACGACGCTTGGAAACGCCGCAACCGACGCCACGGCCGCCGGTCTCGGCTCACCCGCGATGATCGTGGTCGGCGATATCGTCACCTTGCGTGAGGAACTTGACTGGCTGACCCCTTTGACGGAGCTAGGGCCTTACGCGCGCAGCCATGTCGCGACCGGCACGTGACACCACGGCACACTCCCGATCGCCCGGCGAAATAATGGTCCCCGCACTTATAATCGGCGCTCCTGCCACCGGGTCCGGCAAAACCACGCTCACCATCGCGCTTCTCCGCGCGCTCAAACGGCGAGGGGTGGCAGTCGCCCCCGCGAAGATCGGACCCGACTATATCGATCCGCAATTTCATGCACGGGCATCAGGGCGCACGTCAGTGAATCTCGATGCCTGGGCCATGCGGCCAAACTTGTTGCGTGCCCTCGCCGGAGGTCTGGATTCCAATGCGAACCTGACGCTCATTGAAGGCGTGATGGGTGTGTTTGATGGCGGCCAGCGCCCTGGGCGAACCGGCATCGGGGCAACTGCGGACGTTGCCCGCATGCTGAACGTGCCTATTCTGCTCGTTATCAATTGCGGTGGCATCGCTCAGTCTGTGGCGCCACTCGTGCACGGCTTTCGCACGTTTGATCCGTCCGTCCGTATCGCCGGCGTCATACTCAACAACACATCGTCAGACCGCCAACGCGCTATGCTGACGACAGCGCTTGAACCACTCGACGTACCGATCGTGGGCGCACTGCCGCGCCACGCTGAGATTACGATGCCGTCACGCCATCTCGGGCTGACGCAGGCGGAGGAACTTAGCGATCTGGATGCCCGGATCGACACAATGGCAGATCTTGTCGAGGCTGACTGCGATCTCGATGCGCTGATCCGGCTCGCATCACCTCCGTCGCAATCAGCCATCGACGCTTCAAAAGTTCCACGTCTTGCACCCCTCGGCCAACGTGTCGCGATCGCCGATGATGTCGCGTTTCGCTTCGCCTATCCGCACGTCTTGAGCGGATGGCGACGGGCTGGCGCAGAGCTCAGCTTTTTCTCTCCACTCGCGAACGAGGCTCCAGCATCTGATTGCGACGCTGTTTTCCTCCCCGGCGGGTATCCCGAATTGCACGCAGAGCGGCTCGCTGCCGCCTCAACTTTTCGCACCACCATGCGCACCACTGCCAACAAAGGCGTGACCATCTACGGCGAGTGCGGGGGCTACATGACGCTGGGCGACGCGATCACCGATGCGGATGGAAATTCCCATCCCATGCTTGGCCTTCTGAAACTCGAAACGTCTTTTGCCCGTCGAAGACTGCATCTCGGCTATCGCCACGTTCGCCTGACATCGCGCGCAGGCCTGCGGACGCAAAACGCTCCAGACACGTTCTTCGCCCATGAGTTTCACTATGCCTCGATCGAACGGGAAGTGGGTGAACCGCTGTTCCAAAACCTGGACACTGGGGCAATGTGCGGTCTCACAATGGGCCGTGTCTGCGGCTCCTACATGCACCTCATCGATTTCGCAGCCGACGCGCAGTGAAGATCACTCAGCTGCCTGAGCGCGTGACACGACGCCCAGCGTGAACGCACGATCGTGCAACAGCGACGGAAGACGCGTCCGTGTTTTTGCAACCTTTGCGACATTAAGGTCGGCAATGACATACCCCGCGTCCGTCCCCCCATCACCCAGTACTTCGCCCCACGGATCGACAATCAACGAGTGTCCGAAACACTCGGCACCACCATCCAGTGTTCCAAACTGGCAAGGCGCGAGGACAAAGCTCCCGGTTTCAATCGCCCGCGCGCGCACCAACGTATGCCAGTGTGCTTCACCGCTCGTGCGGGTAAACGCAGCCGGAATTGCGAGGATATCCGCGCCAGCCCGGGCCATCTCGCGGTAAAGCGCTGGAAACCGCAGATCGTAGCAGATCGAAAGGCCAAGCCCGCCCCACGGAGTGTCTGCGACCATCGCGGTCGCACCAGGCGCAATGGTCTCAGACTCACGGTAGGATTTCCCTTCTCCTAGATCGACATCGAACATGTGGATCTTGTCGTAGCGCGCCGCGACGCGTCCATCCGGAGAAATAAGGTAAGAGCGATTGAACACGCGACCGTCGGCATCCTTGATACCGAGCGACCCCAACAACAACCAGAGAGACCGGTCGCGAGCCGTTTCGACGAGCGCCGCAAGCACCGGATGCGTCGCTTCGGCGAACGCGACAGGCTTGATCCGCGCACCATCGGTTTCAAGCCCGGAGAAATACTCCGGTAACGCGACGAGCATTGCCCCATCTGAATGAGCCGCATCAATGAGGCGCGCGACATCACGAAGATTATCCTCCCATTGCGGGGTTGCGCAGTTCTGAACGCACGCCGCGCGGAGGATGCCATGCTCGATTGAAAGGTCCGTCATTGGTTCGTGCAACCTGGAAGCAGGAACGATCTGATCAGCGCCAGCTTAGTCACAAGCGCCCAGCGGATCAAAAGCCCTGTTTTGAGTGTAAGTTCATGCGGTTGCATGGAAAGCCCATGGCCGATCGACCTAGTACATTGGTCTGAAATTGGTTCAAAATGGTCCGGTTTGGTCTTGCATGGAAGCCGCCGCTGACCAATAGTGTCGACGCCGCGCCGATTACGCGGCCCAACCAACTGCAGGGTCGCTGCGTACCGCGCACCCGCCTGGCTAGGGAGTTATCATCGCCACATGCTCAAAACCTTCATGAAAACCGCTGCCGCCGCGACGCTCGCCGCTTCGCTCGCCGCGCCAGCCATGGCCCAGGTGCCGGAATCGGACGACCCGATCATCATTGTCCAAAACAACTGGACCAGCCAGCTTGTCCTCTCGACAGTGGTTGGCAAGGTGCTCGAGGGCATGGGCTACACGGTGGAATACAAGCCATCCGACAGCCAGCTCCAATTCAAGGCCATCGCAGACGGGGACATGCATTTCCAGGTCGAAGCCTGGGAAGGGTCGATGAAGTCCGCATTCGAGAAGGCCGTGGCTGAAGACGGCATGGTCGACGCCGGGACGCACGCCGCCGAAACCCGCGAGGAACTCTTTTACAACAAGGACAAGCTTCTCGACAACGGCGAGCGCTGGGAAGCGCAGATCGCGCGCAACCTTGAAACCGACGCGCCATACAGGTAATTCATGGCTATCCGGGGCACAGGCAGTTTTGACAA
>JBCBXF010000208.1:0-5769 GCA_039816705.1 Pseudomonadota bacterium | reverse complement strand
CCGTGTTCGGCATCAGTGCCGAGCGGCGCTGCGCTCTGCGTCGTCGGATCTCCAGCGAGACCGGTCTTTTCATGCACCACGATGCTGGCGACACCATCCGTATAACCGGCAACAACCGGCAAACCGCTCGCACCTGCTTCAAGAAACACCATGCCGATCGCCTCGTTGACCGCTGGCCAGACAAACACGTCCGCAGCAGCATAAATCTCCGCAAGTGCTGACCCGGCCTGCGCCCCCAACCAGCTCACACGATCACCGACGGCTTCGAACGCGCGCATGACATGCGGCCTCGCCTCGCCATCTCCGACCACGAGCAGACACCAGGCGGGGAGATTGTCACGCAGTGTGCCCAACGCGTCCGCCAACCTCGCATAGGACGCAGCCTTGTCGCCCGGCCGCATCATCGCGACACTGAGCAACCACACGGCATCCGTATCAAGACCGGTCTCGCTGGAGATCCGACGACGCAGAGCGCAGCGCCGCTCGGCACTGATGCCGAACACGGAGGCATCAAGAAACGCAGGCAAATGCGCGTAGACCGCACCCGGCTTCATCACGTCCCGCACTCCGGCTTCATCTCGCGGGTTCAATCCAATCACGAGATCAGCGGCGGCAACAGCCGCATGCGCAGCCGCAAACCCGGGTGCCCACGGGCCAAACGCCTGACGCGGTGCAACAGATGCCTCAGCGATCACATAGGGAATGCCGAGAGCGTCGCAGACCCGCGGCCCAATGTGGTCCGGGGCCTTGTGATAGCAGTGATATGTGAACCACACGGACGGTCGGGGTCGTCTTTCGTCCGTAACGGCCGCAACATAAACCTCCGCCGCCTCCACCGCCTCCGCGGCGATCTCCTCTTGCCGGGCCGCATCGCCCGTCCGCTCGAAGCTCCGCAACTCACTGGCCACCTCGACACCATGGCCGGCGCGTTCAATCGCTGCGATAAGCCGTCGTGCAATCTCGCGATCGCCGGAAGGTGTCGCGGCATACGGCGATTTCATCGGCGCATAAAACGCCACTCTCATGCGGCATCCTGCGAGAGCTTGGCGCCGTAATCGCGTGCAACGTCCGCCGCCGATTCTGCCGCTGTCACGCAGCCAAAGCGTTCGGCCAACTCCGCGACGCCGGCCTCATACGAAAATTTCTGACGCACACGCGCTTCGCCAGCCGCGCCGAGCTGTACCCGCAGACCGGGATCGCGAATGACCTGTTCGAGCGCACCGGCGAGCGCTACAGGATCGTCACTCGGGACAAGCAGACCGGTTTCACCTGCCCTGATCAACTCGGGTATCGCAGACACAGCAGTCGCGACGCAGGCCAGACCTTGGCTCTGAGCCTCCATCAACACGTTCGGCAAACCATCGCGATCCCCGTCCTCAGCAATCCGACTTGCGAGCACAAAGACATCTGACCGGTGATACGCCGCAAGAACCGCTTGCTGCGGCTGCGCCCCGTGCCAGGTGATCCTGTGTGCAAGGCCCAGCGCGTCCGCCTGACGTTTCAGCGCCTCCAGTCCATCACCGCCGCCAACGTGCTCAAACGTCCACGCAAGATCCTGTGGCAGCCGTGCAAGGGCCTCGAGAACATCAGGGTAACCCTTTTTCTCCACCGCCCGCCCAACCGAAAGCAGGCGGACCGGACCATCAGAGTACGGCTCCCCGCGGGACGGCGACGGAAACCGGGAAAAGTCGAGCCCGTGATAGAGCAGATCAATTTTCTCTGCATGACGTGGCGCTAGGTCGCGCAAATGGGCGACATTTGCAGCAGTGCACGTCACCAACCACACCATGTCTTCGAGCTTCTCGCTCAGATCCCAGTCGGGTGACGTATAAATATCTTTCGCATGAGCCGAACAACTCCACGGCACCCCCCTTAGCAACGCCGCATACCGCGTGACGGACGCAGGTGTGTGGAGGAAATGTGCATAGAGCCACGTGGTATCAGCAGGCAGCTCACGCGCCAGCACGAACGCCTGACCGAGGCGACGAATGCGATTGCGTGTCCGATCGCGCCGGAAATCGCGGAGAAAACGCGTGAGCGTAGAGAACATACCAGGCCGAAGCAGCCCATGCAGAACGGCACCTAACACTCGCATCGGCGCATCACGCAGGTATTCCGGCAGGTAGTGGACCGGCGCCACAATCGCATCGTGAACCGGATGACGCGCGTCGTCATGCGGCCGTCGCAACGCGTAAATTTCGAAGTCAATCCCGGCCTCCTGCAGGCCATAGAGCTCCTGAGCAATGAATGTCTCGGAAAGCCTCGGATAGCCTTTCATGACCACGGCGACCTTGTTAGTCATGTGCCGCCTCCTGATCCGCCCCGTGCCAGCATACGGAACGCCAATGTCCCGTTTTGACGACTTCGTGCACCGTGTCACCGCACAACGCGCGCTGCTCAATCGCGCCGCCGAACTGATCGCGGACATTGAGGGAGTTATTTTTGAGGTTGGCCTCGGCAATGGCCGGACCTTCGATCACCTCCGCACGCTGTTCCCGGATCGGGAGATTTATGTCTTCGACCGCAAAGCGCGCGCGCACGAAAATTCGACACCGGACGCGGCGTTTCTCATCGAAGGGCAGTTGCAAGAAACCCTGCCCGCGGCGGTGGCACGCTTTGCTGGACGCGTCGCGCTCGTCCACAGCGACATTGGCAACCAGTCGCCGATCCACTGCGCCAACATGCAACGCTTGATGAACGACACCATCGTCCCCGCAATGACCCGCGGAGGCATTTTGCTCAGCGACCTGAAACTCGCGCCGCCAGGCTTGACGCCGCTCGCGCGCCCGCAGGACGTCGACGACGGTTGGTACGACGCCTGGCAGCGACGATGAAACGTGCATAACGGGCCGCAGATTGATCACTGCAGGCCTCTCAAGTGTTCGGGACAAGACGAAGTTCGGACGACACCGTTGAGCTTTCGCTCACGGCATGAGACGCCGCCTCATCCCTGCCGGCACTGTCCTTGAGCTCTGCGTTCTCAAGATCGCGAAGTTCGCCAGGTGAGGGAACTGCCTGCGCGATCATGGAGAGCCCATCAAGAAACCCGCCCGGCATCCGGTGTGACGGCGGAGACTGGCGCTCCAGCTCGCGGATCCCCCGCGCCATCGCCCGCGCGCCATCCGGCTGATCGTAGCGTTGCATCCGCACGAGCCCCATCTCCTGCATGCGCGATGCGCGGATGAACTGCTCAAGACGTGGCACAGTGCGTGGCACGATGATGCTCGGTTTGTCGAAGGAAAGAATTTCGCAAAACGTGTTGTAGCCACCCATCCCGACGACGCCTTGTGAACGCAAAATGAGATGCTCGAGGTTTGCCGAAAACGGGATCACGCGGACCCGCGGCAATCGCTCGGCACGATTGCGGAAATTGAACTGCGAATCCCGCCGCATGAACGGGCCGGTGACAATCAACGCATTAATCGGGATCGTCGGGTCGGTCTCGTAGGCCTGCAGCACCAGATCAACCAGATCAGAGCCATCTCCGCCACCGCCGGTTGTCACCAGCACGTACGGCGCATCGAATTGCATCTCTTCTGAAAAATCAGCCAGTTGCGTGCTCTCGCGTCGGAGATAGCCGGTGTATGTCATCTTAGCGTACACGCTTTGCGGCGCGTCCAGCCCAGCAAGCGGATCGCACACCTCAGGTCGGCCGTAGACCCAGATATCATCGTAATAGTCTTCAAGCGCCGCCATCGCGCCTTTGCGGTCCCACTCCTCGCGGAGCATCTCCTCATCGTCGAGAACATCACGTAACCCGCACACAAGACGCGTTCCGTTTGCCTTCAACAGCTTGAGCGTCGGTTCGACTTCGCCACGCAGGCCAAGCGGCTCCTTGTCAACAAGGAACATATGCGGATTGAATGCGCCGGCCACCGAACGAATGATCGTCTCCCGCATCGCAATTGCATCTTCGATGCTGATGTCGAGGCCGTCCGCCGTGTAGCCCCCGTTTTTGTGCTTCACGACACCTGGAAAACGGACGTAGTCGACGCGCGAGCGAAACCCGAAACTTCCAATGATTGGCGAGCCGGAAAGAATAAGGACGGAGACGTCCGGACGCGTATCAACAAGATGATGCGCAATCGTCCGGCACCGACGCAGGTGGCCAAGGCCGAACGTATCGTGACTGTAAACCAGAAGCCGCATCGCACACCGCTCCCTGAGTTCCGCGGGCCTATCGCACCATCATGACCCTGCACGCGCGAGTGCCATATCCGATCACGCACCATAAACCAACGCGGGAAGCCACGCCTTTCAGAGAACCAACACAGCCTCAAAGCTTTCCAGCAGATCAAATGACGACCGAGTCACATTCTTGCGCCTGCCAAACGCGCTCGCCATAGTGCGGGCTTCAGTGGCGTGTGCACCGAGACGTGCTGCCGCCCAGATTTCCTCAGAAGGCGTCAGGCCACCATGCTCGAAGCTTTCGGCTTGGCGTTCCATCTGGTCGTCACGCTTGATCCGGACCTCTACGAGATCATCGGGCTGTCACTCAGGGTGAGCCTGATGGCACTGTTTCTGGCGAGCGCGATAGGCCTTCCTCTGGGCGCCCTCGTCGGCTTCACGCGCTTTCCCGGCCGGGGTCTGGTCATCATTGTCATGAACGCGTTGATGGGCATGCCACCTGTTGTTGTCGGCCTGTTGCTGTATCTGATGATCTCGCGTTCTGGTCCGTTCGGCGGCCTGGCACTCCTCTACACCCCGACCGCGATGATCCTCGCGCAAACGCTGCTGATCCTGCCGATCGTGGCCGCCCTCACGCGACAGACGATCGAGGACTTGCACGCCGAGTATGATGAGCAGTTCCGCTCGCTCAATGTATCGCGGACACATGCGCTCACAACCTTGCTCACTGATGCGCGATACAGCCTCATGACCGTTTTGCTCGCCGGGTTCGGCCGCGCCATCGCAGAGGTTGGCGCCGTCATCATTGTCGGCGGCAATATCAATCACTTCACGCGGGTCATGACGACAGCGATCGCGCTTGAAACCTCGAAAGGTGATCTCGCGCTGGCGGTTGCGCTTGGCATGGTGCTTCTAGCGCTCGCCCTCGCAATCAACGCCGTCGCTTCCGGGGTGCGGGCTATCGCCCTGCGCAACGCCTATGTCTGATCCGCCCCTGGCGCCGATAGCGCCCCCGCTCCTGCCCTTACAGGTCCGCGCTCTGACCCTCGTGATCGATGGCAACCGTCTGCTGAAGGACATGACGTTTGAACTCGTTAGCCCGGGCACAACCGTGATCATGGGCCCGAACGGTGCTGGCAAAAGCCTTTTGTTGCGCACGCTCCACGGTCTCCTGCAACCAACCTCCGGGTCCGTGACATGGGGCGGAACACAGATTGATCACCGGGTGACGCGACGACAAGCGATGGTGTTCCAGCGCCCCGTTCTTCTGCGCCGCACGGCACGCGATAACATCGCATTTGCGCAGAAAACGAGGGGCGAGTCCGACGCTGGCGTAATCGACGACCTTCTCGAGCGTGTCCGCCTCACGGGTCATGGGATGACACCTGCGCGAAAACTCTCCGGCGGCGAACAGCAACGCCTTGCGCTGGCCCGTGCCCTCGCAACCGCGCCGGAGATCCTGTTTCTAGATGAGGCCACCGCCAGTCTCGACCCGGTCTCGACGCGCATCATTGAAGACATCGTGACCACTGATGCCAGCAAGGGAATGAAAGTGATTTTCGTAACCCACAACCGCCATCAGGCTGAACGGCTTGCCAGCGACATTCTATTCTTGTCCGATGGAGAGGTATGCGAGCACAC
>JBCBXF010000207.1:0-5790 GCA_039816705.1 Pseudomonadota bacterium | reverse complement strand
TTGGGGCGCAGATGCTGGCCAGACATCTGGGTGGGACGGTGAGCCCATGTCCGCAGGCGTCGATCGAGGTGGGGTATTATCCTCTCGAGGTTACAGCGGGTGCGACACCGCTCTGTGCGTGGCCGGAAAAGGTTTATCAGTGGCACACGGAGGGGTTTTCCATGCCATCCGGCGCCGTACGACTGGCAGGTACCGCGCAATTTGAGAACCAAGCGTTCACGTACGGACCTGCCGCCGCAGCTGTGCAATTCCACCCTGAGATTACTTACGCGCTGGTCAATCGCTGGACATCACATCGTCCGGATCGGCTGGCGACGAAAGGCGCGCGGCCGCGGGACGAGCACTTCCAAAATCATTTTCTCCATGCTGCGCAGGTCGGTGCGTGGATTAACACCTTTGGTCGGCGGCTGCTCTCAGCCGAGCTCGAAGTGACGACGGCCGCCGCATAGTGGAGGGTGCGCGTCGGCCCCCGACAACCGGTAACCCTTTGGAAATCATTAAAGACGGCATTTGTGGTGTATTCGGCGTAACACCTTCATACATGCTGGATGACACTGAGACCTTCGAGATATGTGCCGCCGCGCATCGATGCACGAACTTATGATGAGTTCATGCGGGAGCTTCGCGATGTACGCAGTCAGCCGCTGAAAGTGCAGCTACAGTTCATGCGCAACGCGATGAACCGGGACCGTGCCATGTCAATCCCGCGGGATACGCTGACACGCCTGCTCCGCGACGGTTGAACACCCGCGGGCACTAGCGTTGGAACGCCCTTCCCCCTAGACCCGCCAAAGCAGGCGTGATGCGCTTGCAGAAGTGGAGGGGCGTCGCTAAACCGGCGATCAATCGGTGCGCGCGTGATGCTGCACCAACATCCGGGGTGCGCCATGTCGGGATTTACCGGCCTTTTCCTTTTCCTGCAGATGCTCATCGGCTGGTTTATCTTCATCATCGTCATCGACGTTGTTCTGACGCTGCTGATCAGCTTCGGCGTGCTCAACGCGCACAACGGCGTTGTCTCATTCATTCACCGCGCGACCTATGCGGTCACCGACCCCATCCTGCGGCCGATCCGACGGCGCCTGCCGGCGATCAATGGGATCGATTTGTCACCGCTGGTGCTGATCTTCGGGCTCTACTTTCTAAGTTGGGTCGTGATCGGAAATTGCGGACAGCCGGGTTTCGTATCCGGGGCACTGTGCGGCTGACGCGGGCAACCTAAAATTCCAAACGCATGCACGATCGCCCGACCGGGCGCATCTACGGGAGACGAATTCATGTCGAACGCACATGTCATCGACGGCAAGGCCGTTGCAGCTGAGCTGCGTGAAAAGATCGGCGCGGCTGTCACGCAGCTTAAGTCTGCGCATAACCTCACACCCGGTCTCGCTGTGGTGCTTGTCGGTGAAGACCCCGCCAGTCAGGTCTATGTGCGCAACAAGGGTAAGCAAACGTCGGCAGCGGGGATGGCGTCTTTCGAGCACAAACTCGATGTTTCGACGTCTGAGGACGAGTTGCTCGCGTTGGTCGATAAGCTGAACAACGACGACACGGTCCACGGTATCCTGGTGCAGCTTCCACTGCCCGATCAAATTGACAGCCAGAAAGTATTGAACGCGATTGATCCGTCAAAGGATGTCGACGGATTTCATCCGGTTAATGCAGGGCGGTTGGCGACGGGGGAGCCTGCGCTCGTGCCGTGCACGCCGCTTGGTTGTGTCATTCTCGCGAAGAAGGCGGTGCCCTCGTTGAGCGGTCTGAACGCGGTGGTGATCGGGCGCTCGAACATCGTGGGCAAGCCGGTTAGTCAGTTGCTGCTCCAGGAAAGCTGCACCGTCACGATTGCACACTCGCGCACGAAAGATCTCGAAGGTGTTTGCCGCCAGGCGGACCTGCTGGTCGCGGCTGTCGGGCGGCCTGAGATGGTGCGCGGTGACTGGGTAAAGCCCGGGGCGACTGTCATCGACGTCGGGATCAATCGGGTCGATGGTCAGGATGGAAAATCCAAACTTGTCGGCGACGTGCACTATGGGGAGTGCGCTGCAGTTGCCGGCGCGATCACGCCGGTGCCGGGCGGGGTTGGGCCGATGACGATCGCCTGCCTTTTGCGCAATACGGTTCAGGCTGCGTGCGATGCGAACGGCATTGCGATGCCTGATCTGGGCTAAGTGCGCTGACGCAGCGATCACAATTTTTTACCGTCGGTCGCGTGCAGGGTTGCAATCTGCCGCTAGAGATGTGCGTCAGGCGCATGGCTCCGCTGCGCGCGGCGCTGGCTTAGCCGTCCGCACAGTGCACTGTCTCCGGGAAACGTTTGCGCGCTATTGTCGTATTCCCCTCCGTCGACCGCCTGTTTTTGACATAACGACGACCAGTTTGCGGATTTATTTCCGCACAAGTTGCACGTGATGGGCGGACACAAAATCAGGCGGTAATGCGGCGGTGGTGCGCGCGCGTAACTCTGGATACTGCTCATTTGTTGCACTCACGGAATGTGTCGACGGATTACAATCCGGTGTGCGACAATCTGTCAGTTGCACGCGCAACAAAACAGGCGTCTGACGGCGTCGCGCTTCATCAGGGAAGCGACTGATCTCCACGGCGTGGCGTAACGAGTGCGCGCCGATGGGAGACAAAGTTGGAGGCCCGGCCGGGCCCGACATTCTGATTTCTATCCCCAAACGAACATTCAACGAGGACATGTGATGAAACACGTGGCTTTCGCCGTGGGTGCTTTCACGCTCATGGTCGTGACATCGATCTTTTCCCTCCAGCCGGCGCAGGCTGCCCAGTACGGTGTTGCGTCGTACTACTGGCAGCCGCAAGCCCTGGCGTCCGGCGGGCGTTTCAATCCGAACGCCATGTCGGCAGCGCACAAAACGCTGCCTTTTGGCACTAAGGTCCGTGTGACACGTCAATCGACCGGGCGCTCTGTCGTTGTGACGATCAATGACCGCGGACCTTACATCGCCGGACGGATTATTGACCTGTCGCGCGCTGCAGCTCAGCGGCTTGGCATGACCGGCGCAGGCGTCACGAAAGTGCGCGTCGATGTTGTGGGACGCGGTGGCGTTGCGCATCTCGCACTGGGCGGTAAAGGCGGTCAGTACGCGAAAGGTATTGCGCGTACGTCTGCCAAAGGCACCAAGGTCGCAAGCAGTTCCAAGAAGGCACGCGGCACGAAGAAAGTCCGTAAGGGGCGGAAGGCTCGCAAGGGACGTAAGTTCGCAGGCATTCCCAAGTCGCTGCGCGGGAAGAAAATCATCTCCGTCCAAAGGCGCTACAGGAAAAACGGCAAAGTGCGCACCACGTCTGGTCGCATCCCGGCCGGTGCAACCCTGTTGCAGGAAACGATCACCTACACGAACTGATGCTCTGCACGCGTTTGCGCAGAGTGCAGATGTTGGAGAGGGGCCGTCGACACATGTCGGCGGCCTCTCTTTTTGTTCGGCCTGCCGCACGCGTTCTGCACTGGCCGCTCCACTCATCCGATGTGGCGCGTTTGCGAGCGGGCTCTGGTCGCGCGTTTGCAAGCGCAGTTGCCGTGTTGACCTTGCTTTATGGTCGGGCAGACTGTGGAGCGCGAGCGGTGTGGAGGGTGCAGGACATGTGTGCAGGTTGGACCAGGCAATGAAACGGTGGAAACTTCCGCGTCTTTCGCGACTAGGGGGCGTGCTGCGCGCCGCCGGTATCGGCTGTGCTGTGATGTTTTGTGCAACACCGGTTGCTACCGTTGCGAGCGCGGCCGACGATGCGTGGCGTTTCAAGGTTGTGGCCAAGCTTTCGCAAATCCAGTCGCGCGCCAGCTGCTTCTCCGTTCCGAAATCGAGCGCTTATGTGCATGTACTTGGCGTGCAACCGAGTGCGATTGCGTTGACGCCGGCGCGACAGGCGAAGCTCGTGAGTGCGCTAAGCGAGACCATCCTGGCGAACACGGCCAATCGGGTCACGGTCGCCCGAGAATTTTCGACGATTGCGACGCGCAGCGTGTCGTTCAGCGAAGCGCGCATCCGCGAGATCACCAAGCTGACGCGTGAAGCGGAAGCGGCGGACATCACCGTCGTGCTTCAGCCGATCGGACAGGTTGCCAACCGGCTCGATCTGCAAGTGACGATCTGGGCTAACGACAGCACGGGTGACGGACCGGCGCGTGTGAGCTGTGTCACGCCGTTTTCGACCGCGGTCACATTTGAGGATGATGCGGATCCGCAGTGTGCTCGCGCGTGGCGGCAGGCCGAGTTGCGCGACACCGTCTCTGGCTATCGCGGATTCATGGACTTCTTCCCGGACTGTGCGCAGGCGTCGGACGCACGCGCGAGGATTGCGGCGGCCGATGCACGTGTGAAGCAGCAGCAGAAATCGGCGACCTGCGCGCAGGCCTTTGCTGCCACGCGGGCAGCAGCATCCCTCAGCGCATACAAGACGTTTGTCGTAGACCATTTCAGTTGTCCGCAGGTTGAGGGCGCACGCGTGGCCATGCGGGTGTTGCAAGATCTGGCCAATGCGAACGCGGCGAAAACCGTGCCTGGCGGAGGATATACCGCCGGTGGCGAGAACGCTGACACACCCCGACCGACGAGCCCACTTGAGACCTGCGTCCGCAAGGCCAACCTCGGAGAGTATTGTGTCAGCTCTGTCCTCGCGTCGTCCGACGCCAACGCGTCGGATTATGGTCCGCGATCGCTTTTTGATGGCTCCGACCGCACGGGATGGGCGGAGGGTGTGTCCGGCTCGGGTGAAGGCGAGTGGGTGGTGATTGCCTTCGAGCGTCCAACAAAAATCTCCGGGCTTTTCCTCAAGAACGGGTTTGCGAAGTCGCGACGGTTGTTCAAGCGCAATGGCGCGCTCCGCACGGTGGACATTCGCCTTTCAAACGGCGCGACCTTCCGCCGGAAAGTGGCAAACCACACCCGGTTTCAGTGGTTGCGATTTGACTCATCTGAGGTGACATGGGTCCAGATGCGGATTGGTTCGGTCCGCAAGGGCACTCGCCATGCCGACACTGTCATCAATGAATTGCGGCCTATTCTTCAGTAGGACTTCGCTGTCGCGGCGGCCTCTCGACTGCCTTTTGCAGGGCGATTGCATGACGGGGTGGTCTTGCCTAGATACGAGGCGCCCAACCCCACCGAACGCATTGTTGAGATCGTCCGATGCTCCGCGACCGTCTTGCCCGCTTGATTACGCATCCCTGGTTCGAGCCGATGATCCTGGCGCTCATCGTGCTCAATGCGGTGATCCTTGGGCTGGAGACGAGCCCGACAGCCATGGGTGCGATCGGCGGACTTCTTGGTGCGCTCGATACGCTGATCCTCGCGGTCTTCGTACTGGAGTTGGCGGCGCGTCTCATTGTTGATCCGAAGGGCTTCTGGCGAGATCCGTGGCGCGTCTTCGATTTTGTTGTGGTCGCGATCGCGCTGATGCCGGCGACAGGGGCTTTCTCGGTGTTGCGGGCGTTCCGCATTCTGCGGGTCCTGCGACTGATTTCGTCCGTCGAGGCGATGCGGCGGGTGGTGACGGGGCTATTGTCGGCGCTGCCCGGCATGGGATCGATCGTCTTTTTGCTGGGCATCATCTTTTATGTCTTCGCGGTGATCTCCACGAAGCTGTTCGGCGAGTCGTTTCCGGAATGGTTCGGCAGTATCGGCGCTTCGTCCTACACGCTCTTTCAAATCATGACGCTGGAGAGTTGGTCGATGGGCATCGTGCGACCGGTCATGGACCAGTATCCTTATGCCTGGATGCTGTTCGTCCCGTTTATTGTGGCGACAGCGTTCACCGTGCTCAATC
>JBCBXF010000206.1:0-5790 GCA_039816705.1 Pseudomonadota bacterium | reverse complement strand
GTCGCGCGTTGGCGAGGAGCAAGGCTTCTTCGGCGCGTTGGCGCAGCAGGTCTTGTTCTGGCCATGTCGGGTTGGCGATGCGAAATGCTTCGATGTCTTTGGCGCGCGCACCCGACGCCAGCCGACGATAGGTGGCCCACTGCACCAGTTTTGTGGCGCCTGGATGGGACATTGCCGTGGCGCGCGCGAGCGCGGAGGCCGTCCTGCGTGCGCTTACATCGGCGAGTGCGGCGCGCACCTCATCGCGCAACGCTGCATCACTTCCGATCGTGAGAAGTGGCTGGATCGATGCTTCCGCCAGTGAAATTGTCCGCGCCGGCGGCCCGTAAGTGGCGCCCCGCGCGGGCTGCGCGTGTCCCGTCGATGCGGCCTCTTCCAGGTTTGCGGGCGTGTCATCGGGCTGTTTCGATGGCGAGGAGGTTGCTTGGGTCGCTGCGTCGGTTCTGGATACGACGTCTGGTATCTCTGTGAGAGGCCGGCTCTGAAATGATCCTGCGTGTGGTTTGGGACCTCTCGTCTCTGGCAGTGCGCTTGCCGCGAGCAACCCGGCCGTGGCGACGAGCAGGACTGAGATGGCCCCCCACCCGCAACGCTGGATCAGCAGGCCCATGCGCGACCAGGGCGCGTGGGTTGAATGGGTTCCAGAGCCTGCGGGACCACCTGGATCGGGTCTGCGAAACGGTTGGGGCACGTGACGGTCAACCATTCTGTGCTGCGTGTTCGTGGGAACGCTTTGCGCTCAGGCGTCGAGATCCACAGATAGGCGGATCTCGTGTAGATATTGCCAACGCGTGGAACTGACTTTGGCCGTAAGATCGAGCGGTGCGGCAGGATTCCGGCAACTTCGTGTCAGGCGATGGTTGCGAGATGGTCGCAATGCGCCATATGGTCCGCGCCGCCGCCAAACCCAGCAAGGATAGCTCCGCCATGTTCAAGGGATCATTCCCCGCACTCGTCACGCCATTTCGCGATGGTGAGATTGATGAGAAGGCGTTGCGTGATCACGTGGCGTGGCAGATTTCAGAAGGTTCACATGGGCTTGTTCCTGTCGGGACAACAGGTGAGTCACCAACGCTCTCCCACGAGGAGCACAAGCGCGTTGTCGAGATCACGATCGAGGCGGCTGACGGGCAAGTGCCCGTCATCGCCGGGGCCGGATCGAACAACACGCGGGAATCGATCGACTTTGCACAGCATGCCGAAAAGTCCGGCGCCCAGGGTCTGCTTGTTGTCACGCCGTACTACAACAAGCCCAACCAGCGCGGGCTCTATGCGCACTTTGAGGCGATTGCCAAGGCGACGGCGCTTCCGATCATTATCTACAATATCCCGCCGCGTTCGATTATCGACATGACCGATGAGACGATGGCGCGTCTTTACAATGATTTCGACAACATTATCGGCGTGAAGGATGCGACGGCGGATATCACGCGCATCTCGAAGATGCGGCATCTGGTGGACCGACAGTTCAATTTCTTATCCGGCGAAGATCCGACAGTGCTCGGGTTCATGGCACATGGCGGGCATGGCACGATTTCGGTGACGGCCAATGTGGCGCCGCGGGCCTGTGCCAGCTTTGTCGAGGCATGCCTTGCTGGGGATTTTGCAAAAGCGCTCGAGTGGCAAGATCGTTTGATGCCGCTGCATGTTGCACTTTTTGCAGAGCCGAGCCCGGCCCCTGCGAAGTATGCGCTGTCCAAACTCGGGCGGATGGAGCCCGAGGTTCGCTCCCCGATGGTTGGCGTCGAGCCGGAAACGGCGGCGCAGGTTGATGCCGCACTGGTGCATGCCGGGCTGATGAATGCGTGAGTGTTGCGGCTCTCAATACGTGTGATGGACTATAATTGAGATGGCGAAAAAACTGCAGACGCCGTCCAATGTGGTCGCGGAAAACCGGAAGGCGAGGCACGAATTCTTCATCGAGGAGGAGTTCGAGGCCGGCCTTGTGCTGACCGGCACGGAGGTTAAATCGCTCCGGACGGGCAAGGCAAACATTGCGGAAAGCTACGCGTCGGCCGAAGGAGACGAGATCGTCCTCATCAATGCGAACATTCCGATCTATCAGCGATCAGGCGCGTTCGACAATCACACACCGCGTCGTCACCGCAAGCTGCTGTTGCATCGCAAGCAGATTTCAAAGCTGATTGGTGCCGTCCAGCGCGAGGGTATGACGCTCGTGCCGCTCAAACTCTATTTCAATGAGCGTGGGATCGCGAAGCTCTCGCTCGGTCTCGCCAAGGGCAAGAAGTTGCACGACAAACGGCAGACGCAGAAAGATCGCGATTGGAACCGTCAGAAGCAGCGTCTGCTTCGCGAGCGCGGATGACAGTTGGCCCCGGTGCGGCTGTTACGCGAGATCGGCGATGGCCCGGAAAACGTCGGCGAACATCTGCGGTGTCAGTCTCCGGGTGTTCGTGTTGTAGCGTGAGCAGTGATAGCTATCGACAAGAGTGATGCCATCTCCGAGGTGGTGGATGCCTCCATGGGTGAACGGGGCATCTTTCAGTTTTATGCCCCGCGCGCGCAACACACTCTCATGTGCGATGCGGCCAAGGGCTAGGATTGCCCGCAGGTTCGCAAGGCTCTCAATCCGGGCGGAAAGAAATGGGCGACACGCTGCAATCTCGCCGCCTGTTGGTTTGTTCTGTGGCGGCACACAACGTACTGCGTTGGTGATCATGCAGCCGATGAGTTCAAGGCCGTCGTCGGCGCGCGCATCGTAAGTCCCCATCGACCAGCCAAACGTCGCGAGCGTCTCATAGAGCAGGTCACCGGCGTAGTCTCCCGTGAAGGGGCGACCGGTGCGATGGGCGCCTTGCAGTCCCGGTGCAAGACCGACGATCAGCAGACGGGCTTGCGGATCACCGAATGATGGGACGGCACCTGCGAACCAATCCAGGTGTGCAGATGAGCTTTCCTCGCGAAATGCGACAAGGCGGGGGCACAGTGCACAATGCTTCGGCGGTTCGGCAGGGGCCTCTAACGTGTCAGTACGTGACATCGATCTGCATGCTCAGATGTTGCGGAAGCGATCGATGTCATCGTCCTCGTCATCGCCGAAGTCATCATCATCCGCGCCATCGTTGCGGGCTGGCGCGTTGTCGGTGTTTCGCTGTGGTCGGCCGCCCGATCTCCCGATGTCGTCGCGCAGATCCATCAGGTCGACATACTGATCCGCCTGGCGGCGAAGCTCATCGGCGATCATCGGTGGTCGGCTCTCCTTTGTTGATACAACGGTGACGCGCACCCCCATGCGTTGCACGGTTTCGACGAGATAGCGAAAATCACCATCACCTGAGAGCAGGACAACGTGGTCGAGCGTGCGTGCTGCGCTTACGATATCGACCGCGAGCTCAACATCCATATTGCCTTTGACGCGGCGATTGCCCTCTGGATCGACGAATTCCTTCGTCGGCTTTGTGACCATGTGATAGCCGTTGTAATCCAGCCAGTCGACGAGTGGTCGGATGGAGGAAAATTCTGTATCTTCGGTCACCGCTGTATAGTAGGCAGCGCGCACAAGACGCGCCTTGCTGCGCAGAAAACGCAGAAGCGCGCCATAATCGACGTCAAAACCGAGAGCGCGAGCGGCGCCATAAAAGTTGGGACCATCGACAAACAGCCCAACGCGTTCATCAGGATAAAAATGCACGAAACTTATCTCCTCCAAATCCATCGCGGTGCAGACAAAACGGTACTGCGGGCGATGTGATCCGTGGCCTTACTCTACAATATACCCGCGCTACAACTCTCCACCGCCGCTCGTCCCGCAGTGAAATCCGGTCGTGTCCTGATTGGTCTGGGCGCAAACATTCCGGGGCGCTTTGGAAACCCTCAGGAGGCAATCGAGGAGGCCTTTCGACGGATCGCCGTGTTGTCCTTGGACCCATGCCGATGCTCGTCGATTTATGCCAGCAGCCCGGTTGGGCCACCCAATCAGCCGGTCTACATGAACGCGGTCTGCGCTATCGACACGGCGCGCGGACCGTCAGCGTTGCTCAGTGCGCTCAAGCGGATCGAGCGCGATGCCGGACGCGGCGGTGGACGGCGTTGGGGGCCTCGGCCCCTCGATCTCGATGTGCTGGCGTACAAAGGGGTGGTCACGGGTTGGCCGCGCGGTACAGGTGTTGGCGATGTTCGCGCGATCCTGAAGGGGCAGGTTGCCGCTGCCCGTGCGCGCCTTGTGCTTCCCCATCCTCAGATGCATCGTCGCGCCTTCGTACTGCGCCCTTTGGCTGATGTTGCGCCCGGATGGCGGCATCCGGTGCTCAGGCGTTCGGCAGCCGCTCTTTTGGCAAACGATCCGGAAGGCCTCGTCAGTCTGCGACGATTGAGTGAACCGCATGATATCCGGTGCTGAGCTCTTGGGCCTAGGCCTCGGCAGGGCTTGTTTTTCAACCACATTCGCGGTAGCGAATGACAAATCTCAAAATTCCGCTTTGCGAAGGACCACACCCTATGGCGCGTGTGACAGTCGAGGACTGCATTGAGCAGGTTCCAAACCGTTTTGATCTTGTTCTCCTGTGTGCCCATCGCGCGCGAACGATCGCAGGCGGCGCCCCGATCACGATTGATCGCGACAACGACAAGAACCCGGTTGTTGCTCTTCGGGAGGTCGCGGATCAGACCGTTGCGCCAGAGGATCTTGAGGAAGAACTCGTTCACTCGATCCAGAAATACGTTGAAGTGGATGAGCCGGAGCCCGAGGCCGCACCTTCGCTCACGAGCGAGCCGCGGATGCCGGTCATCGGACAGGACGATCCTTCGCGTGATAACCAGATCGATCGGCAGATGACCGAGGACGAGCTCATCCGTGGTCTCGACAGTCTGCCGCCCGCTGAATCGCCTAATGCCGGCGCCCGCTCTCGCTGATTTTCCATCTGCTTGAACAGTAGACGTGGCGAACTGCCAGCCTTTGCCAGTTGCGCTGACGGGTTTGGCCTCGGAAAGCGATTGACGGACGGGCGTGTGCGGCCCAGATTCCGTCTGCCATGATGCGCCAATATGAACTCGTCGAGCGGGTGCTCGCCTACGATCCTGATGCCGATGAGGATCTGCTGAACCGCGCCTATGTCTACGCCATGCGCGCGCATGGGGATGAGCGGCGCAAGGACGGCAATCTGTTCTTCTCGCACCCGCTTGAGGTTGCAGCGATCCTGACGGATCTGCATCTCGACGACGCGACGATCGCGACCGCCCTGCTGCACGATACGGTCGAGGATACCGAGGCAACCCGTGAAGAGATCGCGGCGTTGTTCGGTGAGGAGATTGCGGCGCTTGTCGACGGGCTGACGAAGCTCAAGAAGCTTGATCTCGTCACCAAGCAGGCAGAGCAGGCCGAGAATTTTCGCAAACTGTTGATCGCGATCTCATCAGACATCCGCGTGCTGATGGTGAAGCTTGCAGATCGCCTTCACAACATGCGCACGCTCGGTGTCATGCGGCAGGAAAAGCGTGAGCGGATCTCGGCCGAGACGCTTGAAATCTATGCGCCGCTGGCTGCCAAGATGGGCATGCAGTGGATGCGCGAAGAGCTCGAAGAACTGGCGTTTCGCTGGGTCTATCCCGAACCGTGGGACATGGTATCCGCGCGGCTTTCGAGCCTGCGCGAAGGTAACGCGGGTGTGATTGTCGAGATCGGCAAGCAGCTTTCGCGGTACCTTGATGAGGCAGGCATTGTCGCCGAAGTGATTGGACGGGAGAAAAAACCGTTTTCAATCTGGCGCAAGATGGAAGCGAAGCGGAGTTCGCTGGAGCAGGTTGCGGATATCTTCGGTTGCCGAGTGAGCG
>JBCBXF010000205.1:0-5791 GCA_039816705.1 Pseudomonadota bacterium | reverse complement strand
CAAGGGTATTCGCGTTCTGCGGCTCGAAGTGAAGAAAACAGAGAATGCCCGTGCTGAACTTGCCAAACTAGTGCGCAACGGCGTTTCGACCATGCGCAAAAACGATATCAATCTTGAGCGCAGTGTCTTCTGGATTACGGGTAGCACGTCGGTCTTCCGAGAAATTGCAACAATCAATGATCATTCTGATCGCGTGCCGGTCATGAGCGTTGTGCCGGAGGTGGTGAAAAAAGGCGACCAGAGCGCTGCGCTTTCCATCGGCATCAGTTTTGACAGTAACGCGCACCTTGCCACGCTCTACGGCATTCGTGTGCTGCGCGGAGAAACGCACGTCGGCGATCTGAAGGTCGGTGTTGTTTCACCACCGGACATCGCAATTAACTTCCGCAAGGTGCGGGAGATCGGTCTGAAAATGCCGTTCAGCTTCATCGAGGGAGCCGGCTTTATCTACGATTATGAAGGCAAGGTCGTTCGGCACCCGAAGAAGAATGCGCTGCGGCGCGAGGGCTAGACTCAGATCAGAACGCAACGGCGGATGGAGGTGTGCCATGGCAGGAGGCACCTTCATCTGAACTGACGGATCACATTTCGTGGTCGCCATAGTGCGCTTAAAACTCCCGAAATTGTGGAGGGCGGCGCGGGGACGAAAGTTGTTGTTGGTTACTTCGGTTCGCCAGCTGCGGTCAATGACTGCTTCCAGCCGATGAGAGCCACGACGCAGGGCAACGGGGGGCCCGCAAAATGGGCGCTGCATACGAAGCTGAGTACGGCGAAGGATTCGAAAACCGCGCCCTGAAGGCGTATCACGAGCGCGCGCAATTGACCCGCTTGCTGACCCTGCAGGAGAGCCTGCTCGGTTATGTGATGAGCGGTGACGGCTCCAGCGAAACTCTGAACGCTATCCTTGACAAGGTCGCCACCGCGTTTGCTGCAGATGGCGTGGTCATCGCCATTGATCGACCGGATCAAACACTTTCGCACGCGACGCTTGGCCAAACCGGAGAAAATTCGGACCTCTCGCAACATCCGCAGACCTCACCGGCCTTCGTTGCCCGCAAGCCGCTCAAGCAAAGCGTACCAACATTAGCCTCCGCCGAGCCCAATCCGACCGACGGCACTGCGCGATCGTTTGGTCAGAGAAGCGAGCACCCGGTGCCCGAGCAGTCCACACGCGCCTCGACACTGGCGCAACTGCTACGCACCCCCAATGTCCCTACGCAGCTTGCACAGCGGCTTGGGGTTCTCACGTCACTTGAGGGGCAGGATGGCCCGGTACATGGCGATCAACTGACGCTCGAGCGGCCGTTCGGCTGGTTCTGGTGCGAGGCGATCACCGGGCAAAACACCGCGATGGCGCGGCAGACGCAGGGTCGTATTATTCTGCTGTTTGATACTGAGCGACTGCCGAACGATGAAGATCGTCTGGCGATGCGGAGTGTCGGTCCACACATCCAGATGGTTCTGCATTCGATCATGCAGAGCCAGCAGATTGCTTCGGCCAACGAGCGCTTTTCCAAGCTCGCATCCACCATTCCCGGTGTCGTTTACCAGCGCCGCGTCTGCCCCAACGGCGACATTCGATACACCTACATCAGTGAAACGGCGGAAGAGCTGTTCGGCGTTTCAGCGCACGACATCCTGACAAACCCGAGTGCACTCTTTGCCAATTATGCCCCGGAGTATGGCGACACGTTTCGCAAGCGCCTGCTGGAAGCTTCGCGCAACATGACGACCTGGGACGTGGAAGCGTCCATCGTGATGCCTGATGGTACGCGCAAGTATACACATGCGATTGCGCGTCCCGAACGTGAAGCAGACGGGTCCGTTCTGTGGACCGGTGTCATTCTCGATGCCACGCGGATGAAACTCGCTGAGATGGCGGCCGCCGACACGGAGGCGCGGACCCGCGCCGAGATCGTCAACAGCCTGCCTCAGGGGTTTATCCTCTTCGATGCCGACGACCGCGTACTCCTGAAGAACAATCATTTCGCAAAGGTACTCCCGGAGTACGACGAGGCAACCAAGGTCGGGGCGTCTTACGTTGACGTTGTCCGCGCCGAGCTATCTTTCGGTATCGACAGGCCGAAATCGCAGGCCGAGTTCGACGCGCAGTTTGCCGAGCGACTAGCGCTGCATGCGGGCGATCATCTCTTTTCCGTGGAACGTCAGCTGCCGAACAAGAGCTGGCTCGAAATCAGTGAGAAACGCACGTCCGACGGCCAGACCGTGATGCTGTTCACGAACATCAACAAATACAAGCAGCACGAACAGGCACTTGAGCATCATGCGTCCCGGCTCGAACACGCAAACGCCGAACTACAGCAATTTGCCTACGTTGCCTCTCATGATCTTCAGGAGCCGCTGCGCAAGATCGAGGCATTTGGAGATCGCCTGATATCCCGGTGTGGCGATGCGCTCGGCGAAAACGGCAAGCTCTACACGGAACGGATGATGAATGCGTCCGGACGCATGCGCCGTTTGATCAATGATCTGCTCGCATTCTCCCGCGTCGGCCGGCAAACGCCGATTGAGGAGACAGTCAATCTGGCGCAACTCGCCCAGGACGTGGTGGGCGATCTCGAAGAGTCGATCTCTGAGCACGACGCCGACGTGACCATCGGTCCTCTCCCGACGCTTGAAGCGGATGCAATGCAGATGCGTCAGCTGTTCCAGAACCTCATTTCGAACGCACTCAAATACTGCGACCCGGAACGCCGACCCGAGTTGGTGATCGATTGCGAGATGTTGGAGGACGGACGCGCCCACCTGCGCTTCTGCGACAACGGGATCGGCTTTGAACAGCACTATGCAGAGAAAATCTTCGAGGTTTTCCAGCGGCTCCATGGCCGCTCGGAATTCGAAGGGACCGGCATCGGTCTCGCGACATGCCGCCGCATCGTCGACCGGCATCATGGAAAAATAACCGCGGTCAGCGAACCAGGGATCGGATCCATCTTCTCGATCGTCCTGCCAATGACGCAACCAGAAACTGAAACTCTTGTTGGGGGAGAGGATTAATGAGGGACAATAGTATGCTCGAAATTCTGATTGCCGACGACGACTTCGACGATCGTATGCTGATCGAAGACGCGTTTGTCGAAAGTAAACTGCGCAATCCAATCTCATTTGTTGAGAATGGCGAAGAGCTGCTTGATCGGCTGCGTTGTACGGGAAAGTTTTCAGATCAAAACTCGGACAGACTGCCCGGACTGATCATTCTCGATCTCAACATGCCGCGCATGGACGGGCGCGAGGCGCTGTCTCTGATCAAGGCAGACCCGCGACTCAAGCTCATCCCGGTCGTTGTTCTTACCACGTCGAAAGCGGAAGAAGATATCATCCGCACATACGATCTCGGCGTCAATTCGTTCATTCAGAAGCCGGTGACGTTCGACGGGCTCGTCGACGTGGTGCGCACGCTCAACCGCTACTGGATTGAAATCGTCCATCTGCCACCGACCAGTGCGCGCGTCGCGGCTTAAGGACGAAAAAGCATCGCGCCATGGCTTCCGCTTCCCAAGAGATCAATCTGCTGCTCGTCGAAGATGACGAGGACGATTACCTTTTCACAAAGGAATATCTCTCTGAGGTTCCGGGGCAGGTTTACAATATCACTTGGGTGGCCAACTACACGGAAGGCCTGCGCACGATTTCATCGCAGTCGTTCGATGTGACACTGGTTGACTACCGGATCGATACCGGTACGGGGCTTGAGTTCATCCGCATGATGCGGGCACGCAACATTGACTGTCCGGCGATTCTTCTGACCGGGGTGCGCAGCCGCGAGGTCGATGTTGCTGCGCAGCAGGCCGGTGCGTCTGACTATCTCGTCAAGGGGTCGCTGAACTCGGAAATCCTCGAGCGCTCAATCCGCTATGCGATCGCGCATGCTGGGCGGCGCCAGATGCTCGACAGTGTCCTCGCCAACATTGATGCGGCGGTCATCGCGCTCGATGCACATGACGGCGTCATGCTGATGAACGCTGCGGCGCGCAGTATCGTGGGCCTGGATGAGATTGGCGCTTACGCCCCAGATAACTCGATCGGCATCTACTCAAACGTCCGACGCTTTCTCGGCGAGGCGCCTTATCCCTCCCGCGTGTTCGACGCCAAAGGCCGCGCCTTCGAGTTGCGGACGACTCGGCTCGTCAACGACGGTAAGCTCATTATGCTCCGCGAGCCGGCTGACGATCGGTCGCTGACGCCAACGACACCTCAAAGCGACAAGGCAATCACCGGGCATCAGGGCCTCACGCCGGATGCCGCCGGAGCGATTTACGGTTGGATGGAAAAGGTGCTGGCCGCTTCGAAACAACTGACCCAGCAGCGGGCCGCGTCCACGTGGCAGCAGTTCGCCGCTGAGTTCCGCCATTCCGGACGCCGCCTCGTGCAGCACGTGCATGAGGTCCAGAAGCTCGGGACGCAGGCGGACGCCGCGAGCGCAAAAGCATCGCGTCCGCCGCCTGCCGCAGCAGCCGCGAAACACGAGGCGCATCGCGCGCTGACGCCGGCCAGCTGAGACTGCCTTCACGCCGCCGCATCCTCCCGCTCCAGTCTGCGCCAGATCGCTTCAACGCGCCGCCGGATCATCAACGCCTCTTCCCAGCGGTCTGACAGCTCATAGCCGTCAGGGCCGGTGATCGCGTATTCTGCCGGTCCCAGTTCACAGAGGAAAATACAGGTCGCATCGGCCGGTTTGCGCGCGCGCCAAAAGCGGATCCCGGTCTCCCACCACGCAGCGAACTGATCGAACCATTTCTGGTGTTGCGGGAAGGAAATCTGCACCTGGATCTGTTCGCGCGAGGCGACGCGGCCTTGGAACGAGTCCGCGCGCGCCAGCACGCGCTCAATCAGGGCATTATCCTGCGCGGAGATCGGGAACCAGAATTCGCGATCGACGAGATAATGCGAGAGGTCCGCGCAGATCGGCATCTGCGGCAAGCTTTCCATCAGCAGCAACGTCGCGAACAGATCGTTGGTGATGCAGTTGCGGTGCGTTTCAAACTGGATCGGCATGCCCTCGGCCTCGGACATTTCCATCCACGCCTCAATGACCGGCACCATGTCATCGACGGCAAGCGGCATGACCTGGCCAATGACGTTGACGAACGCCGCATCGAAATCGCGTGCCATTCGCAGCACAGGCCGTAATCCCTCGATCGTCGTCGGGAACGCGTTGATCATGCAGCCCAGATTGTGACGCGCGAAGTGGGGACGCAGGGCGCGCGCGTCCTCCAGTGCCGTCACACCCAGATCGATCGCCATGCCGTGATACCCGGCGTCGGCGACCCTCTCGAAATTTTCCTCCACACTCCGCTCGAACCCGTCCGGGCGGCGCAACTCCATGGCCCAAAGCGACTGATAGACGTGGAGTTTTTGGGCGGTGGCCGGGGTCATGACACTTGTCCCTCGTCGTGCGCGTTAGGCCCCAGCCTATGCGATCGCGTTCACGCACCCAACCGGCGACAGCGGCGGGCCTGCCCCCTCTCCCCGCGAGCGGGGAGAGGGATGGGGTGAGGGGCGGCCGCTTGCTCGATCTGAGCGCGTTGGCCCCTGGGCCCACAGTCGACGCACCGGGCGACAGTCCGCCACCAGCATTCCGTTACGCTGCCCCTCATCCGCCCTTCGGGCACCTTCTCCCCACCGGTGGGGAGAAGGGAAATGTACTGCGGCGACAGCGGCGGATCTGCCCCCTCTCCCCGCGTGCGGGGAGAGGGATGGGGTGAGGGGCGGCCGCTTGCTCGATCTGAGCGCGTTGGCCCCTGGGTCCACAGTCAACGCACCGGGCGAC
>JBCBXF010000204.1:0-5821 GCA_039816705.1 Pseudomonadota bacterium | reverse complement strand
CGGCGAACTGGATTTCGAAGACGCGCTGCGTGAGCGGGTCGCGATGTTGGAAGGTTTGCCGGTCAGCGCGTTGGAGGCGCTTTATCGCGAGCGCGTGACCCTGATGCCGGGTGCTGCGGAGCTGGTGGCCACGATGGCCGCACACGGCGCAACGACGGCGCTCGTCTCTGGCGGCTTCACATTCTTCACATCTCGGATCGCCGACCGGTTGTGTTTCGAGACCCATCGCGCCAACACGCTGGAGATCGAGGCAGACACACTGACTGGTCGGGTCGTGCCGCCCATCCTCGGCCGTGCAGCCAAGCTGGAGGCATTGAACGCGCTATGTGGAGAAAATAACTGTACAGCGCGTGACGCTCTCTGCGTGGGAGACGGTGCGAATGATCTCGACATGATCAACGCAGCCAACGAGGCCGGTGGCTTCGGCGTGGCCTTTCACGCCAAACCGATCGTCGCCGCCGAAGCGCGCTACCGCCTTGACCATGCAGACTTGCGCGGTCTGCTCGACCTGCAGGGCTTCCAGGACGCTGAGATCAGTCGCCCCTGATGCCTGTCCGTCGCAACTCGGATGCTGGTCGCAGTCGAATTATTCGCCGGGGCCGAACGGCACGGCGATAAAGCGCAACTCTCCTTTGCGCCCGGCCAGCAGCAGCAGCGCGGATTTGCGTCCTGATTTGCGGACATCCTCGATGCGCCGGACCACATCAGCCGGGCCATTGACCTCCTTCTGCGTGACCTCGAGTATCACGTCGCCGGCCTGGATGCCCTTCCGTGCAGCAACGCTTTCGGTATCAACCTCCGCAACCAGAACGCCGTCGACATCATCGGCAATCCCGAACGTTCGCCGCGCAGCCTCATCCAGCGTGCGCACAACAAGGCCGAGAACCTCCGTCCGTTGAGGTGCCGCAGTTTCAGGCATACTCTCTTCGGCGTCATCTCCCGCATTGGCGCTTACGGTCCGGGATTCGGTCAGGCGCGCCGTGCGCACGGTCAGCGTCTCGCGTTCGCCATCGCG
Organism: Pseudomonadota bacterium; assembly: GCA_039816705.1. Lineage (GTDB taxonomy): Bacteria > Pseudomonadota > Alphaproteobacteria > Rhizobiales > CALHAX01 > CALHAX01. The sequence goes on along the minus strand of JBCBXF010000204.1, from coordinate 4,806 downwards.
CAGAACAATCACGGGGACATCTTTTCCAATCGGCGTGCGGGCAACGATCCGTGGCAGCCCGCGCATGTTCTCCACATCACGACCATCGAAACTGAGGATGACATCACCGGCCTTCAATCCGGCCTTCTCCGCCGGGCTGTCCTTCGTCACATCGGCCACAAGCGCCCCGCGCGAGCGGCGCAGTCCGAGACTTTCCGCAATTTCCTCACTGACTGATTGAATGCGCACGCCAAGCCAGCCACGCCGCGTTTCGCCGAAGTCCCGCAATTGATTGAGGATGTTCGAGGCCGTGTTCGACGGCACGGCAAACCCGATCCCGATCGATCCACCCGTTGGTGAAATGATCGCAGTGTTGACCCCGATCACCTCGCCATCAAGGTTGAACAGTGGGCCGCCCGAGTTGCCCTTGTTGATCGAAGCATCCGTCTGAATGAATTCGTCATAGGGCCCGGAATTAATATCTCGCTTCTTCGCGGAGATAATTCCGGAGGTGACCGTACCGCCGAGCCCGAACGGATTGCCGATCGCGATCACGCAATCCCCGACGCGCATCTCCGCGCTATCACCGAACCGAACGGCAGTGAGCGGTTTATCCTCCCGCGGTGTGATCTTGAGTAGAGCCATATCCGTTTTCGGATCACGACCGAGAACCTTGTCGACCTTGATCTTCGACCCATCGGTGAAAACGACCTGGATCTCATCCGCCTCCTTGATCACATGGTTGTTCGTGACGACAAGACCGCTCTCGTCAATGACGAAACCGGAGCCCAGCGAGTTGACCTTGCGGCCGGCGCTCGGTTTGTCCTGACGTTCATCAAAGAACTCGCGAAAGAACTCTTCAAAGGGCGAGCCTTTTGGCACATCGGGCAGCGGGATACCGGACGGGCCCTTCAGCGTCTGCGATGTCGCGATGTTAACAACAGAGCCCATCAGCCCCTCGACAATCGGCGCCAACGTGTCGCGACAGGCGTGAGCCGCGTCGGCGCTTAGAAGCGCGGTCGAGGCGACAAGCGATGCCAGCGCTAGGCGCCATCGTTGGCGACGTGGCGCCGTAACGGAGATCGCGCAGTGTTGCGAGGCTCGTTGGAGAGATTTGTCGCCATCAGACATGTGAAAGCTCCATGAAAGTGCGCGTAGGCGTTGCCCACCGGTCGAGAGCGGCAGGTGGGAAGGGAGCGCAACGATTATGGCGGTATGTTGAGACGTCAGCTCACCGCGCGCAAGCGAGCCAGTCGCTCTGTGCACGGGAGTTCGCCGGCGCACGTTCATAGGGCACTGTCAGAAACCTCGCGCCAGCCAGACGACCAACACCCCGAGCGCGACCGCCACAACCGCAGCGACGCGCAGCGCGGTCTCGCCCAGCTCGTCGATCGCCTCGAGCGTGCGCCGCGCATATCCGGGCACGAGCGCCCAGATCAGCCCTTCGATCACGAGCACGAGGCCAAGTCCGACGAACAAATCGCTCATCGCACTCGGCCTCGTGATGTGACGTACTGCAAGGGAAACACGCCCGCTTCCGAAACGGTTACTGAGTGCTCGCTCCCGCATCGGAGCCGTTGGTCGGCGCGCGCCCGTTCGGATCACCAAAGTACCGGAAGAAGTCCGTGTTCGGGTTGATCACCAGGCGCGTGTCGTTTGATTTCAGACCCGCTTCATAGGCCTCCATCGAACGATAGAACGCGAAGAAATCCGGATCCTTGTTGAAAGCACTCGCGAAGATCGCATTCCGCTCAGCATCGCCTTCACCGCGCAGGATTTCAGACTTCTTCGTAGCCTCGGCCCGCACGACCGTCGCTTCACGATCGGCATTTGCACGGATGCGACGGGAGATTTCCTCCCCTTGCGCCCGGATTTGCGCGGCTTCCTGCTGACGTTCCGTCTGCATGCGTTTGTAAATCGCCTCACTGTTGGCTGTCGGCAGATCCGCACGCTTGATGCGGACATCTACCACGTCAATGCCGAGGCTCTCGGCGCGCTGATCGACAGCCTTCGAGATCTGCTCCATCAGCTCATTCCGCTTGTCCCGCACGATGTCCTCGAAAGACGCGTTGCCAAGCGCACCACGCAGTGCGGAGTTGAGAAAGTTGCCAAGTTGCTGCTCGGCTTGAAGCTGCGTCCCCACAGCCTGATAGAATTTCAACGGGTTGGTGATCCGATAGCGTGCAAACGCATCAACGACGAGCCGCTTCTGTCCACTTGCGATGATCTCGAACGGGGGCGTGTCGAGGTCGAGGATGCGTTTGTCGAAATAGGTGACCGTCTGGATGAACGGGGTCTTGAACTTGAGCCCGGCCTCTTTCGTGCCGACGACATTGATTTCACGGTCGACTTTACCGAGCTGGAGCACGAGCGCTTGCTGCGTTTCGGACACCACGAAGATCGAGAGCGATGCGACAATCGCGGCAAGGCCGGCGAGAACCGCAAGGACAGCCAGAAAATATCTCATGATTATTGTCCCCGACGCTGTGTGTTGGCACGGTTCAACTCATTGAGCGGGAGATAGGGCACCACACCGCCTGAACCACCGTTGTTGTCGATGATGATTTTGTCCGTCGCACCGAACACGCGCTCCATCGTCTCAAGATACATCCGACGACGCGTCACTTCCGGTGCCTTTTTGTATTCGCCGTAGACCTTTTCGAAGCGGTCGGCCTTACCGGTTGCTTCCGCGATATTGCGCTCTTTGTAGGCCTGTGCGGCCTGTGTGATCCGCTCAGCCTCACCACGCGCTTCCGGCACGATACGGTTGCGATAGGCGTTGGCCTCGTTCTGCGCGCGCTCTTGGTCGGCTTTCGCAGCCTGCACATCGCGGAACGAACCAATCACTTCCGACGGCGGGTCGACCCGCAGCATCTGAACTTCCTGAATATTGATCCCGCTGCCGTAGCTTTTAAGCGTCGCCTGCATCAACTCGGCAACTTCAGCTTCGATCTGGCTTCGGTCCTGCGTGAGGATCGGCTGGATCTTACGTTTGCCAATCACTTCGCGCATTGCGCTCTCGGCGACCACCTTAACGGTGCCGACCGGGTTCTGGATATTAAAGACGTAGTCCGGTGCGTTCGAGATGTTCCAGAGCACCACAAAATCGAGATCGACGATGTTCTCGTCGCCCGTCAGCATCAGACTCTCTTCAAGAAAGCCATCATTAGACGAACGATAGCGGTCATCTGCGTTCTGGTTCCGGAACCCGACTTCGGTCCGCTTCAGCTCGGTCACCTTCACCTTCTGCACGGTCTCGAACGGATCAGGCAACTTCAGGTGAAAGCCTTCGGGCAGTTGCCCGGCAAACTGTCCAAAGCGAAGTTTTACGCCAACTTCGTTCGGGTTGATCGTCACGAAACAGAGGTAGCCGAGGAACATCAGGCCCCCGACCACAAGCGCTAGCGCGCCGAGCCCCCAGCTGCCTTTGCCGCCACCCATCTGCTTGAAGCGATCCTGGCTGCGTTTCAGGATTTCCTCGAGGTCCGGCTGTTGGCCACCGCCACCGCCGCCTCCGCCGCCACTACCGCCTCCGCCTGGGCCCTGGCCCCATGGCCCGCCATTGTTGCCGCTGGATTTCCAGCCGCCTCCGCTGCCGCCACTTTGATTGCTCCAGGGCATTTATTGTGTCCTTGCGTGTGAAGTGTTCGCCGGATGGCAGAGCCGACCGACGCCGCGAGTGATATCAGCGCGTCAAAGACGCGAGGGTTTGCTGCGGCTTCCTGAGGGAATTCGCGATGCTTATAGGCGAGGCCCAAGACCCGTGCAAACGGTCTGCGCAGCCCGGATTGCCTGTCGTTGCGTAGGAAATGGGCAGCCCGAACGCCGGTTCAAGTCATTGGCTCAAGATGCTCACGCGCATGCACCGCAAAACACTGCGCACAATCACGCGGTCCGCTCGTACACCACGATCGAGTAATCATGATCGTCGCGGGGCCCGGCAGCAAATCGTTCGCGTGACGTTTCGCGCCAAATGTCTGCATCGAGCGAGGGAAACGAAGCATCCCCCGTGGGCGCACAGTGTATCTCCGTCAGGTAGACACGATCCGCGATCCCAAGCGTTGCCGCATAGATTTGCGCGCCACCGATGATGGCCAGCTCATCCTGACCGAGATCGGCCGCCATCGTCCGCGCAACATCAATCGCATCTTCGAGCACGGCGAACCGCATGGCGCCTGCCGGATCGAAAGCCGGGTCGCGCGTGACGACAAGGTTTGGCCGGCCATCGAGCGGTTTGCCAATCGCCTCGAATGTCTTGCGCCCCATGATGATAGGCTTGCCCAGCGTCAACTTGCGGAAGAACTTGAGATCAGACGAGACATGCCACGGCAATCCGCCGTCACGACCAATCACGCCATTCTCTGCGACCGCAACAACCAGGGCAATCTCGACGTCCGGGTCACTCATACGGAAACCTCTGCTTTGATGTGCGGATGAGGGTCGTAGTCTGTCAGCTCAAAGTCATCGAACGTGAACGCGAACAGATCATCAACATCAGGATTGAGCGTCATCTTCGGCAAAGGCCGAGGCTCACGGGTCAGCTGCAAATCCGCCTGTTCCAGATGGTTAAGATAGATGTGAGCGTCCCCAAACGCGTGCACAAACTCGCCGACCTCAAGCTCACAGACCTGCGCGAGCATCATGGTCAGGAGCGCGTATGACGCGATGTTGAACGGAACGCCGAGGAAAATGTCCGCCGAGCGCTGATAGAGCTGGCACGACAGTCGCCCCTCCGCGACAAAAAACTGGAAAAGGCAGTGACATGGCGGCAGTGCCATATCGTCGACGTCTGCCGGGTTCCACGCGACCACGATGTGGCGACGGCTG
>JBCBXF010000203.1:0-5828 GCA_039816705.1 Pseudomonadota bacterium | reverse complement strand
GCCTTATGAGCGGCTCGACTACGGACGCGGTTTCGCTGCAACGGACACAGATGAGTATCTGGCGATCAATCCTGCCGGGCTGGTGCCGGCGCTGAAGGACGGAGACTTCGTGCTCGGGGAGTCAAACGCGATCATTCGATATCTCTGCGTCAAGGCCGGGCACACAGGATTATTGCCCGACGCACCGCAGGCCCGCGCTCGTATAGAGCAATGGATGGACTGGCAGTCAGCCGAGATGACGCGACCGTTCCGCGTCCTCTTCATGGGCGGTCAGCTCAACTTGCCGCCGCTCAATACGATGGAGCATCAAAGCCTCGCGCTCGCAGAAGCGAGCAAGTTTCTGGGCGTGCTCGATGCACAACTGGAACAGACGGGCGCTTACATCATTGGCGACGAATTCACGGCCGCCGATCTTGCGGCGGGCATGTATGTTCACCGCTGGTTCGCACTCGACATTGCCCGTCCCGAGCTGCCAAGCGTGACGGCGTACTATGAACGGCTTCAACAGCGCGTACCGTATCAAACGCATGTGACGAACGGATTGCCGTGACTGCGCCATAGCGCGCGACACCAATTGAGGTCTCAGGAATGCTCCGAATGACCGATCAGATCAGACGCGTTGCAACAGCCGCTGCCATCGGGATCTTCGGTATGGGAGGCGGAGGCGCACTTGCGCTCGCGCAGGAGCCGGTGATCGCGTGCGTGACCTGCCAGTCTCCATCGGCCGTCTATCGATGCGAGGTGTTGCCGCCTTCTGAGGGTGTCATGGCACAATCGCCGCAGATCTTCTGTGCCGGTGAATTGGCGCAGGCAAACGGACACGCACGTTGTCTGGTTGTGCGGGCGCAAGGCACGTCGTGTGATGGCGCACCGGTTACGCTAGCCTATACGGGGCCGGTCACCGACGCGGAGACTGCAGCAAGCGAGGGTGACACGGCGCCTGCAGAGGCGCCGGACAAGACCGCCCCACCAAAAACCCTGATCGAGGCGACAGATCGCGCTGTCACGTCGACCGGGCGACAGCTCAAGCAGGCAGGGGACGCGGTTTCAGATGCGACGAAGAAAACCGGAGAGACGCTGAAAGACACAGGCCAGTCGATCGGCAAAACTGTCAGCGACGCAGCGAAATCCAGCTGGCGTTGTGTAACGTCGCTTTTTCAGTCCTGCTGATCTTTCCGGCGGAGAAAAATCAGCTAGTGCTGCTTCAGCCACTCACGTGCCTGACGCTGCGCCTCGAGAATTTCTCGGCGTGACATTTCGCGGGCAATTTCGGTGCGGAAAAAGCGGGCGTCTTCGTTCCCGCGCAGTGCGGCGAGATTGAACCACTTGTGCGCCTTCACCATGTCAGGAGCGCAGTCACGACCGGCGGAAAACATGATGCCGAGTTCGAATAGTGTTTCGGCAGACATAGCGACCGACACCACGGTCGCTTCGGTTGCCGGCTCGAGTGTCAAGCGTGCCATCGCAGCTTTTTCTCCCTTGAGCGCGCGTCGCATATAAATTCCGGAGCGCGCCTTACGCATTACCCGCGCGCCACCCCGACGCGCACTCGCATCAAAGTGCGGAGAGGAAAAAAATTCGGTTAATGTTCGGGCGGTGAATTCGCTAATGTCCGCATACGTTGGTGCCGATTTTATGAGGACCTGCTCCAATTCAGGACGCAAAGCGCGATTGCGGGCGCGTGACGGAACCATCGGCACGGGTCGCCGTGGGCCGGTGCATGTGGGCTTCGTGGCGCGGCTGCGGTGCAAAGGTGTGGCCGCCAGTCCACGGCGTCGCCTGCGCTCAACGCCTCAGGTGCCGTGGAGCAATGCGAAGAGACGCACGCAATGCTAACGACAGCTCTGCCGATCACGCGCCGCCGGCAGCGCAGGTCGGGCGCCGATTTGGGGGGTTTTCGTCGTGCGTAAAATCGTTTTGAGCGTGATGTTTCTTTGCGCGGCCATTGGCGGATGTACCGCGCAACAGTCGATCGCCGGACTGTCCAGTCCGGCAGTCAATGGTGGCGCCAACGAAGCTACGGGAACGCAATCTCCTCGACAAAGCATCGCGGTTGAGACGGTCGCCGCGCTCGTGATCGCGCGCAACACGGGTCGCCCTCTGCCGAAGGCCTACTGAGATTTGCAATGTTCGCTTGCCGGTCACGTTGTAGTGCGGATCGATGACCTGAACATCAGGCGTGACGGACGAGCGGCGACGGTCCCGCAATACCGCCGGATTGAACAGACCTCCTGCTAGCCGGCGGCGCGCTGGCCAAAGAGCACGGATTGCGCATCTGCATCATTTGCGAGGTTGAACTTTGCCCGCTCCTCGAGGCCTATCGCGACGGCGCGCTCGGTTGCCGGACGTGCCGCGATCCGGTTGAACCAGGCGGCGAGATTGGGGAACTGCGCAAGATCCTGGCCCTGTCGTTCGTACGACCGGACCCACGGGAAAGCAGCCATGTCGGCCACAGAGTACTCTTCGCCAGCCAAGTGGCTAACGTCACCGAGGCGGCGGTCCATCACACCATACAGGCGATTCACCTCATCCGTGTATCGCTTGATCGCGTAGGGCACTTCTTCCGACGCGTACTGACGGAAGTGATGGGCTTGCCCGGCCATCGGCCCAAGACCACCCATTTGCCAGAACAACCACTCCTCGACAGCGACCTGCGCGCGCGGATGGTCTGCCATGAACATTCCGGTCTTGCGGGCAAGATAGAGCAGGATCGCGCCAGACTCGAAGATCGAGATTGGCGCACCGTCTGGCCCATCAGGATCGATAATCGCAGGCATGCGATTGTTCGGTGCGATCTCAAGAAACGCTGGCTCGAACTGTTCGCCCTTTCCGATGTTTACGAAGCGGACCTCATAGGGCAATCCGCACTCTTCAAGCATCATGGTGATTTTGAAGCCGTTGGGGGTCGGCCAGAAGAAAAGTTCAATCGGTTTCGCCATGGCGTTGGGGCCCATCATGGTCGGGCTTTCGTGCTGATGAGGGTGGATCGCGAAGGGGCGCGATCCGAAGCGCACATGAAAGCGGGTTGAAGTTACTCTGTCAGAAGCACGCTAGATCCTGTTGTTTTGCGCGCCTCGAGATCGCGGTGCGCATCTGAGGCGTGTTTAAGCGCGTAGGTCTGATTGACGTTGATCTTGATCACACGCGTGCTGACCAGGTCGATCAGCTCGCCGGCTGAGCGCTCGAGGTCCGCTCGCGCGGCGATGTGATTGAAGAGCGTTGGCCGCGTCATGTAGAGCGAGCCTTTTTTCGCGAGTATGCCGACGTCAAAGTCCGTGATCGGCCCGGAAGCCGCGCCGTAACTGACGAACAGACCGCGCATCTTCAGGCAATCCAGAGAGCGCTCGCAGGTGTCTTTGCCGATTGCGTCATAGACGACATCGACGCCGCGACCGTCAGTCAGTTCGCGGACGCGGGCGACAAAATCTTCGCTTTTGTAATTGATCGTATGTGTTGCGCCGTGGGATTTGGCCAGCGCGCATTTTTCATCCGTACCTGCCGTACCAATCAGGGTCGCACCGAGGTGCCGGGCCCATTGGCAGGCAATCAAACCGACCCCGCCGGCGGCTGCGTGGAACAGCATCGTCGTCTGCGGCGTGACCTCGAAGGTCTGGCGCAGCAGATACTGAACCGTCATGCCTTGCAGCATCATTGCCGCCGCGGTTTTGTCGTCGATGGCATCCGGCATTTTGACCAACCGGTCCGCCGGGATTATCCGGGCTTCGGCATAAGACCCTACCGGGCCGGCATAGGCGACACGATCGCCCACCGCGAGATGTGTGACGCCCGGGCCAACGGCTTCAACAACGCCCGCCCCTTCCATGCCAGGCGTAAAAGGCAGGGATGGCTGCGGATAGGCGCCGGTGCGCACGTATACATCAATGTAGTTCAGCCCAACGGCTGTCTGCCGCAGCCGGACCTCACCATTCTCGGGGCCTACAAGGTCAATTTCGGCCCACTGCATGACATCCGGGCCGCCATAGTCGCGGATCTGGATTGCATGTGGCATCGATGAACTCCGGTACCGACGTGCGCCCGATCTGGGGCGGACCCGCAACGCACAGAGTCCGCAACACTAACGTGCGACGCGTGAACGCTCAACAAATGGTCGCAAAGCTCGGGCAATAGCGGAATCGTCTATAGGGGGGTGGCGCGACACTGTGGTGACGCCAAGGGCCCGACACACTTTCCGCAGATGGGACGACGATGCGGTTCCTCTCGACCTTTCTCAATGCGTCTTGCGTGCTCGGCTTTGCCGCCGCAGTGCTTGCGGGCTGCGCATCAACGCAGGGACCACCTGTTGCGACCTGCCTTGACGACAGCCAATCGTGTGTCTCCCAGCGGCGGGCGACGTTGAATGCGATGCTGGCCGATCCGCAGCGGAAATGGGTGAGCGCACGACCTGGACCGCGGGTCTATGCGACCGGGGTGCGGCTCTTCGCGTGGCGCAAGACGAAGGCACAACTCAGCTGCGGCGAGTTGCAAGCCGGGATTGCTGAGACCGGGCGTGCGCGCCAAACGTTAGCTGGTCCGATGGGCGGCGCATCAAGGACGCGGATCGGGCAAATCATAGCGCTCAGTGATGATGTGAATGGTGAGCTGAAAAAGGTCGCACGCGGCAAGCGCTGCCGCGCCTAGCGTTCTCGACGCTGTTCGCTCAGCGTTTGGCGCCCGCAATGTCGGCGATGATTGGCAGATGGTCCGAGCCGACATCGGGCCCAACGCCGATCCGCGCGATCGTCATATCCTGCGAAATGAACACGTGATCGATCGCGAGCTGTGGCAACTTGAGCGGTGCGCTCGGCCACGACGCCGGCCAAGGACCGTCGCTTCTCAAGCCGCTCTCGGCGCGGAATTTTCTCCAGTTCCAAGACCAAGGCGTGAGGTTGAAATCGCCGGCGACGATGATCGGCCCATCTCGGCGGTCGCGAAGCGCGCGTACGCGTCCGGCCAGCTGCGTCACCTCTTTGAAACTGCCCCAGCGACTGTCGATCGGTCGCATCAGGTGCACCCCGATCACCGAGAGGTTGGCCAGAGCTGGTCCAAACCCGACCTCGACGCTCGGTGGTCCTGTCCGATTATGGCGGGATGTCGTACGCGCGCTGAAGATTGGATGACGCGAGAGAAGATGCATCGCACACCAAACGTTGTCGTTGCATCCGGCCTGATGGGGGAAACGGTCCGCGAGACGCGATGCCAGCGCTGAGCGGGCCGGGCCGAACTCGGCCAGGACGACAATGTCAGCTGCGACACTCCTGAGAAATCTTTCCAGCGCGTCAGGATCGCGGTTGGAGTGCCAGGCATTGAGGCTGACGATCCGGATGTGGCCCTCAGCCGGTTGCGCGATGAGCTGTTCCATGGACCATGTTTCGCGGCTCGCAGACCACGGCGGGATCGCCAAAGTGGCCACGGCACACGCCCCGACAAGGAGCAGCGCTAGCGCTGTCCGGCCGGCCAGACATGCGAGAACGCCCATCGTCGCGCCCGTCAGCGCGCCATAGAGATGCCAGGTGGCGTGCGAGGCGATGTCTGCGACGGGGTGGAACCGGCCGAGCCAGCTTATTGACAGGCCAGTGATCGCGCCGAGCGCAACGAGACCGCAGATGGAAGTCACCCCGCGTTTGAGGAAACCGGTATTGCCTCCCGAAACGCGCGGAAATGGCGCTTTCGTCATTGTGGTCTCTCTCCGCGTCAGCCTCTTGTTCGTCTCCGCCCTGCTCTTGGATTGTTGATCACAGCGCCAACCCTGTGTCTCCTGCTCGCGCTATACATGCACGCTCGTGCCTGCCGCTACCAGCAGGAGACACAGGGTTGGCGCTGTGATCAAC
>JBCBXF010000202.1:0-5840 GCA_039816705.1 Pseudomonadota bacterium | reverse complement strand
CTCGCGCCGCCACCTGATGCCGATCAAGTGGTGCAGGCCGCGCTTGATCAGAATGAAAGCGCGTGGCCGCCGAGCCCTGCCGCCGTAGCGGCAGCAACACATGCCGTCACGAACGGCCACTTATATCCCGATGCGGACGCAAACATCCTGCGTGCAGCAATATCCTCCACTCACGGTATCGCAGCTGAGCGGATCGTGTGCAGCGCAGGTTCGATGGAATTGATCTCGGCGCTCGTCTGCACATATGCGGGCCGTGGTGATGAGGTTTTGTCGAGTGACTATGCGTATGCATTTTTCCGCGCCGCAACGGCTCTCAACGGTGCAACGTATGTCGCTGCGCCAGAGAGAAATTTTCATGTCGATGTGGACGCGCTGTTGGACGCGGTAACTGAAAAAACCCGCCTCGTCTTCGTTGCCAACCCGGGCAATCCGACTGGCACCCACCTTCCGTCACGAGAGCTGATGCGGTTGCGCGCAGCACTGCCCGCAGACTGCCTGCTTGTGATCGACGAGGCCTACGGCGAGTTCGCGCAGGACACGGCCTTGGAGAATGCGAAGCTCGGAGCACGTGAAGACGTTGTCATCCTACGCACGTTCTCAAAAGCCTACGGTCTTGCTGGCCTGCGCGTCGGATGGAGTGTTTTTCCTCCATCTGTTGCGGTTGAGATCCGCAAGGCTTTGAACCCGAGCAATCTCACCGCGCCGGGGCAGGCGGCAGCGGCGGCCGCCGTCCGTGATCAGGCCTACATGCGCAACGTTGTGGCAGAAACAGCAGTTCAGCGCGCCGCCTTCATCATGCGGCTCCAAGATTGCGGTCTGTCGGTGAGCGACAGTCACACCAACTTCGTTCTCGTTGACCTTGGCGATGAACCAAGCGCCGTCCGCATCAACGCTGCGCTGCGCGATGTCGGGATCTTCTGCCGCCCCATGGGGCTCTACGGACTGCCGGCCCATCTCCGCATCACCATCGGCACGGCAAGTGCAATGGCGCAAACCGCAGACCGCCTCGCACGCCACGTCAGGGCGGAGGAAAACCGATGACGGATACAGGTTCGCGAGGGCGTGCGCGCATTGGCGTTCTGGTGCCCTTCACCAACACAAATCTTGAAGCCGATCTCGCTCTGATACGTCCCACGGGATACTCGTTTCACTTCGCCCGGCTTGGCGGTTACGACGCGGATGAAATTCCCGACGATGCGCAAATGGCTGGGCTTGGTGCCAGCGATGTTGTGGAACCTCTACGCTTGATCTCCGGCGTGCGCCCCGATGTAGTGCTCTATGGCTGCACCTCGGCAACGCTTACGCACGGTCTGGACTTCGATCGGTCGCTCACCGCGTCGATGAGGCAGCAGAGCGGAGCGAAAAGCGTCACCGCGGCAGGCGCGCTCGTCTTCGCGCTCAACGCGATGAAGGTGCGACGAATTGGGCTTGCCTCTCCCTATGTCGGTGCAATCAACGCACAGGCCGTCGCATTCCTCGAGAGTGCGGGCGTGCACACGCTGACGGTCGCGGAGGTTGGCGAACAACTCGACAATTATGGACAAGGCGCGCTGCGGCCAGAGGATGTGAAAGCGCTGGCCATGCGAGCGGCGCACGAAGACGCTGATGCTATCGTGCTCTCCTGCACTGATATGCGAAGCGTTGAAGCCGTTGATGCCATTGAGCAGACCATGGGCAAGCCGGTAATCACATCAAACCAGGCGATGCTGTTCCAGGCGATGCGCCTGCTCGGGCATGAAACGGCAGGGAGCGGCGTCGGTCGTCTGTTTGCTGAAGGGAAATAAATACGCAGCCGCGACGCTGTCCACGGCTACTCTTTCCCTTCGCGCGCGTCGGTTGGCGCCACGCACTGCGCACACGTCCCATGAAGTTCCACGACGGCTTTCGAGAGCGCGAAGTCGTAGCCGCGGGCGACACGATTGAGCGAGTTCGTGAGCGTCTTGTCACCGACTTCCGCGACCTGGTCGCAGGCTTCGCAGATCATGAAGACCGCGTGCGTATGGTCTTCGCAACTTGGATGACGACAGGCAACAAATGCATTCAGCGTCTCAAGCCTGTGAACCATGCCAAGATCAATCAGCCGTTCGAGTGAACGATAGACCTGTGGTGGGGCACGCAACCCCTCATCGCGCAATTGATCGAGGATTGTGTAAGCCGTCAGCGGGCCATCCGCCTCGTTGAGCGCGGTGTAGACGAGCGACTGATTTTTGGTCAGCGGCGGCACGGAGGAAGAGGTCATGACGGCCCTCGCGCGTTGGTGTTCACCTCGTTCAACCCCTGCGATTGTAATGCTGCGGCCGTGCGACGCCGACGCTGCGGGCTGAAAAGCATCAGCGCGACAAGGCCAATCAGGAACAAGACCAAACCTGCAACAACAATGCTGGGCCCGGACGGTGTGTCAAACGCGAGCGATCCATGCAGGCCCGCAATCACGCTGATCACACCGATCGCGGCAGCAAGTCCGGCCATCTGCTCAGGCGTGCGCGCGAAGAAGCGTGCTGTGGCTGCCGGAATGATCAAGAGAGCCGTAATCAGCAACACCCCGATGATCTTGATCGATATCGCAATCACAGTCGCCAGCATCAAGGTGAAGGCGATACTGACCGGATCGGGTGCCAGGCCCTCAGCGGCTGCCAGATCGCGGTTGACTGTTGCGGCCAGCAGCGGCGTCCAGATGTAGGCAAGCAACCCGAGCACGGCACCGCCGCCAACAAAGATGAAGATAATGTCGATGCGCGACACGGAGAGAATATCACCGAACAGAAACCCCATGAGATCAACGCGGACCCAGGTCATTGACGCCAGCACGACAAGTCCGATGGCAAGCGACGCATGAGAGAGCAGGCCAAGCAACGCGTCCGATGGCAGGCCGCCACGCCGTTGCAACGCCAGCAGCGACAGCGACATCACGACAGCCACAGCAATGATCGCAACTGTCAGATGGACGTTGAGCAACAGACCTAGCGCAACGCCAAGAAGGGCCGCGTGCGCAAGCGTGTCACCGAAGTAAGAAAGGCCGCGCCAGACAACGACGCAGCCAAGCGGCCCCGTCACCAGCGCCACGCTGATGCCTGCCACGAGCGCACGGGAGAAAAAGTCATCCAGCATCGCCGACTGAGCCTCCAGCCGGTACAGGTCCATGGTGGGGATCGTCGCAAGCTTCGTCACTATGGCAGACACGACCATCAGCATGATGAACATGATCGTGATCATGTCGGTAGACGGCCAACGTCCCCGCCGCCCGCGACCCGAACAACTCGCGGTAGGCCGCGCTTTCAATCACATTCGTCGGGCTCCCCTCGCAACAGACGTGGCCATTCAGACAGAGCACGCGATCCGTCGCGGCCATCACCACGTGCAGATCGTGTGAAATCAGTAAAACCGCACAACGCAGTTCATCGCGAACCTCGCTGATCAGGTCGTAAAGCGCGATCTCACCGGAGTAGTCGACACCCTGCACAGGCTCATCGAGCACCAGCAGGTCCGGCTTGCGGGCGATCGCCCGTGCGAGCAAAACACGCTGAAATTCTCCGCCGGAAAGCGTGCGAACTTCGGCTTTGGCGAGGTGTGTCACCCCGGTGCGCGCCATCGCTTCGTCCAAAGCTTCGCGCCGCGGTTTCGACGTCAGGCTGAGAAACCGTGTCACACTGAGCGGCATGGACCAGTCAATCGTCACTGATTGTGGGACGTAGCCAACGGTCAGGCCGTCGCGCTGGATAGCCTGACCTTCATCCGGCTTCAAAAGCCCAAGCGCCATTTTCGCCGTCGTCGACTTGCCGGATCCGTTGGGGCCGATCAGCGTGACGATCTCGTTGGACTGCAACGATAGATCGACGTCGCGAATAAGCCATCGACCGGATCGGAAAATTCCGGCGCCGCTGAGTACAACGAGCGGCGAAGACGCCTGCAACATGTCTCAAAACCTCGATCGCGCGCGTCGTCTCCAAACCCTGCCGAGGCCCGACTTCCGGAGACTCAAGAGATCGTTGCACCCTTCAGATTGCCGCGTTATGCAATAACATAACACGGGAATGTCTGTCATTCGAAGGAACATGAAATGCGTGCGGACAGAACAACGTTTGGTGGCCTTCTTCGCACGTTTGCGTGCGGCGCGACACTGATGATCGGAACCGGGTCAACGGCGCTTGCCGCAGACAGCATCAGCGTCGTGACTTCGATCAAACCGGTACACTCGCTCGTCGCCTCAGTAATGTCGGGAGTCGGGACACCGAGCCTGATTGTGGAGGGAGCGGGCTCACCGCACACCTATGCACTCAAACCCTCGCAGGCCCAGGCGCTCGAAAAGGCAGACGTCGTATTCTGGATCGGTCACGAGATCGAGACGTTCCTCGAAAAGCCGGTCGAGACACTTGGCAAAAAGGCACGTGTCGTTGAGCTGATGGATACTGAAGGGCTGGTCAAGCTCAAGCTGCGAGAAGGCGGGGCCTTCGAAGCCCATGCGCACGATGACCATGATGATCACGACGATCATGCTGAAAAGACTAAGGCCGCAAAGGATCATGATGACCATGACCACGGTCATGATCATGACGATCACGCGGATGCCAAGCATGACGACCACGATGACCATGCCAAGACGAAAAAGACAAAAGCTGGTCAAGATGACCACGGCCATGACGACCACGCGCACGGTAGCGGCGAAGACGCGCACATTTGGCTCGATCCGGCGAACGCGAAAGTGATGGTCTCTAAGATCGCGGCCACGCTCGCCGCAGCAGATGCGAGAAACGCGGCGGCCTATAAAGCCAACGCGAAGGCCTTGACGGCAAGGCTCGATGCGCTGGTCGCAAACGTGCAGGCTACTGTTAAACCTGTTCAGGGCCGCGGTTTCATCGTTTTCCACGACGCCTATCACTATTTCGAAGACCGCTTCGGCCTCGAGGCCGCGGGCGCGATCTCGGTCAATCCGGAAGTCTTGCCCGGCGCCTCGCGGGTCGCGGAAATCAAGGCCAAGGTGAACAAGCTGGGCGCCACGTGCGTGTTTGCCGAGCCGCAGTTTGAACCCAAACTCGTCAACGTCGTGACCGAAGGAACCAAAGCTAAAAAAGGCGTGTTGGATCCACTCGGTGCGTCGATTGAGAACGGACCGGATCTCTATTTCACGCTCATCGAAAATCTTGGTCGCAGCTTCTCGGATTGTCTTTCCAGCGCCAGTTGATTGGGCTTGGCTTCGGCCAAAGCAGTTTTCATCGGCAAAGGACGTTCAACAGGGCGCGTTGCTCGACGCGCCCTTTCAGCGACCTGTCAGTAAGCAATCTTGCGCGCGGCCGGCGCCACAGGTGTGGCCATGGGCATGTGTGTGATCGTGGTGTGCGTGATCATGCGCCGATCTTGAAACCGCGTGGCCACCGCCCTTCAGGACCGCAGCGGCGCCGTCCGCCGAGATTGCCTGCGCGGAGCCGGCAGGGCTGGCCAGAATGTTCCGCAAACCCGCGGTCGCCGGGCCGTAGACCAAACGGGCACCGCGGATCACGATCCACAAGCCGACGAGCGCCATTAGGACGAAACTGATCGGCACCAGCCACGCGTTTGCATTTCCTATCACCGCGCTGCCGCTTGCTTTCAGCAGCCCCAGACTGCCGTACGCCAGCACCACCGCGCTGACAGCCTGAACAAGACTTGCCGAAAACCCAATCAGGGCCATCCTGACAGCGGTACGCCGGGAGGCCACGGCAGCCCCACTCACCAGCACCTTGCCATGCCCGGGGCCAAGTGCGTGAAGCACGCCATAACTAAAACAAGCAACGAGCAATGTGGTGATTGCCGCAAGATCTCCTGCGCGCACAGCCTGCAGGGCAATGGCAAGTTGCGCCTGCATG
>JBCBXF010000201.1:0-5843 GCA_039816705.1 Pseudomonadota bacterium | reverse complement strand
CCTATGTCATCCCGTTGGCGCCTGGGCATCCACCAATTGGCGCGCTTGGGTATGTCGATTGCGCGGAGGAAATTCTTAGCCAGCTTGGCGCGGAGGGCAGGCCGGGGGACGTCGATGAAATCATCGTGGCTTCCGGGAGCGGCAGCACGCACGCAGGTCTGGTGTTTGGTCTACGGTCTGCAGGCAATGCCACGCCGGTTCTTGGCGTCTGTGTCCGGCGACCTGCGTCTTCCCAAACCCCGCGCATCCAACATCGGTGTTGTGAACTCGCTGCCATGCTCACTGTCGACAATCCTGTGCCGGATGCGGATGTCGTGACGGACGATACGGATCTGGCGCCCGGATACGGGCAGTGTGCTGCCCACGTGCAGGATGCTATGCTGCTGTTTGCTCGGCGCGAGGCGATCCTGTGTGATCCCGTTTACACAGGGAAGGTGTGCGCTGCCGTAGTGCGGCGCGCGCGTGCGCTCGGTCCCGGCAAGCGCGTGCTGATGGTGCATACGGGGGGAACGCCAGGACTGTTCGCCTATCCGGAATTGCTGTCAGTCGCCTCGGCATAACCTCCGTCAGCATCTTGCCACGGCATCGGCACGCGCAGTATGTGGCGAGCCTGGAAACGCGCGAGGAGGTCCCCATGAAAAAGCCGAAATTTTCGACGGAGCCATTTCTCGTAACACCTGGCCAGCCGTTTGACATGAACCGGTTTGATCCGGGGTGGGTCGACGATCCAGAGTTCAAGGGGGACGGGTTCGAGACGCTCGAAGATCATGCGGAGAAAATTCTCAAGACGCGGAGACGTGAGCTTGCCGAGCTGCAGGAGCGGCTCTACGCCGACAATCGCTACTCGGTTCTGATTATCTTCCAGGGGCGCGATGCGGCGGGCAAGGACAGCACGATCAAGCACGTGATGCGTGGTGTGAATCCCCAGGGTTGTCAGGTTTTTTCGTTTAAGGCGCCTTCAAAGGAAGAGCTGGATCATAATTTTCTCTGGCGCTGCTGGAAGGCTGTGCCCGAGCGTGGGCGAATTGGGATCTTCAATCGCTCGCACTATGAGGAAGTGCTCGTGGTGCGCGTTCATCCGGAATTTCTAGAGGGGCAGAATATCCCCGAACCGCTGGTGACGGAGAATATCTGGCAGGAACGCTATGAAGACATCAACGGTTTCGAGCGGCACCTCACGCGCAATGGAACGATTGTTCTCAAGTTTTTTCTCAACGTTTCGAAAAGCGAACAGAAACGCCGGTTTCTATCGCGCCTCAACGAAGAGGAAAAAAACTGGAAGTTCTCCAACAGCGATCTCGCCGAGCGTGGGTATTGGGATGCTTACACTGAGGCGTTCTCGGAGATGCTCGAGCACACCAGCACGGACTGGGCGCCGTGGTATGTGATCCCGGCAGACGATAAGGACATCATGCGCGCAATCGTCAGCCGCGTGATCGTGGAACGTCTTGATGCCCTCGATCTGCAGTATCCTGAGTTGACGCCTGAGGAGACAGCGCGTCTTGATGCTGCCCGGGATGCATTGGCTGGCGAGGACAGCTGAGACGCGCGGGCCGCGCCCGGGCTGCATAATGGCCGCACACCGACCTGTTTTGCTGGGGGCGCCTGCTGTTTTGCAGGGACGCGGCCACATTTCGATTGCACAAAAGCGCCGAGTGACGCCCCAAGAATACTTTAAAGCGAGGCCCCCAATGGCGCGCATCATCTCTGTGCATGGCACGTTCGCAAAGTGGGAGATTGATCCCGCATCCGCGCTTGAAGGCGAGCCGTCGCCGCAATGGTGGGAGACGAACAGTGCTTTTCGTTCGGACATCGCCTCGTATGTTGAGGCGAGCGACGGCGAGCTCGAGATCGAGGCGCTGGAATGGACGAGCGAAAACAGCGAGCGAGATCGGCGGAGCGCTGCTCGTCGCCTCTATACGCGGATGACCGAGCTTGAGGCGGATGGCGAGCCCTATTGTATCGTCGGGCATAGCCATGGCGGGACGATCATTGCTTCAGCGTTGATGGAAGCGGCATCAAAGAAGCAGGCGCTTCCCGGACTGCGGCGGTGGATCACCGTCGGAACGCCGTTCCTCGACATGAGACCGGAAAAATTTCTGTTCTCCCGTTTGCCGTTGGTTCTCAAGGCCGCTTTCGTCGCGTCAATGATGCTGTTCGTAATGTTTGCTATCGCGAGTGCGGCGGACATCTACGATGGAGTTCTGCCGTGGCGCGATACGGAGGCTCTGACGTGGTTTGCCGTCTCGCTGGCATTGACGTCATTGCCTTGGGTTCTTTTCTCTGCGTTCGCGCGCTGGCAACAGGGGCGGCAACTCTACGCTTACCGCAAGGGCAACAAGGCGCGGGCGAGAGAGTATTTTGCTTCGCGATGGCTGCCGCTTTCCCATGAGGATGATGAAGTCGTGACGGGCTTGACCACGCTTGGCCGCGTGCGCCTCGATTTCTTCCATGAGAATTTTGCTGTCTCGGCGCTCACCTTCGGAGGAATTTTCCTCCTTCCGATCCTGTATTTCGTGCTTTTGAACTCGCCGCAGACGATGCGTGGTATCTCACAGTTCTTGCAGACGACGGTTTACGACATACCGTACTATGAGCGCGAGGAAGCCGACTTCCGCACCTTCAAGCGTGAGATCCGCAAGAAGCGTCGCGCGCTCAACGCGGCCCGGGAGCGAATGAACAACCCGCTGAACAGCAACGAGCAGCGCACGCAGGGGCAGACAGATGTCGATATTGCACGCGAACAGCTACGGACGTCGCGACGGAAGTTTCGCAGTGCGAGACGGGAGTTGCAGCAGACCGTAGAGCGCGGTCAAAAGCAGTTCCCCGAGTTGCCCGGCAATGCGCGCGCGTTGAGCTTCAAGGAAAAGTTCCTTCTCAAACCGAACGGCACCCCATGCAATGACCGGGTCTTGTGCGGAGGGGGAGAGAACAAGCGTATCAATTCGCGTTTGTTGTTCCATCTCGTCACGGATGAGGTCTCACGTCTGGTCACCAGCGACGCCGAAACGCCGACCTCGTTGCGCAGTCTGCTCGGCTATGCATTGCCAATCCTGATCGTGCCGCTGGTGTTCATGGCCCTCGCCGTGCTGCTGCTGAAGGTGGTCCAGTTGATTGCCGGTCTCGCCAGTCGCATCGCTTCGCACTATCTCGACGCGCTCACGTGGGGACAGGTGAAGCGAACAGCGCTTGGCAATGACACCGAGGCTGAGCTGGCGGTCGGGGCGATGCGCCGTCCGTACTGGATTGAACAGACACCCCCCAGGCTTCCCGCGGCGGTGGGCGATCGGATTTCAGCCTACAGCAACGAGATCACGGCAAAGTCGCTTGCGAAGTTTCGCAATGCGCTGAGTGAGTTGGCGTTCGCGGATCGCGCGGGAGCGGACCAGAACGCCGTTCTCAAGTTCTTCACATGGCGGGAACTCGTTCACGCGGCATATTTCGAGGTTCCGTTGTTTCGTCGCCTCGTCGCGGCGGCGATTGCGGAGACCGACGGGTTTCGCGCGACAAACGCGCTGTCCGCCGAGGCAGGAGACGCTGATATCACCACGATGCTTGCCGCGTTGCGCCCGGCGCACGACGGTCACTCACAGGTGGCAGTGGCTGCAGGTTCAAGCGCCGAGGAGACGAAACGAATCAGCTAGTCTCCAAGCTGCGACTGCTTAGGCGGTCGTGCAGAGGCCAGGGCATCCTGTGCTGCCAGCTGAGGAGCATGCGTGCCAAAAGCTGAACCGGTGACATGGCAATTCATTCGTTATCGGCTGACTGATCCGGTGGCGGGGGCGGACACGTGGAGCGCTGAGGCGTTTGGCCTGCTCGTCGCCGAACGTTTTTATCCCGCGCTCAAAGTTGCCTGCCGAAGCGCGGGCACTGACGACTACGGGTTCTTTCGCAATCGCCTGAACATCGTATGGCAGGTGCTGGAGCAGCCGGTGCGACGGGCGGAGCACGCGGCGCGGGTCAGCGACCTTGATGCGATTGCGCAGCGGATTCCAGATACACGGACGTCGGCCGAGCCGTCGACTGCTGCACGTGCGATCGCGGCAGGGACGATCTGCCATCACCTGTGCCGTTTTGTAATGTCCGGAGATCGCGATGACATCGCGCGGGTGGCGCTCAGTGCGTATGCCGGAGTGTATGAAACCCATGACAGTGGGACGTCAGCGCGCAGTGATGGCACGTCGGTGGGTTGGGCCGCGTCAATCCCATTTGACGAGATCGACGCGTATGAAACGATGATTGCAACGGCGCCCGGAGTGCGCAGTGAACTGGCCTTGCAGGCCGCAGACCTGGCGTTTGTCGAACAGTTGGGTGGAACAGACGCGCAGCGCTTTTCTGCGGTGTCACAGCGTGCGTTCGGCTCACGCGACATCGCTCTTGCGACCTGAACTGTGGCCGGCTGGCATCTTGCGGCCCCCACCTCGATCTGATGTGGGGTGCGTGAGGGGCACGTCGCGTCCGAGCCACATTTGCTGCGTTTACATCCCCCGTCGGTCGATGCCATCACGTGACATGAGATCGACGCGGGAACTCTGGATGGGCTGTTGCCTTGCTCCGATCAGTGTCCGCAGAGGGGGCCGACTAGCATGATGTTTTGGACGCGGGACACATCACGGAAGCGGCGTCTTCGTCGGAGTACCGTCCCGACTGGGTTGTTCTTTGTGTTTGCGGTCCTTGCCGGCATTCTGACCGGCCCGGTGGTCGCGGACGATGCTGACGACGGGCCGACGGCTGAAGACTATCTGACGGAGTTCAATCCGAATGCGACGATCGTGCCGAACGGTGAGTTGATCGTGGCGGGGCGGAACCTGCGATGCGGCTCGCGGCCGACGGTGCTCGATCCGGAGCTTGATGATTACGGGGCGGCTTATCCCGGATTTCTGATCCTCAATCCGCGGCGGATGTCGCGTCTGCCCTCTGCGGTGCAGCTGTGGATCCATGCGCACGAATGCGCGCATCAGTTTCGTGGGCCGGACGAGGTTACGGCGGACTGTTTTGCAGTTCAGCGTGGACGGCGCCGTGGATGGCTTTCGCCTGCCGGCATCGAAGAAATTTGCGCATTTATCAGCTCTGCAAAGGGTTCGTCGACCCACTATGCCGGACCACGACGCTGCGAACTGATGCGCAAGTGTTTCGTTGATCGCAAGATCTGGTGACGCGCGGCGGGGAGCCGGCACGAATCGGCGTAGCCTCGCGCGTATGGACGTTTTTCAGACAGCAGCGCAGATTTTTGGCCTCGCGGAGGTCGTATCTGGCTGGCACGCGACGTTGCGCAAGCTCGACGCATCGCGACGGAGCAAAGTCGCGGCTTACTGCGATACGGTTGCAGACACGCTGGCGCGTGCCGGTGAGGCGTTGAGCGTGCTGGCGACGTCGGGTGCGCCGGACGGCAAGAAGGCGCATGCAGCGCGAGCGCTGACCCGTGAAATTGCACGTCTCAAGGGGAATTTGGCTGATCTTGCGGAGCTCCTCGAGGGTGAGCTTGACGGGCGCAAGATTGCTGGCGTTAAAAGGCGCCTGGCAGGCATTGTAGAGCGGCGTGGCGTCGATACGCTCCTCGCGAGAGCGCGAGAACCGGGCGAAGTCTCCGGGCTCGACCGCCGTCTTGAGATGCTGAGTGAGGCGGAAGGAGAATTCCGTGCGCTTGGCGACCGATTAAAAGTGTGAGGGCAGACCCGATGGACAAGTTCACCAAGCTGACCGGCGTCGCCGCCCCGCTGCCGATGATCAATGTCGATACTGACATGATCATCCCGAAACAGTTTTTGAAGACCATCAAGCGCACCGGGCTCGGCCAGCATCTGTTCGACGAAATGCGCTTTGTAGATGGGAAGGAAAATCCG
>JBCBXF010000200.1:0-5882 GCA_039816705.1 Pseudomonadota bacterium | reverse complement strand
CGCTGGGGATCGATGTCCTGTTCGTCTGACACCATCGCAGGCACCGCTGCGCTCGCTGCCATGACAGTTGCGGGATCCGGTGTTGCCGGTGCAGCAACCTCTCCTGCAAATGTGTCGCCCTGTGGCGGAGACATTGTCGGCATTGCAGGCTCCGGTGCGGCAACTGCCTGAGGCTCTGCCGCCGGCGGCGGTGGTGGAGCCATTGCAGGTTCATCAACTGCTGCAAATGCAGGCGGCGGTGGTGGCGGTGGGGCTGGTGGCATGCCGTCTGCCGCAGGATTGAACGGAGGCGGCGTTGGGGCGCCTTGATCGAGGACCGGTTCATGCCGATCCTCATCATGGTCCATCACTTCGGGTGTGTAGGCGACGTTGCTCATGATTATCTTGCAACCTTGCTGACTGTGCCTTGACGCTCGTCCTGCGACTTCTGCGCTCCCGTTGATTGGCCATCGACAAATCGGTCGAAGGTGGCATCGCGACGGGCGCCGTCACGTGGATCGAGGCCGCGAGGGGAGATCAAATCCCGAGGATTGGCGACCATCGCTGCCAGGTTCTTCTGCTGGGCACAGCCGAAGTTGCCGTAGCTTGTGTTGCGATGCGTATCGCCAAGATTTTCCTTCCACTCTCCGCATTCCGGTCCTTTTGCGACGAGAGTCGTAAAAGAAACCTTGATCGGTGCCATGGAATGACTGCTGACGTAGTATGGTTCCATACTGACGGCATGGCCTGAAATTCCGACACCGTGGATGGTGTTGCGAACGTCAGAGACCGTATTCACGACGGCGTATTCGTTGGAGCCGCCGCTTGGCGCGGAGACAATAATCTGGCCTTCGCCCTCCTGACGGTAGCGGGCGATGAACCCTTTGAGGCGTGAGGCCTGAGAGACCGTCAAACCTGACGAACCGCGTGGGACCTCGATGTCCATCTGGACGGGAGCCTTGCTCACCGCGATCGGATGACGCGCAGAGGCATCGGCGATCACGGTGCCTCGGTTTTCGGAGTATCCGGCCATATGACCGCGGCATCCGACGAGGCCGACTGCGAGGAGCGTGACCGCAGTTGCGGCGACACGTGCGGAAGACGGGCGGCGACTGGCGAGCGTCTTCTGAGACTTGATGACTGACATTGTACTGTTCCTGTGTTCACCAGTTACGCGATCATTCGATGATGAAGCCGACGTCGTCTTTCATGCTGGCTTCTGCTTCCGTCGGGAGATGCTCTTCCCGGCCATAGATTCTGTTCATGTGGCCGAGGAAGTTGGCCTTGCGGTCCGAGGCGGGCAGCCAGTTGTCGTCCGGACGGGCAAGTTGATTGCGGCCGACGGGCTTGACCATGATCGGGGTGACGATCACGACGAGCTCCGTTTCCGCCTGCTGGAAGTCACGCGAACGGAAGAGTGTGCCGAGGACCGGGAGGTCCTTGAGACCGGGAAACCCTTCAATGTTCTGGCGCGTGTCGTCCTTGATGAGACCAGCAAGAACCATCGAGCCACCGCTTGGGAGTTCGACTGTGGTGGTCGCCCGGCGCACGGAGAGGCCCGGGATACCGAAGAGGCCGATCGAAACCGCACGCGTGTCGTCGATCTCGCTGACCTCGGTATTGATCTTCAGGCTGATGCGATTTTCAGACTGCACGAACGGCGTGAAAGAGAGGCCGACACCGAACGGTTTGAACTCAATCGCCACTGTGCCGTTGTCCTGGCCAACGGGGACCGGAAACTCTCCGCCTGCGAGGAAGCTGGCGGTTTCACCGGAGATGGCAACGAGGCTCGGCTCGGCAAGCGTGCGGATCAGGCCGTTGCGCTCAAAAGCTTCAACGGACTGCTGCAGGCAGTTGAGGCCGGCGCTCGGCGTCCCCGTCGGCAACGCAGCGATCTGTGTCGTCGGTGCTGTCAGGCAATTCGTTGCGCCGTTACCGACCGTTCCGACCAGTGCGCCACTGGTGCCGAACTGCTGGGTAAGCGGGAAGGCGTTGCCCGTTGCAAATTGGAGCGCGCCGTTTGAGAGCGCTTGGGCGCTCAGGTTCACGCCGAGGCGCTTGAACACCTGGCGGTTCATCTCGGCGACGGTCACGCGCAGCATCACCTGCTCTTTACCGAGCACGTTGATGAGGTTGACGACCTTCTTGTTCGCGACACTGTCGCCAACGCCGCCTTCGACGACGGCGAAGCGAGAGGCGATGTTTCTCGCCCGCACGGCATCAGATGGGCGCATCACGGTGCCGGAGAGAATAACGGTGTCATTCAACATCTCGACGGTGATGTCGCTATCGGGGATCAACCGCTTCAGCATTGAAGCGAGTGGGGCCGTGTCCTGATCGACGGAGATCTCGAGGGTGAGAACGCGTTCACCGCTGGCATCAAAAAAGAATGCGTTTGCCTGGCCGGTTTTTTTGGCAATCAGGTAGACCCTGTTTGACGCCTGCACGACGGCATCGACGATCTCCGGGTTGGAGACCACAACGTCCCGGAGTGCGCGTGGCAGCTCGATCATGACCGACTTGTCGCGGGCGATTTTGATCGCACGCTGGCTCGGCAATTCGTGGTCAGCAAGCTGTAGCATCGATTTGTGCTGCTGTCCGTCAGCCGCCAGGACATTCGGCGCTGCGAACGGTGCCTCCTGCGGCCCGAGGCCCGTGATCATCAGTCCGGCGACGCCGAGTGCTGTCGCCATCATCAGTTTACGCATGGTGAATTTCATCGCTCCGACCTTCCGCGAGCTAGAACTGGAGATAAATTACTTGACGCCGAAGGCCTGAGCCTTGTCGCCGTAGCGCAACGTCGTCACGCTGTTGGATCGCTCGTTGATGTTGTTGCGTTTGCCCTTGCCAGATGTCCGGCTGTCACTCAGGCTGCGCAGGACGAGGGAGATCTCACCGATCGACCGTGCGAGCGCGAGCGCCTCGGACTGCTGTGGTGTGAGGGCGAGCGTGGCTGTCTTGCCGGAGGCGATCTTTTCGCCGTCTTTCGTCTCGATCGATTGGCCGATGGCAAGAACGCGCACATTGTGGAACAGCGTATCGCTCACGAATGCGTCGCGCTTGTTGCCGCCCCGATCACGGCGCGTCAGGATCACGTCAACGCGATCATTCGGGAGAATAAATCCACCGACAGCGGACTCTGGCGCAATCTGGGTTGAGATGGCGCGCATGCCTGCCGGCAGGATTGCAGCCATCACGCCGCCTTCGTCTGCCTTGATCAGCTTTTTCTTTTTGATCGGCTCACCGGCCAGAAAGGAAGAGCGCACGAGCGAGCCTGTGAACTCTGAACGTGCCCGGGGATTGCTGCGCTTGGTGATGTAACCTGGCGTGACCGCATCAGACGGCCAGCTCTGCCAACGAAGATCGCTCGTCTTGATCGAAGCACCGAGGCCCAGGTCGGCCTTCGCGACGAGCACTTCCTCAGTCTTGTAGTCCGTCTTGACGGTGACTTTTTCCTTCGGCGGCTTGCCGAGCAGGCTGTTCGCGATAAGCGCGGCGGCGCCCGCAGCAAGCAACGCGATAGCGAGGACGATAATTCGAGCCCGTTTCATACAACTTGGGTCCTTCTGCCCGACTTCGAAGCAAACTTGGTTGCTTTCGAGCGTCGTTCAGAAAGGTCAATGTGCAGTTAATGGCTGTTCGAATTTGAAACAGTTGAGGCTGGAGTTCGGTAAGCAGGCCCTGTGTTGGGCCTGAGGCTCGAGCGTAACTCAGGCGATCGGCCCGAGCACCCACTGTGTGCTGGGGTATACCAGAAGGGCGCCAGCCGCGATCGAGATGCCGTATGGTACGCCGGTCTTCGGGTGGTGCAGGCGATCGATCCATTTCTGGCGCACCCAAGACTGGGGGAGAGGAAATTTCCGGAACAAGAGCAGGCCGAGGGTCAGCACGCCGCCGAGGATGACGGCGAGGAGAAGGAAGCTGCCGAGGTGGGAAAAGCCGAACCACAGTGAGATGGCGGAAAACATTTTTGCGTCGCCACCGCCCATCCATCCGAGCTCGAACATGCCGATGGTGACCGCCAGCATCATGGCGCCGCAGGCGATGTGCCACAACATATCAGTGGGGCCCATGCCCGTAAGCGGTGCGAATATCAAAAATCCCGAGACCAGCGCAATCGAGACCCGATTTGGGATCGTCATCGTGAAGAGATCCATAGCACCGGCAAAGGCGATGAGGCCGGGGACGAAGCACAACGCAAACAGCAAGAAGATCTGATCCACAAGGGACCTCCGGAACGACAGGTTGAGCCATACTGATGGCCTTTGTTCGAACGCTATCAGAGAGCGGTAAAAGAGGGCCTAAGCGCATCTGGTGTTCAACTTTGCCGAACGACGTTCGACAATGGCCCGGCGTTGAAACGAAAAAAGCCACCCGCTCAGGATGAGCGGGTGGCCTGAACCTGTTCCCGGCGATCAAACGACCGCCGGGATCAAGCTGGATTAACCAGCCTGGTTGTTCAGCTCGGTTTCGACAGCCGTGAAGGTCGTGTCGAGGCCGTCAGAGACGAGGTTCACGGTGACGATGATGCCGACGCCGATGATCGCTGCGATCAGGCCGTATTCGATTGCCGTTGCGCCAGACTCGTCGTTCTGGAAACGTGCGAAGAGGTTTTTCATTTGAGATACTCCCGGTTACTAAGACTCTTAGACTGCAAAAGTTCGTCCGCTGGACTGGTCTGTGGTCATGTCCGTGTTGCGGCGCTGAACTGATGCTGAACTTACGGGCCAGGAGTTAACTCGAAGTGAAACCGACGTTGGTGGCGTCTGGGACTGTCGGTTTCATGGTTACGATCAAGTAAATCATATTGCTGACGTTTGATTTATTGCGATTTTTATCTGGGAATACTTGAACCCTGCTGAGTGAACTGAAGCTCTCGCACGTTCTCAAGCAGTTGAAACACTGTCAGGCGGCGTATCGATCGCGCACTCAATAGCAGTCAACGTGGTGATTATTCTCCGTTGTGCTCGATGCGATGCCATTCAACTCCAACCGGCGGGGTCTTGATCGGTGGTTGAAGTTGTGAGTCCCGATCATGTCCTCGCATTACCGTTTCGTTCACCATTCTCGGGCTTACTGCGAAAAAACCAGTAGCGTTTGAGGATCGACCATGTCGCACCGCGTACTTCCCCTTATCACCCGCCTGGCGGCTGGCGCCGCAGGTTTTATCGGGGCCATCATGCTTTCCAGCGCGATGGCCGAGCCTGCTCTCGCTGACAGCAGTTCTGACTTTATCGTTGAATATGATCAGGTTCGCCTGCTCCGCCTGGAGGATAAAGCGGCTGATGTTATCGTCGGAAATCCGTCGATTGCTGACGTGACGATCCAGAATGGAAAACTGTTAGCGATCACTGGAAAGACGTTTGGTGTGACCAACCTCATCATCCTCGATCGTGCAGGGCGTGTGATGATGGATCGGCGTCTGCTCGTCTCGACGGACGATCAGAAGATCGTCAACCTCACACGCGGCAATGTCAGCCAGACATACAACTGTGCGCCTAAGTGTCAGCCGGTGCTTCGGATCGGCAATGACGCCGATTTCTACACGAACGTTGCGAAATCATCCGAGAGCAAGGTCAAGTTCTCAGCCGGTGTCTCGCAGGGCGCAGCTGGCGGGGAATAAAGTTTCGCTCTGCATTCTCGAGAGCTTAGAGGCGGCTGACCCTGAGACCGCCGTATAATAAAGTATCGAAGTTACATGCGGCCGTCGGGGTGATGACCCGGCGGCTCGCCTGCGCAGCTGCCCGTAAACATGTTCTTAACTCGTGTGAGGTCTACTTCAGGCCAACGCGCGGTCATTTCTGATCGCGACATATCAGATTCGTGAGGCATACTGATATGACGAGTGAGACTGACAAAACGAGATCTGGCGTCATGATGCGCCTTTCCCGACGTGTGCGGCG
>JBCBXF010000001.1:0-40583 GCA_039816705.1 Pseudomonadota bacterium | reverse complement strand
GCCACGGCCGCCGCGTTTCGCCGGGAAAGCGGGCTCATTATCGGCAGTGTGCTCGGCAGCAACATCTTCAATATTCTCTCGATTGTCGGCATCACGGCATTCGTCGCGCCTCTCGCGGCTGGTCCGCATATGCTGAAGGTCGATGTATGGATTATGCTTGCATCGGCGTTGTTGCTTGGGCCGTTCGCGCTGCGACGTATTGAGATATCGCGCGTCGCCGGGCTGTTCTTCCTCGCGCTCTATGGCGCGTTCGTCTATTTCGCGCTGACATACTGAGATCACGCGATCGGAACCGCCTCATCATGACTGTCGAGACACGGGTTGCGCTTGTCACGGGTGCCGGCAAGCGCATTGGCCGGACCATTGCGCTCTCGCTTGCTGAAGCCGGCTGGGCCGTCGGCGTGCATTACAATACCTCGTCCAATGATGCGGACGATGTTGTGAACCAGATCAACGACGCGGGCGGGCGGGCGGTCGCGATCCCCGGCGATCTGTCGGAACCGTCCGCCGTCGATGCGATTGTGCCGGCCTGCCATGACGCGCTTGGTGCTGTCACCTGCCTCATCAACAATGCCTCACTCTTTATCGGCGACGAGATGGGAGGGCTCGGGCGCGAGCTCTGGGATCAGCATCTGAACATTAATCTTCAGGCGCCCGTGTTTCTCGCCCAGGCGCTTGCGAAGCAGCTGCCAGCCGGCGCCTCAGGCAATGTGATCAACATCATCGATCAGCGGGTGTGGAAGCTGACGCCGCTCTTTTTCTCCTACACGATCTCCAAGAGTGCGCTTTGGACAGCGACACGGACGCTGGCGCAGGCGCTTGCGCCGACGGTCCGGGTCAACGCGATCGGCCCCGGACCTGCCATGCAGTCCATCCACCAGAGTGATCAGCAGTTCCGCGAGCAGTGCGATGCGACGCCGCTCGACCGTGGCACCACACCGGGAGAGATCGCCGCGGCGATACGCTTCATTCTTGACGCTCCGGCGATGACCGGCCAGATGATCGCGCTCGACGGCGGTCAACACCTCGCCTGGCAGACCCCTGACGTGAAGTATGACGCCTGAGCGATGGCGAAAAGTTTAGAGCTTGTCTACGAGGGCAATGTGCGTTCGTCTGTACAGCGCATCATGAAAGGCATTGCCGATGTCCGGCCCGACAGTCACTGCATTGAAATCTGCACCACGGCCGATCGTGCGCGGGGCCGATGCCGACGCTGGCACGCGGCATGTGTTTGTTCGCGATCTCGAGATCAGTATCTTCGTCGGGGTTCATCCGCATGAAAAGGAAGCCCCGCAACGTGTCATCGTCTCGATTGATCTGACGGTTCTCGAAGACGGGAAGGTGGAGGACGACCATATTGATGAGGTCGTCTGCTACGAGAAGCTGATTGGGCGGGTCAAAGCGATCGCGGCCGAACGGCACTTCAACCTTATCGAACTGCTTGCAGAACGCTTTGCAGAGACTGCGCTGGTGGACCGTCGGGTGGTCGGTGCACGTGTGCGGATCGAAAAGCCGGAAGCTTTTGCGGATGCGCATTCGGTTGGTGTCGAGATCGAGCGCGTGCGGCGCTGAAGCGACACTGCCTGGCGGTTTCAGGCTGCGCGGCGTTAACGTTTCACAAACCTGGCGTTAAATTTTTGTTGGTATCTCTTCGACCGATCAATGCGGTGTGGGAGACGAGCAATGCGCGCGATGACGATACGGGCCGAATGGCCTTCTGTTCTGCGGCGGCTGGTTGCCGTCCTCGCTGTTCTTGCGGTTCTGCCGGTCATGTTGGTGCGCACCGCCGATGCGAAACAGCGCAAGGTCGCGCTCGTGATCGGCAACGACGCCTACGAGGAAATTGCGACACTCGAGAAGGCTGTGAACGACGCCGATGCCATGTCGGCGAAGTTGCGCAGTATCGGCTTTGAGGTGACCACCGCAAAGAATATTGGGCGCCGCGGGATGAGCCGCGCCGTGCGCCAGTTTGAAAAGCAGATCCAGCCCGGCGATCTGGCGCTCTTCTTTTATGCGGGCCACGGATTTTCTGTCTCCGGTCAGGATTTTCTTCTGCCCGTCGACATTCCGCAGGCCGGGCCGGGCGATGAATCGCTCGTGCGCGATGAAGCCTTCATGACCAATGACCTGGCAGATCGGCTGCTGAAAGCCGGTGCCAAGACCGCGATACTCATTCTCGACGCATGCCGTGACAATCCGTTCGCGCAACCTGGAAAACGCTCGATCGGGGGATCAGCCGGGCTCACAAACCAGCCTCTCGGCGAAGGAATTTTCGTCCTCTATTCCGCCGGGCAGTATCAATCGGCGCTTGACGGGATGGGTCCGGGCGACGGTGACCCGAATTCGGTCTTCACGCGGGCGCTGCTGAAGAAACTCGATGAACCGAACCTCTCCATCGTGCAGATTGCCAAGGCGACTCAGGTGTCGGTCCGCGATCTCGCAGCGCAAGTCGGGCATACGCAGCTGCCGTCCTACTATGATCAGATCATTGGAACGGTCCGGCTCAACCCGGGCACGCCCGGAGTGGGCGACGCAGGCAAGACGCGCGAGTTCAAGGAAGGCGAGACGGCGCTCGTTCTTCCAAAGATCGATCCGGCGCCGAAGCCCGGCAAAGCCAAGCCGCTTGCGAATTTTACACGCTCGAACCAGGGGTGGCAGGTCTCTGTCTCCCTCCCCGAACCAGCCTTGCAATTTGGCTATCGCACGGAATCAAGCGGCGACTTCACGGTCACCGGCCATATGGCGGCGCTTGATCCACGCACGGGTGCGCCCATGCCGGTCACATGGTTTTCTCTCCCTGGCGATCATCCCGAGGGCACACTCTACGTGACATGGCGCGACAAGCGCGGTGAGGAAGCGGGCGTTTTTCCGATAAAATTTTCTCCTGATGCCGCGTTGCGCGGCGGCCAAAAGCAGATCCTCGAGCAGCTCTGGACCGCGTGGGTCGCATTTCCCGGCTCTAACAAAGGGCTGATGTATTTCACGCATCTGATGAGCTATCGCTGCGGCATTGCGAAGGTGGAGTATGCCTTCAACGATGCGCGCGACTTCCAGACGTGGCCGATGCCAAAGTGTGACAAGCGCGACCCGCATGCGGTGCCG
The DNA here is from genome assembly GCA_039816705.1 of Pseudomonadota bacterium. GTDB lineage: Bacteria > Pseudomonadota > Alphaproteobacteria > Rhizobiales > CALHAX01 > CALHAX01. Next base: position 37,481 of record JBCBXF010000001.1, on the reverse strand, counting down.
TCGAATGCCCGCATCTATCGCAAGGTGCCGCGCAGCGCGAAGTCCGCGCATGTTCGGCTGACCTATTTCGACGGAAGCACGAGCAAAGTCCGGCGTTTCAACATTCGCTAAGTCGTTTGCCTTCGCCGGAGTTGCTCTGGCGTGTCCACTCTTGCCCCGTCATGTATGCTGACGTTTTGAAGTCTTGCGAAGGAGCCATTGCGATGACGTCCCTTTTTGCCCGGGCCCGGGTCTGTCTGTTGGCATCTGCCGGGGCGGCCTTGCTTGGCACCCCGGCACTGGCGGGCGACATCGGTTCGCCAGAGTCGATCATCAAATCGCTCGAAGCGCCAAAAGCTGCGAAGACACGCGGCGTCAAAACGCGGAGCCTCTCGGGTGGGACGACGGTGAAACCATCCGCAAAAGCGAAACTGCGCTCGATCCTTGCGAAAGTGCGCGCACCTGGGTTCGTGCCTCGGGTCAGCACAACACAGGAAGACCGTGCGAAGATTCAAGAGACGGTCGCAGCCCACGCACTGCCAACGCTCGATGTAGAAATTTATTTCGACACCGGCTCGTCAGACATCCGGGCACGTTCCATGCCGGATCTCAACAAGCTCGGGCTCGCGTTACGCGACCCGCGGCTCCAGGGCTCAGACTTCATGATCATCGGGCATACCGATGCACGCGGCGACGATGCCTATAACCTTCGACTGTCAAAGGCGCGAGCGCAGTCTGTCCGAAGATTTCTGGTCGAAACGTTCCGCCTCGATGGGGAAAATCTGCTGGCGATCGGTTATGGCGAGGAGCAGCTCAAACGGCCAGACGCGCCTGCAGCGGCAGAAAATCGCCGCGTTCAGTTCGTCAATCTCGCACAGTAAATCGCTTTAACCCGTGGGGCAGAGTTCAAATGCGCGATTGAGCGCGGACGTGTGCGTCTCGAATTGCGCGATCGGACGGCCACCGGGCGCATAGCGGGCGATGTAGGCGTCAGCCTGCGCCGACTCCTGGCCCTTTTGAACTTCCAGCGCCGTGTAATGTGTCGTGCTGTCACGCGTCGAGCGGATCAGCAGCCCACGTACCCCATTGTCGAACTTTGCTGTCCAGACGCGGCAAGCCTGCGATGCAGCCGCACTTGGTGAAGGATCGATCTGAGCGACTTCCGTCTTGGTGTCTTCCGGCGGGATGCTGGCCGTTTGCTCATCGGCGTCGCCCGTCGGGATTGTCGGCTGGTTCTTGCAATAGATCTTGCGGTAGCGCACTGCGACTTGCTCGATATCGTTCGAATAGCCGCGGTCGCTCGGCGACCACTTTTTAGTGAGGTCGGTGTAGGTCACCGGACGATTGAAGCCGCGCGCCCACGGCAGCATCCAGTCCTGCACAAGCTTCGTGCGCTTAGCGACCGGGCGCTGGATGCGTTCGCCTGAGTACATCTTGATGTGCTGAATGTGGGCACGTACGCCGTCGCTGACGCTGCGGAATTTCTCACCGGGCACACCGCCGCCCGTTGCGCCGATACCGGCGAAATTGTTCTGATGTGGGCGGACATCGCCCCACGAGCCGTTGGCGCGGCGATACTTGAGGTAGTTCGTCTCGACGATCATCTGAAAGAATGCATAGTCCCAACGCACCCCAAGATCCTTGCCGTGCTTGAGATACTCACTGGCCACGCTGTTGAAGCGCTTCGGCAGCTTTTTGTTGCGGCGCTTGAGATAAGCCATCAGTCGGCTCGGCGTCACGCAAGCGGGCACGGTGTTTGTCGACGACAGCTGAATTGCCGGGGTGATCGCGGCGGAGGCAACACTGCTGATGGCGACGGACGTTAGTGCGGCTGCCGCCAACCCTGCTGCGGTAGCGACTGTGTTTTTGTGGCGCGCGCGCTTCGGCGCCGCACGCTGGGCAATGGTATCCATGAGACCCCCGATACTCGAGACAATCGATCCCGTCCGCCGCGCTGCGCAACAGGACGTGTGATCAATCGGACTTGGCACTCCCCGCAAGCGTGCCGCGATCAGGGTTAAGAAAAGGTTTGATGCGGCAGCATTTTGACCATCGCGCCTGGTGCCGAAAGGGACGACAGCGCTTATGTCGCCACCCACATCTTTCTCCACGGTTCGCCAGGCGTGACGGTCGATCGTCTTGCCGGTTGATGCAGTGCGGCTCATAACGCCGGCATGAGCCAGATGTCGAAAAAACCCGAGGTGCCGACGACCACGACAGAAGCCTCCAGCGACGAGGCAAACGTCTCGTCGCAGCTGCGCGATGATGCCGGAGATCGCGCGGAGACCGGGGCACCGAAGACCGGGCCGAATGTGATCGCGACATATCTGAAAACGGCGCCGTCCGGCCCCGGCGTCTACCGCATGCTGAACAACCATGGTGAGGTGCTCTATGTCGGCAAGGCGCGGAGCGTCAAAAAGCGGATCGCCAGTTATACCCGGATAGCCGGGCAGTCGAACCGCATCGCCCGGATGATCCTGGCGACGGCGGCGATGGAGTTTGTGACCACCCGGACAGAATCGGAAGCGCTGCTGCTCGAAGCGAACATGATCAAGCGGCTGCGGCCGCGCTACAATGTGTTGCTGCGGGACGACAAATCATTCCCCTACATCCTGATTGGCGCGGATCACGAGGCGCCGCAGTTACTCAAACATCGCGGGGCGCGCAAGCGGAAGGGAGATTATTTCGGTCCCTTTGCATCAGCTGGTGCGGTGAACCGGACCATCAACACACTGCAGCGCGCCTTTTTACTCCGCTCGTGCTCCGACAGTGTTTATGAATCGCGCACGCGACCGTGCCTGCTCTATCAAATCAAGCGCTGCGCCGGCCCGTGTACGGGCGAGATTTCCGGCCCCGACTATGCGGCGCTTGTTGACGAGGCGCGCGCCTTCCTGAAAGGCCGGAGCACGAAAGTGCGGGACAAGCTGCATGCGCTTATGAGCACGGCGTCTGAGGCGATGGAGTACGAACAGGCGGCGCGGTATCGCAATCGGCTCTGGGCGCTCAGCCATGTCACATCGCATCAGGGCATCAACCCGCAGGGTGTTGAAGAGGCGGACGTTTTTGCCGCGCATCAGGAGGCGGGGCAGGTCTGCGTGCAGGTCTTTTTCTTCCGTAGCGGGCAGAACTGGGGAAATCGGGCCTACTATCCGAAGGCGGACAAGAGCATCGACGTTGCCGATGTGCTCGAGGCGTTTCTGGCGCAGTTTTACGACGACAAGCCGCCGCCGCGCATGGTGCTGCTTTCCCATGACGTCGCTGGCGCTGACATCCTTGCGGAGGCACTCTCGACGAAAGCAGAGCGGAAAGTGAGCGTCACCGCGCCGCAACGCGGGACAAAGCGCGAGTTGGTCATGCATGCGCTCTCGAACGCGAAAGAAGCCCTCGGGCGAAGGCTGGCGGAATCCAATTCACAGCGGCGTCTGCTTGAGGGTGTGCGCGACGCGTTCGGGCTCGATGACATCCCGCGTCGGATCGAGGTGTACGACAACAGCCATATCCAGGGCACGAATGCCGTGGGGGCTATGATCGTCTCCGGACCGGATGGGTTCGCGAAAAATCACTACCGCAAGTTCAACATGGACAGTGAAGAGCTGACGCCCGGCGACGATTTCGGGATGATGCGTGAGATGCTGACGCGACGGTTCAAGCGGCTGATCAAGGAACACGCCGACAGTGCGCCCGATGCCGCGGCCGCAATCTCAGCGAAGGCTGAAGATGGCGCGACGCGCGAGCCGGAAGACAGTACGCAGGTCGCCGACAACTCCACCATCCCGCCCTGGCCAGACCTCGTGTTGATCGACGGTGGCAAAGGCCAGCTCTCGTCGGTTGAAAGTGTCCTCGAAGACCTCGGGCTCAGCGGACAGGTTCCGCTGGTCGGTATCGCAAAAGGCCCGGACCGGGATGCCGGACGCGAGCACTTCTATCTGCCGGATGGGCGCACGTTCATGCTCGAAGCGCGTGATCCGGTGCTCTACTTCGTGCAGCGGCTGCGCGATGAAGCACACCGTTTTGCGATTGGCAGCCATCGGGCGCGGCGCAAGAAAGCGATCACCCAAAACCCGTTGGATGAAATTGACGGGATCGGGCCAACGCGCAAGCGCGCCTTGCTGCAGCATTTCGGTTCCGCCAAGGCGGTGAGCCGCGCCGGTGTTGCGGACCTGCGGAGCGTATCAGGGATCTCCGAACAGATGGCGCAAGCGGTGTACGACTTCTTCCATGACACACCATCGTGATGTTGGTGGAACATTGGCTGTGAGTGACGTGGTTAGGCCGCTCCGCTGCGCCCTTGGTGCAATTGACGCTTGCGCCTGCGGGTGGTCTATCTCGCGATGACGGATGCACGCGGCCCCTGCCGCATTTCCCGTCCGCACCGGGTGAACGGGCATGACCATCAACAACGTTCAGAGCAAGCAGAAGTGGGTGGCGCTCAACGTTCCCAACTGCCTGACCTACGGGCGGATCCTGGCCGTGCCGGGCATGGCGGCCTGCTTCTTCTTTCTTGAAGGCAACAAGGCGAACTGGATCGCTGTCGGGCTGTTCATCGCAGCGGCTGTAACCGATTTCTTTGATGGTTATCTCGCGCGGATCTGGGAGCAACAATCATCGCTTGGGCGCATGCTTGATCCGATTGCTGACAAATTGTTGGTCGGTGTCGCGCTTTTGATGTTGGTGGGTGAGGATATCATCGGCGACTGGTCACTCTGGGCCGCGATCATCATCCTCTCGCGCGAGATCCTGGTCTCGGGACTGCGGGAATATCTCGGTCAGCTTTCCGTGAGTGTGCCTGTGACGCAGCTCGCGAAGTACAAGACGACAATGCAGATGGCGGCCATCGGTATCCTGCTCATAGGGCCGGCGGGCGATGACATCTGGGTCTATACGTCCACTGTGGGGCTGACGCTGCTCTGGGCGGCGGCGCTGGTCACGCTCTATACCGGGTACGATTATTTCCGCGCCGGACTGCGCCATGTGCTTGAGCGCGACTACTAAATTGGCGACAGATGAACGGGTAGAGGGTTTGCACATCGGAGGCGCTGCGTGACGCTGCTGTATTTTGCATGGGTGCGCGAGAAGGTCGGGACGGGTTCCGAAACGCTCGAGCTGCCAGATGATGTCAAAGATGTCGCCGGGCTGATCCGCTGGCTGTCGGGCCGCGATGAAGGGTATGCCGCGGCCTTTGCACAACCCGAATTGATCCGCGTTGCGGTCGATCAGGAGCATGCGTCGCATGACGCCGCGGTGACCGAGGCGCGCGAGATCGCATTCTTCCCGCCGGTGACGGGTGGGTGAAGCATGGCTGTCCGGGTCCAGGAGGAAAACTTTGACATCGGCGCCGAAATTTCGGCGCTGCGCGGTGACCGCACGGACATTGGTGCGATCGTGTCCTTCACGGGCACGGTGCGAGATCTCGGTGGCACTGATCACGTCGCGGCGATGACGCTGGAGCATTACCCCGGCATGACGGAAAGGGCGCTGGCGGCGTTGGAATCTGATGCCCGATCCCGCTGGCCGCTGGATGACTGCCTTGTTCTGCACCGCTGCGGACGGCTCGAGCCCGGTGAAAACATTGTGCTTGTCGTGACGCTGTCAGCCCATCGTCAGGCAGCCTTCGACGCTGCCGCGTTTCTGATGGACGACTTAAAGACACGGGCGCCATTCTGGAAGAAAGAAGAGACGGCGGATGGCACGCGTTGGGTCGAGGCGCGCGCAAGCGATGATGCCGCGGCCGCGCGCTGGTCTGACCACCAGGCGAAATGACCCGTCCTTCGCGACTGCCCGATGATGATGGCGTGACGATCAGTGCCGAACCGGTGGAGCAGGCTGACGTGCGCGCGCTAATCGAAGCGCTTGATCAGCTGCAACGTGATCTTTACCCGGCCGAGAGCAATCACTTCGTTCCAATCGACGTGCTCGCCAGTGAGTCGACGATCTTTCTGGTGGCGCGTCACAAAGGGGCGGCTATCGGTTGTGGCGCCGGTTTGCGTGTCACAGCACGCGACGGCGCTGCGGATTATGGTGAGATCAAACGGATGTTTGTGGCGCCGGCCGGGCGCGGTGTCGGGCTTGGCGCGCGCATCTTGGAAGCACTCGAGACCGCACTGCTGGCAGAGGGCATCGCCATTGCCCGACTGGAGACGGGTATCCATCAGCCGGACGCGATCCGCCTCTACGAGAAATGCGGTTACCGCACACGCGGACCGTTCGGCGCGTATGCCGAAGATCCGCTTAGTGTGTTCATGGAAAAGACGCTGGTGCGATAGCGATCACGCGGCAGCGCTTGCCGGGGTCACTGTCGCCATGAAGTCGTTCAGAAGATCTTCGCAGATCCGGCCCGGCTGGTAGTGCACGTCGCCAATCTGCGAAACCGGTGTCACCTCGGCTGCGGTGCCTGTGATGAAGCACTCGGAAAAGCTTGGCAGTTCGTCCGGGAGAATGGTCCGTTCGCTGACTTCGATGCCGCGGGCCTTCGCGAGATCGATCACCGTTTGGCGGGTGATGCCATTCAGGAAGCAATCCGGCGTCGGTGTGTGGATCGCACCGTCCTTGATGAAGAAGATGTTTGCACCCGTGCACTCAGCAACATGGCCGCGCCAATCAAGCATCAACGCATCGGCATAACCTGCGTCTTCTGCGCGGTGTTTCTCCAAAGTGCAGATCATGTAGAGGCCAGCCGCTTTCGCTTTGCAGGGAATTGTTGCCGGATCTGGACGGCGATACTCCGCGTTCGTCAGACGAATGCCTTTCAGCCGCTCGGCGGGATCGAAATATGACCCCCAGTTCCATGCACAGATCGCGACATGAACGCCCGCCTTCCTCGCCGAGACACCCATTTCACCACTGCCGCGCCACGCGACGGGGCGGACATAACAATCGACCAGATCGTTGACGCGCATGACCTCGCGACAGGCCTCATCTATCTCGGCGACCGAAAATGGAATCTCAAACCCGAGGATACGCGCGGATTCGAAAAGGCGTTCCGTGTGCTCGGTTAGTTTGAAGATTTCGCCGCCATAAGCCCGCTCGCCCTCGAAAACGCTCGAGGCGTAGTGCAGCCCATGGCTCAGCACGTGGAGATTGGCATCACGCCACGGCACCATCGCACCGTCCATCCAGATGAAGCCGTCGCGATCGTCATATGGTGGAGCGTCTGCCATTCGTCCGTGATCCCTGACCGAGTGCCTCTCGTCACCCGATGCAGAACCTAAACGATACGCATCGTTTGCAGGCGATTTGCAGGGTGCGGCGTGCTCGCCTATGACAGCCATCAAATCGCTCGATGCCTTGCGTCATCAGAGCGGTCCTGACCGACAAGTTCGGCGAAAACGCTTGCGCGACGTAAGCATGAGGATGAAAATAGGTCAACATGGCTGACCTAATTCCAAACGGGCGTAACGCACCGCCGGCGGAGGCGCGCGATCAGGGCAATGGGGTGCTCCACGCAGCTTCATCGCCTGACCAACTCTCTGCGCCCGATGTGATGGGCTTTATCGAACTGCTGTTCTTCGCCTACCGGGATTTTGTGCACGAGCCGGATGCCATCCTCGAAGACATGAACTTCGGACGCGCACATCACCGCGTGTTGCACTTTGTGCATCGACATCCGGGTATTCGAGTGGCGCGCCTGCTTGTGGTGCTCAACATCACGAAGCAGAGCCTTGCGCCGATCCTGCGCGAACTGGTGGCGCGTGGCGATGTTGAGCAGCGGATGGGCGAGGCGGATCGACGAGAGCGTCGTCTCTATCTGACCGAACGTGGTGCAGCGCTCTATGCACGCCTCGTTGCGCCCCAGCAGGCGCGGATTGCAGAAGCTCTGGCGGCGGCGGGTCAGGACGCGGAGCATGCGGCTGTCTCACGGTTCCTGACAGCGATGATTGCGCCTGATGATCGCGATGCGCTCACCGCGATGATCGAAGCGGGCGCGAATGTCGCGGTCGGTGCACCGCAGGCGGATGCACGCGCTTCCTCAGACAGCAAGGCTGCGTAATGCGCGAACGTGACACCACAGCAGAGACGAACCGCGATGGCACGCGCCCGGCGCCTCAAGCGAGGCGTACGACACCGGCGAGCCTTGCAAACGATGCGTCGCACATCCTCATCGTCGATGATGACCAACGCATTCGCGACCTTCTCAAGCGCTATCTGAAAGATCACCAATATCGCGTGTCAGCGGCAAAGGATGTGGCAACGGCTGAAACGCTCATGCAGGGACTGGTGTTCGACCTGCTGGTGCTTGACCGCATGATGCCGGGCGTGGACGGGCTTTCTTTCGCACAAACGCTGCGCCAGTCGTCGGAAATCCCGATCCTCATGATTACCGCGCGGGGCGAGACGGATGAGCGGATCGAGGGGCTCGAATCCGGTGTTGACGACTACATCGTGAAACCGTTTGAGCCACGTGAACTGCTCCTGCGGATCAACAACGTACTGAAGCGGATGGACGTCGAGGACCAGTCCGTTCAGGAGATCCGCATGGGGACAAAACTCTTCCAGATTACGCGAGGCGAGCTGCGGGACGGTGACGGCAGCATCAAGCTCACCGAGCGGGAGCGCGAGTTGATGCGATTGTTCGCGTCCCGCGTTGGTGACGTTATCCCGCGGCACGAATTGTTTGCAGAAGAAACGACGGGAAGCGAACGCGCAATCGACGTGCAGATCAATCGGTTGCGACGGAAGATCGAAGCCGACCCGGCCAATCCTGTCTATCTGCAGACAGTGCGCGGCAAGGGTTATATCCTCCACTGCGATTGACGGGCGGAGCATCCCCGCAGCATGGCGAGCGTAAGCGATCAACCCGACGATATGATGCGTGACACGCATCGTGGTGACGCCTCTTCTGGCGACACATCGCGTCGGCCTGTGATCCCGATCCTCGAGCGCCCGCCGAAACGCAGCATCGCTGAACGATGGCAGGGTATGAAAACCTTCCTGCGCAGCACCGTTGGACCGGCGTTTCGACAGCTTGGTGACATTGTCTCCGAACTGCTTCCGAAGGGGCTTTATGCACGCGCCCTGCTGATCATCATTACGCCGATTGTCATCCTTGAATCCGTCGTTGCGTTCGTTTTCATGGAGCGGCACTGGGAGTCTGTGACACGGCGGTTGTCGTCATCGGCCGCCGGGCAGATTGCGGCGGTGACGGATTTTTATGAATCCTACAATGCGAACGACAATTATCGTGGCCTGATCGACATGGCGCGGAACCGGTTCGACATGTCGTTGCAAATCCTGCCGACCGGTGAGCTTCCCGCGGCGCGCCCGAAACCGTTTTTCGATCTACTCGACCGGACGCTGTCACAGGAAATCCGTGAGCATATCGATGCGCCGTTCTGGATCGATACGATCGGGCGTTCGAAGCACGTGGAAGTGCGGATCAAGCTAGAAGACGCGGTTCTGCGCTTTACCGCGCGACGCAATCAGACTTACGCGTCCAACTCGCACATTTTTCTCGCATGGATGATTGGTACGTCACTCGTGCTGCTGTCCGTCGCGATTGTTTTTCTGCGCAACCAGATCAAGCCAATTCTCACGCTGAGCCAGGCTGTCGATCAGTTCGGTAAGGGACGAACGACGACGAAGGAGCTGCGCCCACGTGGCGCGCGCGAGGTCCGTCAGGCGGCGGAAGCCTTCATGGATATGCGTGACCGGATCGAGAAGCATGTCGAGCAGCGCACCACGATGCTCGCCGGCGTGAGCCATGACCTGCGCACTATTTTGACGCGGTTCAAGCTGCAGGTCGCCATGCTGGGCGACACCGATGAAGCGGCCGCATTGCGTGACGATATCAACGAGATGCAGCTTATGCTGGCTGACTACATGGCGTTCACGAAAGGCGACGAGGGCGAACCGACGACGCCCACGGACGTGATGGCGCTGATGGAGGAAATCCGCGATGAGGCCGCGCACTTCGGCAAAACGCTGAGCCTCGTTGAGGCGCCCGGTGGTCGTGGGCTCGCGCGCGCCGCCAACAAGCAACTCACGCGTCTCGATGCGAGTGGCGACGACGCGGGCCGCCTCATCATTCCGCTCCGCCGCCATGCCTTCAAGCGCTCGATCGTCAACCTTGTGACGAACGCAGCGAGGTTTGGCGACGAGATCCGTATCACGGTGCGACCAACCCGGCGCTGGCTTTCGATCGATGTCGAAGACGATGGGCCGGGCATCCCAACGCAAGACCGCGAGGACGTGTTCCGGCCGTTCTACCGCCTCGACGTGGCGCGTAACCAGGATGAGGGCAACACAGGTCTTGGGCTTGCAATCGCGCGGGACATTGCCCGCTCGCATGGCGGAGACATCTGGCTCGAGGACAGCAACGATCTCGGTGGGCTGAAAGCGACAGCGCGAATACCGGTCTAACGGGTTGGCCTCGGCGGAAACGGCTCTCGCGCCTGTCCGGCTCAAGTAGACGCGGCTCTAGTGCATGCGCGCGCCGTTCGGCACATCCTTGCCCGGCTGGATAAGAACGATGCCATCGTCACCATCATTAAACCCCAGCGTCAAAACTTCGCTCATGAACTTGCCGATCTGGCGCGGAGGAAAATTGACCACGGCAACAACCTGCCGGCCGACCAGTGCCTCAGGCGTATAGTGCGCGGTGATCTGTGCGGAGGTTTTTTTCTCTCCAATTTCAGGGCCGAAGTCGATCCAGAGCTTGATCGCAGGTTTGCGCGCTTCGGGATACGGCTCGGCGCGTAAGACCGTGCCAACCCGTATATCAACTTTCATGAAGTCGTCGAAGCTGATCGGATCACTGGGCGCATTGCTCATCGGGCTGGTCTCTCTGGCGCGGGTATGACGCGACGCCCTAAAGCGACAAGCGTATGACGGTCAAGCAGACGTCGACACATTAGCCGGGCTGCGGCGCTGCCCCGTCGGACGTTGACGTTGACGAGCGCGCATCATCCGCATCCGCGGCAGCGTCATCCCGATCACGACGCCGACCGGAAAATGCCATCCGCGCGAAACCGCGCATCAAAGAAACGGCATCATCGATCCGCTCCATCGCCTTTTCACCACGGCGCAAACGGCTATCAAGCGCGGCCATCGTTTTCGCCATCCCGGCATCGTCATCCGAAAGCCAGACGTCAAACACCCGCATGTAAATCGCGGTCGATCCGAGGAGGTGTGCGCGACCGTCGAGACCTTGCGTTTCGATGCCTGCGGCCTCCAGCATCCAACGCTGTCCGGTGAAGACCGTGGACGTAAGTTCGAGACCGACACCAGATCCCCGCCGCGCCGCTTTCGCCAACCTACGAAGCGCAGGCTTATAAGGCATCATCACCTCAAAGCGCGTCATCAGCACATCGAACAGTCGGTCACGCGCGTTGTCTGTCGCATCCCCGTCTTCGGCCATGCGCGTGAGAACAACGCTGTCAATGCGAGCCGCAAACGCCTTGAGGATATCGGTGCGGGTGGCAAAGCTGGCGCGGGCGTCGGCGAGGGTGACGTCGGCGGCTGTTGCGATCCGGGAAAGTGTGACGTCTGACCAATCGTGCTCGCCCGCAAGCTGAAGCGTCGCTTCGATGATGCGGTCGTGGGGATCCGTGGCGTCAAACATCGCAATTCTCCGAGGCTTCGTGTCAGGTCATGCGGGGCGCTGCGTCTTCGACGTGAGCGCAGGGGGAGACGCATCCGCCAACGCGCGCCCCGCCGTCCTGATGTGGGTATGGCAGACAGGCTTGCAAGAGTGTCGCACGGGTTGTGCAGGCCATCATCACAGTTTGCGCGCTTTGAGCGATATAGAAACAGGCGGCCCAATGATGTCATCCGGCAGGCGGAACATGCGATCGCCATTGGCCACCATCTCCGGCACAGCCTGCCACGGTAGCGTGTCGTGTTCATGCAAAAACTCGAGCGTCAGGCCTGCGCCGATCAGCCCGCCGATGATGTCTGACAGCGGGTGTATCCATTCGTATTGACGCTGGTTGACCAATTCCGTCCCATCGCCCGCATAGGATCGTCGCTCGTCAAACGCGAGCGCGCCATCCGGGCCCTGGCTGCGTCGCGGATAAGCGAATGTCAGTTTGCCGTGTTCTGTCTCAAGCTGTGTCATTGTTGGGTGAATATCAGCGAAGTAAAGCCGTCCGCCCGGTTTGAGGAGCTTGCCGACGGTTGCGGCCCAGCGAAAGACATCGGGCATCCAGCCGATGGTGCCCCAGGTGACGTAGACCATATCGAAGCTCGCCGGTGTCATCTGGGACAGCGCGTTATGGAGTGGCGAACAGACAAACGTGATGTCACCGGCTTCACGGGCCGCAAAACCTCGCGCCTGGGCAATCGCAGCGGGAGAAAAATCAACGCCCGTTACTCTTGCGCCGCGGCGGGCCAGCGAGATCGTGTCCATGCCGAAGTGGCACTGTAGATGCGCGATGTTGAGACCGGTTACATCGCCGATCTCGTTGGCCTCAATCGGCAACAGCGCATCACCGCCGGCCGCAAAACCTTCCACGTCGTAGATGTCAGTTGTATCGCGCAGATGGATCGCCACGCGCTCGTTCCAGCTCGCGAGGTTGGCTTCAAGCTGCGCATCGACTGTCGTTGCAATGGGCATGGGCTCCGCGCGGTCGACGGATGTCTCAGCCGTCGCGCTCGACAAGGCGTCACTCATGGCCATTTTACCTCGGGTGGCATGGAGGAAAGGATGCTGTCGACATTGCCGCCGGTCTTAAGGCCGAATGTCGTGCCGCGATCATAGAGCAGATTGAACTCGACATAGCGACCGCGGCGAATGAGCTGTTCATCGCGTTCAGCATCCGTCCACGGCGTTTCAAAGTTCGCCCGGACCAGCTGCGGGTAAATCTTCAGAAACGCACGACCGACATCCTGCGTGAAGGCGAAATCGTCGGCATATGTGCCGGTATTCAGGTGATCGTAGAAGATCCCTCCAATGCCGCGCATTTCATTGCGATGCGGGAGATAAAAGTAGCGGTCACACCAATCCTTATACGCGTTGTAGTCGGCAATATCGTGCGCATCGCAGGCCGCTTTCATCGCATCGTGAAAGGCAACGGTGTCTGGATCGTCCTGGGTGCGGCGTCGATCCAGGACCGGGGTGAGATCCGCACCGCCTCCGAACCAGGACTTCGTCGTCACGACGTGGCGTGTGTTCATATGAACGGCCGGCACGTGCGGGTTCTGGGGGTGAGCGATAAGGGAAATCCCGGATGCCCAGAAGCGCGGGTCTTCTGATGCGCCGTCAATCTGGTCGCGGAACGCTTCGGCAAACTCGCCATGCACGGTGGAAGTGTGGACGCCCACCTTCTCGAACACCCGCCCGTGCATCATCGACATGACGCCGCCACCGCCCTTGGCGCCGCTTTTCTCATCTGTCCGATCCCAGGGTGTGCGCACGAAGCGGCCGGGCGCACGGTCTGCCAGCGGGCCGGTCACATCTTCCTCCAGCGCCTCGAACGCGGCGCAGATGTCGTCGCGCAACGTCTCGAACCAGAGGCGTGCCATCTGCTTGCCAGTCTCGATATCGGTGTCATCACTCGGGGGGGTCGTCTTGGTCGTCGCCTGCGTCATCAAAGTCTCTCACTGCTTAGCCGCGCCCGCACCTGGATGATCTGCCATGCACGACTGCGGCTTGCCGATGCGAGGACACGTGGATAAGGTCCAGCATCCCAAAGTGTCGATACGCCGAACCGGTCGTGCTGCCCGCGCCCGCTTTCGGCGCTCCATATCAGACCGGGCTTGCGAGAGCGAGACGTGAGCCTCTGTCGCCTGCCGTCACACGGCGCAGGCTCAGGCGCACACCGGCCCCGACGAACGAGGATGATGTCATGCTGACGTCGGTCTTTCACTGGTTCGAGACCCTGAACGCGCCATTCCCCGAGCGCGCGCCAGAGCGCCCGCCGCGCACGTTGCTCGCATTTATCATCCACTATGCGCGTCCGTTTTGGCCGCTTCTCGCAACCGTCGCCACGATCGGGACCATCGTTGCGCTCGTGCAGGTTTGGTTGTTCGCGCTTGTCGGCAATCTCGTCGATTGGCTGGCTGAGGCAGAGCGGGCCACGTTCTTTGCCGATCATGGCTGGGCGCTGGCGCTGCTAGGTGTGCTCGTTCTCCTCGTCATGCCAATTTTGAACGCGACGTATGAGGCGGCGGTGCACCAGGGATTGCTCGGCAACTTTGCCATGCGCATTCGATGGGATGCGCATCGCTATCTGCTGCGCCAGTCGATGACATTCTTTCAGGACGATTTCGCCGGAAGGATCGCAACCAAGGTGATGCAGACGTCTTTGGCGGCGCGCGATACCGTCATGACGATCACGGAGGTCATGATTTATGTCTGCGTGTACTTCCTCGGTGCTCTGGCTCTTTTTGGCGCAAGTGACCTGCGGCTGACGGTGCCTTTGTTGCTCTGGCTGGCTGGGTACATCGGCGTTCTCCTTTACTTCGTGCCGCGTTTGCAGGTCGCGTCAAAGGAGCAATCTGACTCCCGCTCAATCGTGACCGGGCGGATCGTCGACAGCTACACCAACATCAACACAGTCAAGATGTTTGCGCACACAGCGGACGAAGACGCCTACGCCCGCGACGGGATGCATGCGTTTCTTGGCACTGTGCACACGCAAATGCGCCTCGTCACCAAGCTGAATACGATGCTGCACCTGCTGAACGCATGGCTGATTTTCTCCGTTGCCGGCGTGGCGATCTGGCTCTGGTCGCACGCGGCGATCACGACGGGCGCAATTGCGTTTGCGACTGCGCTGGTGCTGCGCCTTCAGGGGATGTCGCAATGGATCCTGTGGGAAGTCGCGCGGCTGTTCGAGAACATCGGTATTGTCGAAGACGGGATGGATACGATCGCGCGTCACCGTGACGTGACGGACGCGAAGAATGCCCGCGCGTTGTCGGTCAGCGACGGCGGGATCACGTTCTCGAACGTGACCTTCAATTACGGGAAGGATCTGGTCGGCGGCGGCGTGATCGAAGGTCTCTCGCTGGAGATCAAACCAGGAGAGAAAGTCGGCCTTGTCGGCCGGTCGGGCGCGGGCAAATCCACGCTCGTCAATCTGCTCTTGCGCTTCTATGATCTCGAGGCCGGGAAGATTGCGATTGACGGGCAAGATGTCTCACAAGTCACACAGTCGAGCCTGCGCGCGGCGATCGGGATGGTGACGCAGGATACTTCGCTGCTGCATCGCTCAATCCGGGAGAATATTCGTTACGGGCGTCCGGGCGCATCTGACGCTGACGTCCTCAATGCCGCCGCACTGGCAGAAGCGGCCAACTTTATCGCCGAGCTGGAAGATGCGACGGGCAACACCGGGTTTGATGCGCAGGTCGGTGAGCGTGGGGTGAAGCTGTCAGGTGGCCAACGTCAGCGGATCGCGATTGCGCGCGTGCTGCTGAAAGATGCACCGATCCTCATTCTGGATGAGGCCACGTCAGCGCTCGACAGCGAGGTTGAGGCTGCGATCCAGGGTCAATTCGACAATCTTATGCGGGGCAAGACCGTGATTGCCATCGCCCATCGGCTGAGCACGATCGCGGCGATGGATCGGTTGATCGTGATGGATCAAGGCGCGATCGTCGAGCAGGGCACGCATGACGAACTTGTCGCCCGTGGCGGGATTTACGCGGGTCTGTGGGCACGACAATCGGGTGGGTTTCTGATTGATGAGACGGTTGCGGCGGAGTGACATTGTGCGTTGCGCGCTCGACGGCACGCACGTGAGCCCGCGCGACCGCCTGCTTGTCGCGCTTTGAGAAAGCTTGATGGATGCAATGGCTGTTCGGCCCGTTTGAGAGATGGCTTGATCCGTTCAAGGCACCGCCTACCGGCGATCTGCCGGATACCGTCGTCCGGTTTCTGCTGTATTTTCTCTCTCAGGCACGATTGCCGTTCGTCGCAGTGCTGGCGGCGAGCGCGGTCACGGGATTCATCGAGGCCTGGCTTTACACCTCGGTTGGGATCATCATCGATGCGTTGCGTGAGACCGACCCGGAAACGATATGGCAAACGCATGGGTGGTTGTTTGCGGCCATGGCATTCGTGGTGCTGGTGTTGCGTACAGTCTCGATCGGTCTGATCTCGATCATCAGTGAGCTGACCGTCGTGCCCGGCATGTTCTACATGACGCGATGGCAAGCGCATCGACGCGTGGTGCGTCAGAGCTACGCCTTCTTCCAGGATGATTTTGCGGGGCGCATCGCGACGAAGGTCATGCAGTCCGGGCAGGCCGTCGGTGATTTTCTGCTCGATCTGATCCAGGGCATTCTGCAATTCCTGATATTCGGCGTCGTGGCGATTGGCCTGTTTGTGGCGCTCGATTGGCGGTTGGCGGTGTTGCTGGCGGCCTGGTTTGCCGGATATTTCTTTCTGCTCTCGATGACGCTTGGCGAGATCCGCGCACGCGCGCAACGGATGTCGCGGGACCGTGCGTCGCTCAACGGGCGGTTGGTGGACAGCTACACCAACATCCAGACCGTCAAACTCTATGCCGGGACAGAGCGGGAAGACCGGTTCGTACGCGAGGCGATGGAGCGGACCATTGGCTCTGTCATTGCGCTCGGTCGCTATGTCTCGGGGCTGCGGCTGGCACTGGTCTCGCTCAACGGGCTGCTGATGGTGAGCGCGGGCTGGCTCGGTATCTCGCTTTGGCAGTCCGGCGCGATTTCGCTGGGAGCCCTCGCTGCCAGTCTCGGCCTCGTTCTCCGGCTCAACCACATGTCGGGGTGGATCAGTTTCCAGATCAACGGGCTCTTTCGCCAGATCGGCACGCTGCAGGACAGCATCGAGACAATCGCGCCGCCGATCGGTGTCGTCGACAAGACTAACGCGGCGGAGATAAAAAATGCGGGCGGCCCGATCGTATTTGATCAGGTGTCGTTCGCCTATGGCGGCAGAGTTTCGGCGGTGCATGATCTCTCGCTCAGGATCGAGACTGGAGAGAAAGTCGGACTGATCGGGCGTTCGGGGGCGGGCAAAACCACGCTCACCAACCTGCTTCTGCGGCTCTACGACGTCGAGGCGGGCCGCATCACCATTGCCGATCACGACATTGCGGGCGTCACGCAGGACAGCCTACGCAGCAGCATAGGCGTTGTGACGCAAGACACCTCACTTCTGCATCGCTCCGTTCGTGACAACATTGCCTACGGCCAACCTGATGCGACACATGAGGAGATCATCTCGGCGGCCCAGCGGGCGCAGGCGCATGATTTTATCTTGAAGCTCTCTGACACCAAAGGCCGGGAAGGCTATGACGCGCAGGTCGGCGAGCGCGGGGTGAAGCTCTCAGGCGGGCAACGTCAGCGGATCGCGATTGCTCGGGTGCTGCTGAAGAACGCGCCGATCCTCATCCTTGATGAGGCGACCTCTGCGCTCGACAGTGAGGTTGAAGCGGCAATCCAGAGCCAGTTCACCAATCTGATGGACGGAAAAACCGTGATCGCGATTGCGCATCGTCTCAGCACCATCGCCGCTATGGACCGGTTGATCGTGATGGATGGCGGCGCGATCGTCGAGCAGGGCACGCATGAGCAGCTGGTGGCGCGCGACGGGATCTACGCTGGTCTCTGGGCGCGGCAGTCCGGTGGCTTCCTGCTCGATGAGGCAGTGGCGGCGGAGTGACGTTACCTTGTGTTGCGCGCCTCTCGACCGCGATCAGTTCACCACTTCGTTGGTGAGGGCGTCGCGGAGGTTGCGGTCGAAGCCGGGGGGTTGTTTGCGCCAGGGATATCCGAGGCGGCCCCATTTGCGTCCGAACTCGAACAGCTCTGTGAGATAGGCGGTATCAAACGCGCTGGCATTGTTGGCGCGGTAGCTCGGCGGGATGAAGGCGAGGTTGTAGTCGATGTCGTCGCGCAGTGCGCGGGCGTAGAGACGGTAGAGATCGCCGTTGCCGCGATACTTGATCAGTGTCGAGATTGAGCGTCCGATCAGGGACAGCGTCGTCGGGGTGACCGGGCTGTGCTCCGGGGTGACCTTGCCGTTGCGGATAATAAAAGCACGGCGCACCACCTGTCGGTTAAACACGGCGTCGGCAGTCTGGCGGGTGAAGCCCAGCGGTGCGAGGAAAACACCGCGCGTCGCCCCACCATCGACGTGAATTTCATCGTAGGTCTCGCCTCCCGCCTCGACCTCGATCGACACCGGATCCAGGATGCCGGGCACCGACGCGGAGGCCAGCAGCACATCCCGAAACAGGGCGACGCGCTTTGGATGATTACTCGCGGCGATGCGGCCCATATCCCAGAACACCGGACGCTGGGTCTCGATATTGGTGGTGCCGATCAGCAGAATGCGGCCGGTCGCTCTTTCGCGCGCAATAGCATCGAGCAGGTCCTCGTCGGCGTAGCGCGCGATCAGGCGCTTCACAGTCGGGGTGTTTGGCAGCGCGCCGCCAGCCAGGAACGATGTGAACGACCCCGTACCGGTTTCGCTCCCCGGCAGCGGAGAGGTAAAGGCCTGTTCCAGCCGACGTGCGAACGCCGGGCCTGCAAACACGATCGGTGCGATGAGGGCGCCAGCGCTGACCCCGGTGACAAGATCAAACGTCGGGAGCGTTCCACGCTCGCGCCAACCCGTCAGAATGCCGGCACCAAATGCGCCGTCCTGTGCGCCACCAGACAGCGCAAGGAACGTGACTTCTGGTTGGCCGGCGCCTGCGCGCCGTTCCATGCGTGCTCGCATCTGAGTCAAATGTGGCCGGACGAGGCGGTCAAAATCCGGCGCCCCACCATCGCCGTCATACCGCACGCCTTGAAATCCCGGCACCTCGGCCTGGAGCGCAAGTTCCTTCGGAACCCCGACGTGCGCAATGGTGGTGCAGGCGGTGAGCGCGCAAGAGAGAACCATTGCTGTCGCGATCGCCCTGGCGGCTGAACGCGTGCTTTCACGGATGGTGCGAGAGGTGAGATACGCGACGTACATTTTCTTCCACCGTGGAGACACGAGACTGTAGTCGCTCGTGTCAGATCGGCGGGATCACGATTGCTCAACATTGCGATCTCTCAGGCCATGTGTGGCACTGATCCCACAGACATAGCCTTGAGAGACGCTGCACCGAGGTGCGGCGATCAACGCAGCTCGTAGCGCACCGTGATCGTCACGCTGAGCTCCTGTTCGCCGCGCTCGATCGGGACGCTGCGCGCGACGCGGGACTCCATCAGCGCAGGCCCACGGCCGAAACGCGCCGCCCCCTCGCGGATCATCAACACATCTCCGAGGCTCGCACCTGCCGCCCGGGCATAAAGCTCCGCACGCCGACGCGCATTCTCAACCGCGCGAGTGCGCGCCTCGTCACGACGTTGCTCGGCACGACGGACCTGAAAGGAGATGCCACCAATCCGGTTGGCGCCCGTGCGTGTGACCTGATCGATGACGTCGCCAAGGATGGAAATGTCGGTCACGCGGATGCGTACGTTGTTGACGACGGAGTAACCGACGATGCGTGGCTCCGTTGCCTGGTTCGCCTGACGGCGCTCATAGCGCGGATTGACTGACAGACTGCTGGTGGTGATGTTGCCGGAGCGGATGCCATTGTCTTTCAGGCGGGCGATGACCCGGCGCATGGCGCGGGAATTTTCATCCAGCGCGTCCTGCGCGGTCTTGCCGGTCGTCTCAACACCCGTGGAAATGAACGCGATGTTTGGTACGGCGCGGACCGTGCCGCTCGCTGTCACGGTGATATGCCGCGGTTTTGCACGATCGGTGTGCTCCGCGGCGACGCTTGGGCTGGCCAGCAGCACGATGGCGCTGATGATGGCGGCGGCGGCGGTGCGGGCGTGCGCCAAGTGGGAACGGGGTGCGTGCATCGTGACATCTCCATTGCTGCGCGATCGCGGATGCGTCCTGTCATAGCAGGAGACACAGGCTCGTGTGTGTTCGAAACGAGAGGCGCGCGAGCTGACCCGTCGACAGGTGGCGCAGACGCTAAAGTCTGCTAGAACGCGCCTCGCTCTGACGCGGCACGGGCCCGTAGCTCAATTGGTTAGAGCCGACGGCTCATAACCGTCTGGTTGCAGGTTCGAGTCCTGCCGGGCCCACCACTCGCGTTTCGCGCCGTGGAACACCAACCGCACCGACCTTGCAGCGCTTCGCGATCCGCGCTTCGACAACGCGGCTGGCGCTCTGGATTGTCGTCGCTTCTTTTCAAAAGCCGACCGAAGTCATCTCAGGGATAGGGATCCGTCGTCAGCCGGACGGTTCCGTCTCGCGTGAGAACATGGCGCGGGACCCAACCGACAACCCCATGCCATCGGATACGGCACCAGCCGGCTTGGCATGGGCCGACACAGCGTATCGCTCGTGCGCTGAGGGGCAATTCATAGACAAGCGCTGCATCTGCACGCGGCGATGAACGCACGTCGATGGTGTCGTCGGCTCCGTTCTGTTTCGTCACGCGATATGCGGCGCGGCGATCGTAGACACAGTCCGTCGCTGCAGTGACCGTGCGCTCGCTGCCAAACGCACTTACAGGCACGCCTGCAAGGGTTGCCATGATCACGAACGCGAAGAGGACGAGGGTGAGTGTGCGGACAATGATCCACTTCGGGTCGGGAACTTCGCGCATGCGGCATCTCCTGAAATGCAATCTATGGTTGTTTGCATCACACAGCGTTGCCAATCGGTTAATGACTGTACCGATGCGCGCGCACATCCCGCGTCGACTTCCACCAGATCACACGAACGTTTCCCTAAATGCCACGCGTCCCGGTAAGGTGGCACGGCAAGAACTAACGCAGATTTGCGTTCCGAAACGGCTCTCTCGCGAAGCTCCTTCCATGACAAACGCGTCCGACGACACCAAAACCGAAACTGCCGATGAGGCAGCAATCGGGGCAGGCGGTGACGCGCAGCATCACCTTATCTACGTGGCGGATCCGATGTGCTCGTGGTGCTGGGGATTTGCGCCGGTGATGACCCGACTGCTTGATGTCTATGGCTCTCGGGCGCAGCTTCATCTGATAATGGGAGGCCTGCGTGCCGGGACAACGCAGGCCATGGATACGGAGCAAAAATCGTACATCCGGGGCCACTGGGAGAACGTGGCCGCGCGCAGTGGTCAACCGTTCGATTATTCTCTCTTTGAACGCGATGACTTCATCTACGACACCGAGCCGGCGTGTCGTGCCGTCGTAACAGCGCGCAATATTGATCCACGGCTTGCCTATGCGATGATGCATGCGATCCAAGCCGCATTTTATCGCGACGCACGAGATGTGACGTCAGGCGACGTCCTTGCCGACCTTGCAGAAGGTGTCGGTTTGAACCGCGGTGTGTTTCGCACTGCGCTTGACAGCGAAGACGCCCGCCAACACACCGCACAGGATTTCGCCACGACGCAGCGGGCCGGAATACCCGGATTTCCGACCGTGTTGCTTGGCGACGGTGGCTCTGCGCTACAGCTCGTCTCAAACGGCTATCAGGCGTTTGAGCCAATTGCAGCACGGCTTGATACACTCCTCGCCGCCTCTCCATAGTGCCGCGATAGCGCATCCGTTTACCCCATGGTGAACATGATTTAACTCCGTCTGTCGCAAAGACACTCCTGTTTATTCGCTCCCAATACCCCACTGCCATCGTTCGCGAATGATCCGCGAGGCGATGGGATGGGGACGCATGCCTGATTTTTCTTCTGTTACAACGCGCGTGGAGGAACGGCGACGCGACTTATCCAGTAGCCTGCTCGCACGATTGTCGCGCTCTCGTATCACGACGTGGCTGGATCAGGCGGCGTTGCCATTCTGGCTGGCCCATGGCGTCGACCGCATCGGTGGCGGTTTTCACGAGGTGCTCGGTTTTGATGGCGCGCCAGTGCCGGCGGAAAAACGCCTTCGCACCATGGCGCGGCAAACCTATTGTTTCGCCACTGCGGCGCAGCGGGGTTGGGGGGATACCGCAGCCTGTCATGATGCCGTGACGCACGGCCTGCAGTTTCTGAGCACACACGCACGCCAGCCCAACGGCATGTTCACCAAGACGTTCACGTTCGATGGGCATCCACGCGATTGCACGCCGGACGCCTACGACACCGCCTTCGTCTTGTTCGCTGCGGCCGCAGCCGTGCAGGCGGGTCATGACGATGCGGCCATGCTCGGTCGTGACGTCATGCGGCAACTCGAGATGAACTTTTATCTCGGTCGTGGGCGCGGGTTCCGCGAGACTGCCGATGGCGGGGACGGCACCAACACTGATGGTTTGCGCCGCGCCAACCCGCACATGCATCTGCTTGAGGCTTGCACGGCGTGGCATCGCGCGACGGGTGCGCGGTTGGCTGCGGCCTGGGCTCGTGAGATCGTCGAGATCTTTTTTGCGCACTTCTTCGACGCTGAGACATGGTCCGTTCGTGAGTTCGTCAATGCGGATTTGTCTCCCTGCGACAGCGAAGATGGCGCGGTGCGAGAACCGGGACATGCGTACGAGTGGGCATGGCTGCTGCACGATCTGGACATGAGTGGAAGCGGACGGACACGCTGGGCGGTCCAGCGCCTTGCAGCCTCAGCGACCGCGTTCGGAACCAACCCGGTGACCGGTCTGACATATCAACAGATCACAGAGCATGGAGAGGTCATCGACGCGACATCGCGCAGCTGGCCACAAACCGAAGCTGTGCGCGCGATGCTGGCGCTGCGCAAGGCGAGCGGTGGCGGCGCCCGGGCGATTGCGGATGTCGATGCGCGAATCGATGCCGTGTTCGATACGCACATTTCGCCGGCACCCGCCGGACTTTGGTTCGACCATATTGCAGCCGACGGCAGCGTGCTGAGCAAAACCGTGCCGGCGAGCATTCTTTATCATCTGATCAGCGCGTTCTCGGCTGTGCTCGATCACGAGAGTACGGCTTTGGAGGGATCAGAAACCGGCATCTCTCATGGAAAAAATACTGATGAACCTTCTCTTTGGCTTTGACGGACGCATCACACGTTCGCAGTGGTGGCTCGGGCAGCTTTCGATTCTGCTCCTGCTTGTTGTCGGCGCCATGACCATCTTCGTGCTTCGTCTCAGCTTCTCGATCAGTGACGTCGCGGGAATTTCGCTTGCTGCCGGTTTTCTCGTGACCTGCATCTGGATCAACCTGGCGATCACGGTGAAGCGCTATCACGATCATGGAAAGAGCGGACTTTGGGGCGCGATCTTGCTCGTTCCATATGTTGGATGGCTGTGGCAGCTGATTGAGTGCGGGTTTCTCCGCGGCATGCCCGGTGGGAACGCGTACGGACCGGGCGCTGACGGCGCAGACACGGCACGACTGTCAGCGCTCCAAGCTGAGGTGGATCGATTGAAATCCGAACACGATTCTACCGCGACACCCGCAGCAGCGCCGCCGGCACGCTCTGCAAGCGATCTGCGCGTGAAACAATCGTCACCCGATACGCGTCGCAGCTTTGGCCTGCGCAACGCGTGAGTGCGCCCGCCGACGCGTTGTCCATCAATACCCGCGATCACCCTCGCGTTGGTGCGTGAACAGGCCTGGCGCGATCGCGATCTTCCATGGCTGATTGCGCCACCATGCGCTATTCAACTCGATCTCGATATTCTTAAAACCATTGACGCGGCGATTAGTCTCCGCGCGCTCGACGTAATCCATTAGCGTGTCGAGAAAGAAGGCGCGTCGTACGACGAACGACTGGTTGGTCCAGGCCTTGTTCCGCGGTCGCATGAGCCAGAATCCACTTTCCGGATCGCGCTCGATCTCGCGAGGGAAGAGTTTCTCCGGCGTCGCGCTGGCATAGGGCGCCGTGCCGATCAAACGGGCGCGCTTGTCTGATCTGAATAGGCGTAGCGCAAATCCCTGAACCCGGGCGCCGAGCGTCGCGTCCGCGGGCGGGAAGAAGCGACGATACTTGTCGAGTGTCGCAAAATCTTCTCCCGGCTCGCCGGTATGACGGAGAAAAACGACTTTCGCGGCATCGCCCTCAATCAGATCGAAGGCCGCACGAAGCTGACGTTCCGCCTCCTCTTCCGGTTCGATGATCCGCAGGTCGTTCTCGAGCAGCAGGATCGTGTCTCCGCTCAGCGCTTCGCCAAGCGCACGAAATCCGCCGAATATTCCGAGATTTTGCGGTGACCCGGAACAGTCAAAACCATGCTCGCGCGCGATCGCCCGCGCTTCATCGTCGATCTCGGGGAAAAAAATCAGCCGCTCGTCAAAGAGCTCGTGCACGCCTTTTTCGATCAGCCGCCGGAGCATTGGCCGCAGGCTGTCATAGCCCTTCCACGACAGGATGCCGAGGCTACGCGACGGTTCTGCGGGGGGCAGACCATCACCCCAGCGAACGGGCGCCAGCCGCGGGGCAGGCGGCTCGTCCGCGCACGGCGTTGCCCTGCCCGACGATCCTTTTCGGCTGCTCAACGCCAGTTCTCCGTGATCCACGGTGTGGGGCGGACATGTTTGTAGAGCTTTTTCCACGCCTGGGTCACCGGCCACTCACCGACAGCGGCCTCATCCGGATCCGGCTTGCCAGTGAAAGCGATAGCCAGCGCATCATCGGGCAGTGGTGGTGTGACGAAAAAGTTCAACGGCCAGCGCGGCAACAGATCATGCTTGAAACTTACGCACCACTCGCGGGGAAAGAAACGCTGCGCAGCAATGTCGCCGGAGATATATTGCTGCTCGATATCGTACTGAGCGAGCACGCCTTCCGGATCGTCATTGAAGCGGTTGAAGATGTTTGGATACTTTCCGACAGGCATGCGGAAGATCGATGTGTTGCCGATCTGCTGGCCGCGCTGAGTAAAATTCTCCACGACACAAAAGTGACCGGGCTCGAAGTCGAAGAACGGATCGATTGAGCCTGTGATGACCATATCCAAATCGAAGAAGAGCACATCGCCATCAAGGTGTTCGAGGTCATCTCGCCAGATTGCGATCTTGCGCCAGCCTGTAATGGCAACGCGATCGGGGATGTTGATGTCCGGGATCGGCGCGGTGACAATCGCGGCATCGATGCCATCTGCGTCGTCGGTGAAGCAGACGAGACGTGTCGGCCGCGCAGTGTGACGCGTAATCATCGACCACAGACGATTGACGTAGTCCGAGGGGTAGCGCGTGCCCCACTTCATGCAGACGACGGTTTGCAACGTACGCACTCCTGACTGACGCGCGCGGAACTCCTCAACCGCGCGCTGCGGACTGGCGCGGTTCTATCAACTTCGATGCGGCCTGCAATGGGGCTTTTGGAGGACGGCTGCCAAGGCTTACCGTGCGATGTGACAACGATGCGGCTCCGTCTGATGATCGTGTGTGTCTGGCGAAACTATGGGGTACGCCATGATGGGGTACGCCATGAAAGACATGACGCCGACGCCTTGTTCGCAAACGCCTCCGTCAGGCGAGGCCACCAACGTGGCCGTGCGTCCCGCTCCAGCCGTTCAACACATCCTATGTGCTGTGCAGCGCTGCCTGCTCCCGCCAGTCGCATTGTGGGATCGGTTCATCGATTGAGGCAGAGCTTTGCCTTGATGACGCGCTCGCCCGTCAGTTCAGGCGAAATTGTCCTTCGACAAGACGCAACTCGGCGGGCGCAATAAGTTTGCGATGGGCCACGCGGACCGTGTGCAAGGGACCGTCAAGACTTTCCGTCCAGAAGTCGAGGAACTTCAGGAGACGCGGGAACTTGGGGTGCTGATCGTACTCCTGCCATACGAACGTCTGCAGCAGCGCTGGATGATCCGGAAGGTGGTAGAGTATTTCTGCCGTTGTGAGGCTGAACCCTCTGAGATTTTGCACCAGCTGCGCGTCAGCCATGGCTTGGCTCCGTATCTGTTGTCGCTTTGCACAGGCTACGCGATTCAATGGCAAAATCACGATGTTTTTCAATTGTTTAGCACCGGGTTGCGAAGAGTGCTGCCACGTTCTCGCGCGGTCAATCCGTGTTTTCTGAGCGGATAATCTGCCTCAGCTCGGCGGCGGTAAGCGTAAACTCGCTTGCGATCCACGCGGCTTCGATACGCGCCAGTTCGACGCCAAGCGCTGGGCCGGGGGAGAAGCCTGCGGCGATCAGGTCTGCGCCAGTGAGAGGAAACACGGGCCGCTGCCACGCCAGCGCGCTGGCCAGTCGATCCGCCAGCCCTCGCCGACGCGGCTTTTCGGCCGCCGCCTTGAGCAACGCGGCATTGCGGACGGCTGGGGCGCCAAACCTGTAGAGCATGGCACTGACACCTTCCGCCGGTGTGCTGATGGCCCGCGCTATGGTTTTCAGAACCTCTGCCTCCTGCCTCGAGAGACGCAATCGCGCCTGAATGCTGTCCACGCCGTCCGGTGAAAGCGGTGCCAGAAGTGCATACAGACGACGCATCGGGTCTGGAGTGATGGCATACTCCGTCTCAAGCTGGACCAACGTGGAAAACAATCCCAGATCGACTGGCTGACCAAGAAGGAGCTCAAAGAGCGCCAGGTCAGCCATCGCGGCTACCACCTCGACGGCGCGCGGCGCGACAAGCAAGCGGACGATCTCGCCGTGGATGCGCTCAGCCGAAAGTTGGGTGAGGCCCGATTTTTCCTCTGCGATGGCAGCGCATGCGTCTGGGTCAAACTCCCCATGAGCGTATGACGCGGAGAAACGGAAAAACCTGAGGATGCGAAGACGGTCCTCGCGGATGCGCGTGACCGCATTTCCGATGAAGCGGATGCGTTCGGCCTGAAGATCGGCAAATCCGCTAACGGGATCGAACAGCTTGCCAGCGTGATCGCAGGAAAATGCGTTGATGGTGAAATCACGACGTGCGGCGTCGACGCTCCAGTCCGTCGTGAAGTCAACAGATGCGTGGCGACCATCCGTTGCAACATCCGCGCGCAAAGTCGTGATCTCGAATGCCGCTCCGTCGCGCGCCACTGTGATCGTGCCGTGTGCGAGACCTGTCTCATGAACGGCAAAGCCGGCCTCCTGCATGATCTGTCCAGCAACATCCGGCGTCGCCGTGGTGGAGAAATCGAGATCGTTGACCGGGCGTGCCAACATCGTATCGCGGACGGCACCGCCAATGGCCCGACAGTCTTCGCCCTTGTCGGCGAACGCAGAGAAAACCGTCTGCACCACCGGCGCGGCAAGCCAATTGGAACCAGACAGCCGCGCTTCGGCCTCGGCCCAACTTACAGGCGGGGTCACCCTCTCGATTTGATCACTCGACATATCCCGGCTGGACGACGCCATCCTTCACCGTCGGGGGATAGTAAGTGCCGCCGGGCTTGCCCACCTCGGGGCCGGTGAGCGCGAGAAAAATCAATGTGCCGACAACCAACACCGTTGATATCGCCGTCAACCAGCCGAGCGGTATTTTACTCCACGCACTCTCTTTGACGGCACCGGAGCCATCGCGATCCTTTGCGTCCGCCAGAAAATCCGTGACGGTCGCATAGATCGCAAACAACACGAACGGGAGCAAAAACAGGAGTGCGGAAGTGATGAAAACGCGGATCATGTCGGGAACATCGTCTCCTGAAGATTTCGCAAGATGCCGGCCGTCGCGCCCCAGATATAGCGGTTTTCCCAGGGTATCGCGTAGTAATGGCGCAAGACGCCTTTCCATTCCCGGGCGTGTCGACGATGGTTGCCGGCATCCATCAGGAAGGCCAGCGGAACTTCGAACGCATCATCGACTTCAGCCGGATCGGACGTCAAAGAAACGCCGGGACTAACTGTTGCGACCACTGGAAGAATACGAAAGCCCGTGCCCGTCTGGTAGCTGTCGAGACAGCCGAGCGTCGTGACATTGGCCGGCTCAAGCCCGATCTCCTCGTGTGCCTCGCGCAATGCCGTATGCTCCGGGTCGGCATCATCTGGCTCCATCTTGCCGCCAGGAAAGGCGATTTGTCCGGCATGCGTTGGAAGATGTGCCGCGCGTAATGTCAGGATGACGTAAAGCGCACCGTTGCGCGGGATCACCGGGACGAGGACGGCGGCGGGGCGCGGCTCGGGGTGAAGTTGCGCCAGATCATTCGCGGCATTCAAATCATGATCACCGCGCGCCGGCCGGCACGTCGCTGCGAACACATCGTCAGCGGGCGACGCGTGCAAACACGTGCGGGCATGCGACGCAAACGCCATGACCTCGCTGAGGGCTTCGCCGCTTGCGCCGCGAAGGCCGGGTGCGCCGGGAGCGCTGCCCAGCGCGGGATCTACTGAGACAGGCGAACGGCTCACGTGTCCTCGTCTTCCAGCAATCCCGGAATGTCAGCAGCGCGAGCCATGGCGAAAAAGGTGCCTGACGACCAGAGTCCGAAATGATCCTCGCCCTCGTGCGGCGTCACCGCACAGGCTTCAACAAGATCATAATACACGGCGCGA
This sequence comes from Pseudomonadota bacterium, assembly GCA_039816705.1. Taxonomy (GTDB): domain Bacteria; phylum Pseudomonadota; class Alphaproteobacteria; order Rhizobiales; family CALHAX01; genus CALHAX01. The sequence continues at coordinate 9,260 of JBCBXF010000001.1, read as the reverse complement.
TTGACGCGGGCTTCGAGGCGATCACGCACATGGACGATCGGCTTCAATCCGCCGTCTGGCGGTTCTGGAACAAAACGAATGGGATGCACCGGCGAGACAGCGATCACATCATCAACCGACGTGCGCAGCAGGATATCTTGATCCGCGCCGGAGCCTCTGATCTGCATTTCGACGACGACAAACGGTGTTTCGTCGACAGAGACCGGCACTTTTTCAACCGGCGTGACGAGAAAAAAGCCGCCGTCCTCCTCGCGCCGCAGTACCGTGGAGAACAGCCGGACAAGTTCACCGCGTTCGATGCGGTCGCCCTGATAACTCCATGAACCGTCGTAGGAAATGGCAAGCCCGATGTCGGGCCGCGCGGGCGGATCCCACTTGTGAACAGGTGGCAGTTTTTCTCCGCGTGTGGCTTTGAGCAGCGCTTCGAGGCGCTCAAGCGGCGTCTGCTGAGACGTATTCGGGTCGCGGGGGGTGTCGCTCATACCGACCGGTCACTCACATCGGTTTCTTTCACGTGATACAACGCAATGGGCCGGCACTGATGACACGGCAACAGCGCCCGCATCCGTGCCGTGACGGTTTGCGTCAATCCTTCGGCTGTTCCGTGAAGCGAAGGTAAGGTTTTGGCTGTTCGAAGCCGCCAAAACGCGTCTTTGCGTCATCGTCGTTGACGGCCGCCGTAATGATGACCTTGTCGCCCGGTTGCCACTGGGCCGGCGTCGCAACCTGGTGCTTGGCCGTCAGCTGCATCGAGTCAATGGCGCGCAGGATCTCGTCGAAGTTCCGACCCGTCGTCATGGGGTAGGTGAGCTGCAGCTTGACCTTTTTGTCCGGCCCGACAACGAACACCGTCCGCACAGTTGCGTTATCTGCCGGGGTGCGACCTTCGGACGTATCGCCTTCGGTGGCAGGCAGCATGTCGTAGAGCTTTGCAACCTTGAGTTCCGGGTCAGCGATCAGCGGATAATCGACGGCATGACCGGTCACATCCTTGATGTCCGACTTCCACTCGTGGTGGCTCTCGATCGGGTCAACGGAAATCCCGATGATCTTCACACCGCGCTTAGCGAACTCGTCCTGCAAACCCGCCATGTAGCCAAGTTCTGTCGTGCACACCGGGGTGAAGTCTTTCGGATGGGAGAACATGACGGCCCACCCATCACCGATCCACTCATGGAAATCGATCTCACCAGCCGTGGTTTCGGCTTTGAAGTTCGGGACTTCGTCGTTGATGCGCAGGGACATTCTCAAGGCTCCGTTTTGTTCAATCGTCTTTCATGGGCTGTTTTAGGGGCGCTGTATCCGACGTTGCAAGGAAAACGCGCCTTTCAAAACGACGGCAAGTCGAGACCATATGTCGAGATCGGCGATCGCCTGACGACGTGCGTGATCAGCAAACGGGTCATGGACCGGCGCCACGTGCGAGGCGAGAGCGATATCGACCGGGCGGCACGCCCAGCACGTTGCGAAACTGAGCTGTCATGTGTGCTTGCGACGCGAAGCCTGTCGAGAGCGCGATCTGCGCCAATGACATCTCGCCACCGTCGCCCGCCAACAGATCGCGCACCCGATCAAGCCGCCTCTGGATGACATACTGATAGGGCGTTTCCAGAAACGTGTGCTTGAAGTAACGGGCAAACCGCGTGTCGGTGATGCCAAGCGCGTCTGCCAGCATGGGAATGGACAACGGGTCAGCAAGACGACCCTGGATCAGGCGGCTTGCCCTCAGCATCATCTCGCCAGCCGGTGTCGGCGCACCGGACCAGCGACTTTTGTCACTTCCAAGAGCGTGTTGTGCAAGTTGCGCGACAAGTTCGTCCGCGCTGCCTGCGTTTGCGAAATCCCGCTCCAACAGTAGCCGTCGCAATGCCAGCGCCGGCCTGCGAATGTTTGCGCCGATGACCAGTTGATTGTTCAAGCGCCCCAGATCAATCGCATCACTTTGTGGCGTCGATCGAAGTGCCGTTTCGTCAAGTGCGATACAGATAAACTCCGCACCGCCCGGAGGAATGGAACAGCGAATTTTTGTTCCGCGCTGATGGATGATCAGACTGTAGGGTTCCGCAACGAAGGCCTCTGGCTCTTGTTGCCCAAAAGCGGCCTCGCCGATCTGAAGATCATACCGAACCGTCATCAGCGTTACAGGTGTGGTCACGCTGACATTCATACCGCGACGAAAGTTCAGATCGTAGCCGTGCGCGCCGAACTTCACGTGCTTAAGCCGGCCCTCGTCAGCAATGGTGACATCGTGCATGAGTTTCAGATCCAGGTTGGTCAATCTGGCGAGTCCGGCGGAACACGACTGTTCCTCGACGGAGGCTGGACTGTGCGGGCGACCATCACCGTGACGCGCGACACACTTCTTAATTTTCCTCCCAAGCCCATGGACACGGTTGAGAGCACTGGCATTTTCCCGGACGCCATCGCGCTCGCTCTCACTCGGCATCGCTGCATCACGGAGCAATGACATTTGCCAGTGTCAGTCGAATACGTGTGCCCGGTGCATCCGCAGGTCCGATATCGAGTGTCCCACCCAGCGCCTGGGCGAGCGCGATTGCCGTTGGAACGCCCTGTCCCCCACCTGTGCGATTATCTTTTCGCGCACCTTGCGTCGGGGGCATCGAGGACGTCGGCGGTTGCATGCGCGGTGATCCGAATGTCGCAGCGCGAACATTCGCCGGTAGGCCGGGTCCATCATCTTCGACATCGATCACAAGTGTCGCACCGTCGTGTCGTGCCGCGAGGCGCACGAAGTCTCCGTTGCTATCAGTCACGGCCAGGGCCGCGTTGAGTGTGAGGTTGATGAGGATGCGCAGCAGCGCTGTGCGATCAACATGGGCGAGGAGGTCTGGAGGGCAATCAATGCTGATGCGTGCAGGCTGCTCCAAGGCGGGCGTCGAGAGCGACTGAACATCCTGAAGGAGCTCCAAGATGTCCGTCTGCTCCATCGTCGCCGCGCCGCCCATGCCGTTGGGCGGAACCTTGCCACAGAACGAAATGCAGGCGTCGACGGCGCGACGTATCCGATCAGCCCGGCGCTTCACATCTGCGTCGCTTGACGCGCACAGAACGTCGGCGTCGAGAGCAATCGTGGTCAGAAGGTTGCGGATGTCGTGACACAAGCTCGCCCACTCGGCCTCACGCGTCATTCTGAACGCCCCCCCTGCGCAGATCGCAATTGCGTGAACACTCTTTCGTGTTCGCGCTAGCAGTCAGGAAGTAGGCTGATCTTTCAGAATTCCGGCACCTTGGTGAATTTTCGCGCTCCTGCATGTTTCGCGGAGCATTCCGATCATTCCGACGGCCGAGCGGCCGGGAGGCGTGGGGTCACCGCCGGCGCGTCTCGGCGGTGTCGCGACATCACCGCATGGCGCAGATGCCGTGAAAGCTGCTACCGATGCGGTACAACATGATCGTGACCAAATTCGTCGCGACAGTATTCGCACCCCAGCGACAACCGGCGTATACATCTGACATGACCCAACTCAATGAAGCGGACGGCGACATCGTCGCATCGATCGAAACGGCGGGCGCCCGCATGGCGGCGGTGCGGGAGGCTGCCAGCGGCGTAATTTTCGGCCAGGAAACTGTGATCGAGCAGACGCTGTTGACCGTGCTAGCCGGGGGGCACGCGCTCCTGGTCGGTGTGCCGGGCGTGGCGAAAACACTGCTGGTCGAGACACTCGGGCAGCTGCTCGGGCTCGACAATCGGCGCATTCAGTTCACCCCCGACCTCATGCCATCGGATATTCTGGGGGCCGAGGTGCTGGAGGAAAGCGATGCCGGTCGTCGCGCGTTCCGCTTCATCAAAGGGCCGATTTTTACGCAACTTCTGATGGCGGACGAGATCAACCGCGCAAGCCCGAAGACGCAGTCAGCGCTGCTCCAGGCCATGCAGGAGAACCACGTTACGGTTGCCGGCGAACGCCATGACGTTCCGCAACCGTTCCATGTGCTCGCGACGCAAAACCCGCTTGAGCAGGAAGGGACGTACCCGTTGCCCGAAGCGCAGCTTGACCGGTTCCTGATGCAGATTGACGTCGGTTATCCGGATGAGCTGGCCGAGCGCCGCATGCTGTTCGAGACAACGGGTGCGCCGAAGGCGCCGCTCGAGACGATCTATTCAAGAGAAGAGTTGCAGGCTGCTCAGACGCTGGTGCAGCAAATCCCGGTTGGAGATCAGGTCGTTGACGCGATCCTTAGGCTGGTGCGGGCGGCGCGACCAGGCGCTGAGGATGCTGGCGATGTCGGCGATTACATCGCGTGGGGGCCCGGTCCGCGGGCGAGCCAGGCGCTGATGATGGCGACACGCGCAAAAGCGATGATCGAAGGACGGTTGTCGCCATCTATCGACGATGTGCTTGCGCTGGCGGAGCCGACACTCAAACACCGGATGGCTCTTTCGTTTTCCGCACGGGCGGACGGGATCAGCATTGGGGATGTTATTTCACGGCTGACGCAACGTCTGGCTTGATCTTTCATGCGGCTTGCCCGCAGCGCGATTGACGGGCGAGCCGCCTTGCCGGGTAAACTGTCATCGCCACGTGACGATGCTTTTAATCAACGCATTCGAGGTCCGGTTTGGTCGACATACCTGCAGCCGCTTTGAACGCCGACACCGTCGCAACGCTGGAACTGGATGCGCACGGGCTGAGCGATGGCCTGCCGGACTTGCTGGTCGAGGCGCGGCGGGTCGCCCAAACTGTCATTCACGGCATTCATGGGCGCCGCAAAGCAGGGCCGGGTGAGACTTTCTGGCAGTTTCGGCAGTTTGGCGACGGAGATTCTCGCGGGCAGGTCGATTGGCGACGCTCTGGCGCGTCTGATCAACTTTTCATTCGGGAGCGGGAATGGGAGGCGGCGCATTCCGTCTGGCTCTGGCCAGACCTATCCGCCTCCATGGCCTTTCGCAGCACACTTGCGCCGGTCCTGAAGCGCGATCGCGCTGTTGTGCTTGCGCTCGCGCTTGCCGCATTGCTCGCGCGCGGCGGGGAGCGTGTCGGATTGCTCGGCGGGCAACCGCCGCGGACCGGCCGCGATATGATCGAGCGGCTCGCGTTCGAGATCGTTGATATCGCGAGATCCGGTGCAATCTCCGGCCTACCCCCGGCCGACGGGCCGCGTCGGCATCAGGAGGTGGTGATGATCGGTGACTTTCTCGATCCACTCGACGTGATCGAGCCACGGCTTGCCGAAATCGGTGCGATGGGCGTCAACGGCCATCTTGTGCAGATCGTCGACCCTGCCGAGGAGACATTGCCATACGACGGGCGGGTCGAGTTCCTACCCATGGAAGACGGATCGCGGGTCATTGCCGAGCGTGTGGACGGCTTGCGCGACGCCTATCTCGCGAAATTTGCCGCGCACCGCAGCGCATTGCAGACGCTGGCACGACGCTATGGCTGGTCTTTCATCGTGCATCATACCGATCGCCCAGCGCAGGAAGTTCTGATGGCGGTCACGGGCCGGCTCTCGGGCGCGGACGGAGATTATCGCCAGACGGCGTCGCCGGGTGCTGCACCTGCCGCGCAACCGGACGGACACACCAAATCTCCACCACATCTCGAGGTGGTCTCCTGATGGGTGCGATCGGTTTTGTCAGTCCATGGCTGCTTGCAGGCCTTGCCGCGCTCCCCATCATCTGGTGGTTGCTGCGCACGACCCCGCCCAGCCCACAGCAGGTCGCATTTCCGCCGACCCGCATTCTCGCAGATCTTGTCAATCGCGAACGGACACCGGCGCGCAGCCCCTGGTGGTTAACGGCGATCCGAATGCTGGCAGCGGCAGCACTCATTTTTGCGCTGGCCGAGCCGGTGCTGAATCCGAACAGGATTGGCGCAACCAGCGCGGCACGACTTGCCATCGTGGTTGACAATGGCTGGGCGAGCGCACGGCATTGGGACCTTCGTCAGGCGACAATGGCGCGTTTGATTGATGGCGCGAGCGGTGCACGACAACCGGTACTCATGATCGGCACGGCCACACCACCGACTGCCACCACACTCGCATTCACCGATGCCGGTGGCGCACGCGATGCAGCAGCTGGCCTCAAGGCGCAGGCGTGGGTTCCGTCGCGTGAGGCCGTCGCCGCGCGGCTTGAAAAAGCTTTCGCAGCTCAAAATGAGGGCAACGGTGCGATCGCGACGCAGATCGTCTGGCTGAGTGATGGGCTCGATTATGGTGCCGGGACGCGGTTTGCGGAGACCCTGATCCAGTTGGCAGGTGAGAACGGTTCCGTCTCTATGATTACGCCTGCGCCCTCCCGGATTGCGCAGGCGTTGCGCCAGCAGCCTGGTGACAGCCGCTCCATGGTTGCCGAAATTCTCTCCGTTCCAGCGGACGTACCGCGCCGAGGGAGCGTGGCCGCAATCAGTGCGAAGGGGCAGCAGATCGCGGTTGCCTCATACGACTTGCCAGCAGGAAGCGCATCGACGACGACCAATTTTTCTCTGCCGCTTGAGTTGCGCAACCAGATTGCCCGACTTGAAATCCTTGATGGTGGTTCGGCAGGGGCGGTTCATCTATTGGACGCACGGGCCCGTTGGAACAGGGTCGGCCTCATCGGCGGCGCAAGCCGGGAAAGTTCGCAGCCACTTTTATCTCCCCTCTATTATCTTCGTCGTGCACTCAATCCATTCACCGATGTGGTCGAGAGCAGCGAGCAGGCGACGTCGCCTGCGGTCAAGTCTCTGCTCAAGCAAAATGCCTCCACGGTGATACTCGCGAACATCGGCACCCTGGGTGGCGAAGCTAATGCGCAGCTCAGCGACTGGGTCAAACGCGGTGGTGTGCTTGTCCGTTTTGCCGGGACGCGCCTTGAACAGGGCAATGACGAGTTGCTGCCGGCCCCCCTGCGGTTCGGAGGGCGCACATTGGGCGGCGCGCTGTCATGGAGCGAGCCGCAACGCCTTGCGGCCTTCGATGACGGCAGCCTGTTTGCCGGCCTTGAGGTCAGCGATGAAGTCACGGTCCGTCGCCAGGTCCTGGCCGACCCGACCCGCCTCGGGGCCGCCACGAAAGTCTGGGCGCGGTTGTCAGATGGAACACCGCTTGTGACGGCACGCGGGCTCGGAGAGGGGTGGTTAGTGCTCTTTCACATCACGGCGAACTCGGATTGGTCCAACCTGCCGCTCTCCGGGATTTTCGTCGACATGCTTCGACGGGTGCTCACGCTCGGTTCCGGAGCACGGGCCGGAACGTCGCAAATCGCGGCATCGGTATCTGCTGCACAGGAAACGGAACAGCCGGTGCCGGAACGTGGAGCGCTGCTCGCACCGCGTCGCATTCTCGATGGAGGCGGATTGCTCGGCACGCCGCCCCCGACCGCAAAACCGATTGCACTTGCCGCACTCGGCGAGACCGTGCCTGGGCCAGACCATCCGCCAGGCTATTACGGAGCGGATGAAAGCGCGCGCGCACTCAATGCAGTGCGAAGCGACACCGAACTTGCAGCGCTCAGTGCCCCCGCCGGTGTGGCCCGCGCAGCCTACGAGGGCGGCGTTGCGACGTCACTCAAGCCGTGGCTTTTCATGGCGGCGTTGGCGCTGTTGCTGATCGACGGGCTGGCCGTGCTGTTACTCGGAGGTCTTGCAGGCGCATTGAGGGGACAGGCAAAAGTGTCGCGAGGGGCCGGTACATCAACGGCCGCCATCCTCGCGCTCGCCGGTGTCGTCAGCATTGGCATTATCAACGCGGCGCATGCCCAGACTGGCGGGGCCGCCCCGACGCCGGGCGCCGCGGATACCACATTCGCGCTGGAGGCGACGACAAAGACCCGGTTCGCGTTCGTGCTGACCGGAGATGATACCACCGATGCGACGAGCCGCAGCGGTTTGACAGGTCTCAAGGATGTGCTCTCTCGCCGGACAGCCGTGGAGGCCGGTGATCCTGTCGGCGTTGACCCGGCGCGTGATGAACTCGCGTTTTTCCCGATCCTCTATTGGCCCGTGCTCCCGGACGCCCAGCCGCTGAGCGATGCGGTGCTTGCACGCGTCGATGCGTACATGAAAACAGGCGGCATGATCATTTTTGATACCCGCGATCAGGGAAGTGGGTTGGACGGTCTGATCCCGCCCGGCAATGAAATGCCGTTGCAGCGCATGCTTGGCGCGCTCGACGTGCCGAGGCTTGAGCCGGTGCCGGATGGTCACGTTCTGACCAAGTCATTTTATCTCCTTAGCGAGTTTCCGGGACGATGGTCCGGCGGCGGGACATGGGTCGAGGCAGGCAGCGTAACGGCGGAACCGGGCGCGAGCCGGGAGGCACAGCAATCCGATGGTGTTTCCTCGATCATCGTCACATCACACGACCTTGCAGGCGCCTGGGCGTCCGATGATACCGGGCGGCCTTTGTTCGCTGTTGTTCCAGGCGGGGCGTTGCAGCGTGAGATGTCCTACCGCACAGGCGTCAACATCGTGATGTATGCCCTGACGGGAAATTACAAAGCTGATCAGGTGCATGTTCCGGATCTGCTGAAACGGTTGGGTCAATGAATTGGTCGGTTATTTTTGCTCCCTATCTGCCGTGGCCTGCGTTGATAGCGCTTGGCCTTCTGGCGCTGGCGATTGTCGGGCTGTTTGCGTGGCAACGGCGGGCCGGCACCGTGCTGCGGCTTGTCGGCCTCGCTGCCGTGCTCGGTGCGCTCGCCAACCCGACGCTCAAGCAAGAAGAGCGGCAGTTCCTCAGCAACATTGTAGTCGTTGTCGTTGATGTTTCTGCCAGTCAGTCGATCGCGGACCGACGCGCGCAATCTGTTGCGGCGCGGGCGACCGTTGAAGCGCAGCTTGAAGGGATTAAAAACCTTGAGGTGCGCGTTGTCGAGGCGGCGGCTACGAAAGACGACGGAAAAGCCGGGACAGAGCTTTTCGCCGAGCTTGAGAGCACACTTGCGGATATCCCGTCCGACAGGCTTGCCGGCATCCTTATGGTGACGGACGGGCAGGTGCACGATGTGCCTAAGAACATCGGCGCGATTGACAAGTCCGTGCCGGTTCACGCGCTGTTGACCGGGCGACCGGGCGAATTCGACCGCCGCATCCGGGTGGTCAAGGCGCCGCGCTACGGTATCGTCGGCAGCCAGACCGAAGTCCGCCTGAAGGTGGAGGTGCAAGGCCGTGGCTCCGGTGCTGCCGGGGCGCGAGCGGCGCGCTTGCGGGTGCGGCGAGAGGGCAAACCGGATGAACGGATCGTCGCGCAGCCGGGCGAAGAGATCATTGTCGATTTCGATTTTCCTCATGCGGGAACAAACCTGATCGAGCTCG
>JBCBXF010000019.1:0-22420 GCA_039816705.1 Pseudomonadota bacterium | reverse complement strand
CGGGCCAGAAGCGTCTTGCCCGTGCCAGGAGGACCCACGAGAAGTGCACCTCGCGGGATCTTACCGCCAAGCCGCTGAAACTTGCCGGGATCGCGCAGGTACTCGACGATCTCCTCGAGCTCTTCTTTCGCCTCGTCGACGCCCGCAACGTCGTCAAAGGTCACGCGGCCATGACGTTCGGTCAGCAGCTTGGCCTTAGATTTGCCAAAGCCCATTGCGCGCCCACCGCCGCCCTGCATTTGCCGCATGAAAAAGATCCACACGCCGATCAGCAAGAAGAACGGAAACCACGAAGCGAGGATGCCCAACAGGCCTCCACCTTCATTGGCCGGTTTGGCCTTGATGACCACGCCTTTCTCGCGAAGCTGCTCGACGAATTTCGGGTCTTCGGGAGCGAAACTTTCGAACGGTTTGCCACTCGTGAACTCGCCGGTCACGCGTTGGCCCGCGATGAGGACGTTACGGACCTTACCTTCGCCGACCTCCTTCATGAGTTCAGAATAGGTGATCTCGCCCGGCGCGCCGCGTTTGCCGGGAGCTTGAAACAGATTGAACAGCGCAAGCAGGAGGCAGGCAACGATCACCCAAATCGCGAAATTCCGGAGTTGCGGGTTCATCTGTTCTCCAAATTGGCTGGAAAGCTGCGACTGCGCGGCGCGTACGCCCGACGAACGTCATCACGGTTGGCGTCGCGCGGCGCGTGAAGATCACACGCGTGACGTGAAGATAAGGTTGCAGTTCGGCTTTGCCAAGGCGGCGAGACGTAAAGCGATTGCCGCAGGCGCCTGAGACATCTTCCACTCATTTGTGTGGCTCCCAAGGGGGTGTCACGACCTGACGGCTCCATGTCCCGAAGTCGCGTTGTTGCTGCGCGTTTTCCAACGTTGTTATCGGTACGATCAAAGCGTCGGCGGCGATCACGAGAGGCAAGGCAAGAGCGGCATGTCTCGGTTGAGATGCAAAGACCGTGTCAGCCTGCTTTGCAGCGCGTAGAGCCTCCACATCGAAACGGGCGTCCTTCTCCAACGATGCAAACGCGTAAGCGCAGCCTTGATCACCAATCGTGGTTGGCCCGGTCATCACAAACCGTGCATCCCAAACCGTCGGCCCGTCTCGTTTTAGCCTGGCAATGGGCAAACCATCGCGGCCCGGCTCCCGAAAGACTTCCAAGCGTAGCTCCGTCGCCGCGAGGCGACAGCCTGCGAATGTCACTGTAAACGGTGTTCTGGAACGGATCCGCGCGGCGAGCCCTTCGAGGCGAGAGCGCGAAAGTGGCTCCGTTCTCGACGCTGCCGTCGTGCCGCCCACGGCGGTGAGCAGATACTCCAGCGCGCGGACCGCGAGCTCAGTGGGCCAATCGCTGAATGTTGCCTGTGGCACCACAGCCCAGGCTGCTTCATGCCACGCGGCGCGTAACTCTGGAATGTCCTGCAGCGCGTGACGTGTCGTCCAATCCAACGCATCGTCGGCATCGCGCAGACGCGTGGCTGTTCGGAAAATGCTCGTTTTGGTCAGACCGATCTGATCGAGCGTGTCTTGTGCAGCCGCGATCCGAGCGCGCTCGTAGGTCGGGTTGTCGTTGCTTGGATCATCACACCAGTCGATGCCGGCAGCTTCCAATGTCGCTGTCAGGCGCTTTCGCGATACGCCTAGGAGTGGTCGGTACAGCGTGACGCCTGAGGCAACGTCGGTCGTATCCCTGATCGACCGATGTGCTTTCATCCCTGCAAGGCCACGGACCCCCGAACCGCGCGCAAGGCGCATCAGCAGCGTCTCGGCCTGATCTTCGAGGTGATGGCCGGTGACCAGCGCGTCTGCGCCAATCCTGATGGCATGTTCGCAAAGCGCCTCATAACGCGCGTTGCGCGCCTGGTTCTGGCTTATGGGATCGGCGGCGTTTGTCGCGGGTGAGAGATCGAGAGTGAGTGTCGTATGCGGAATGCCAATCTGCGCGCTCACTGCTGCCGCATGCTGTGCTTCATCACCCGCCTCTGGCCGGATGCCGTGATCGACCGTGACGCTGTGCAAGTCTGGCGGTTTTTTTCCCGCAGCTCGCCGCCGGTCGACCCACACCTTAAGGAGACCAACAAGCGCGAGGCTATCGCGCCCGCCGGACACGGCGATCACAACGGTTTTCGATGAGCCAAGGTCTGAGAACAGCGCGTCAACTTCGCTGTCACCGATTGGCAGCACGGCAAGTGACGCGTGGTGCGGGCGCGTCAACACCCGGCGCGCTGGCGTTCCTGCGTTGAGCGGCGTGCAACGTGAGCCGGCGCACTCGGAAACTTTCGCTGCAACTCCTTGAGTGCGGCACACGCCTTCGGCTTCTGGTTCAATCGGCTCAGCGACATGGCGAGTTTCAGCAGGCTATCTGGCGCTTTCGCACTCCTGTTGTAGCGCTTGTAGCCAGTCAGAAAGGCTTTTGCCGCTTCGAGATAGTTTTCGCGCACGTAGTGAGATTCACCCAGCCAGTACTGTGCATTCCCGGCGAGTTTATCTTCCGGGTGGTCTTTCACGAAGGCGGAAAACGCGCTCTCCGCCGCGCCGAAATTCTGGTCGAGCAGGTGCCCATAAGCGACGTCGTAGGCGGCACGTGGCGAAGCGGATGCGGATGCAATGCGCGCCGAGGCTGGCTGCTGGCCGCTGCCTTCCGACGAGAGGATCGAGCCGATCGGGTCACGCGTCACACCCTGCGACGGCCTACTCGCGGGGTTGGTACGCGATGCGGAGGACGTGCCTTCCGGCGTAACGGTGACCGAACCAAACCCCCCTGACGCCCCATCATCAAATGTGCCGGGTGCAGGCTGCTGGCCAAATGATGGCTGAGCTGGCGCGACGAAGCTGTTGTTGGAAAGGGCTCCGGTCGATGCGGTACCGCCTTGCTGCAAGGCACGGACATCCCGGGAGAGCGCTGCGATCTGGCCGCTCATCGCACGGATCTGGATCTCGAGTTGGCGGACGTCTGCATTGCCGCCACCGGATGCGGCTCCTCGGGTGACGCCACCCTTTGCGAGTGTTTCCAGCGTCCCGATCGTCACCTGCATCTCAACGAGCTGCTGTTCCAGCTGCTCAATTCGTGCATTCAGCCCGTTGTCGTTCTGCTGTTGAGCGACCGCAGGCGAAGCAATGAGCGTCAATGCAAGAGCGGTTGCGCCTGCAAGAGCTGATCTCATTGGCATGATAAGTTGATTGCGATGTGTCGGCATGGCGTTGCCAGTCCCAAGCATGAGCGCACCGTTGCGGCGTCCAACTGCACTGAATGTCCCACGATTCGCACAGCACGCGGACGATCAGGCACCTACGATCCCGCTGGTTTGTTCAGCACAGTGACGGATCTTCGGTTTTGCGACCAGCAGGATATATCATCGCAGACGGCGACCGGTCGTTCCTTGCCGTAGCTGATCGTGCGCAAGCGGGACGGATTGACACCTGACTGGCCGAGGAAGCGCCGCACCGTCGTCGCACGGCGCGCGCCCAACGCAATATTATATTCCCGCGTTCCGCGCTCATCGGCGTGCCCTTCGAGCGTGATCGTGTATCTCGGATAGCGATTAAGCCAGCTTGCCTGGGCGCGCAGCGTGCGCTCTGCCTCAGGGGTCAAATTGGAACTGTCGGTCGTGAAGTAGACGGTGTTCCCCACGTTGACCGAGAAATCCTTCTGCGTTCCGGGGCTGACAGGTCCACCCGAACCGTTGATGCCGCCTGCTCCGCCAGCAAGTCCGACACCCGGCTTGTTGCCCTGGTTGGCACACCCGGCGAGCGCGACAGCACACGTGGCCACTGCGATCCATCTCGCAGCCCGGCCAAAGCTGCCTTGACTGTTGGCGCTTTCTGTCTTGCGCACTCGAGACGCCGCAGTCTTTTGCAGGTCCAACATCGCAATCCCCTTACATCCGCAATGACACACACCGGCTTCTGGCTGATGGCGCGCTATCATGATGGCACTCGCGTTCCCACGGCAGGCGGTACGCCGCGGTTTTCACCAAATTGTGGCCGCTAACGAACTTGGTAACCCAGTCTACGACTGACGAAAAGTCGGCGGGAGACGCAAAAAGCCACGACACCCAAGTGGGCACCGTGGCTTTCCACTAGCCATGCGGCTTGCTTGCGCAAGCCAATGCCAAACGCGACCAGCCGAGGCCAGCCCGTCACTCGGATTACTGAGTAACGGTCGCGGCAGGAATTTCGGCGCCGAACTTGAGCGATTCGTGCGCAACTTCCTTACGGCATGCTGTCAGGGCTGCTGCTGCAATCACAGCGACAATCACTGCATTTCTCATAGTCTTCTCTCCTCTGCAGAATCGGCGAGTAGCCGAATATCCGCCTAGCGGCCTCCGACGATTCAGCGCAACGGCTGTACGTCTTTCACGCCCGCATTGGCCACCTATAGGTGCGGATATGCAACGACGCGCAAACCGCCCTGCCACAGGCGTTAAGGCGGGTTAAGATTCGCCACAAGCGGCGCCGCAAAACCATCAACCGCACCGTTTCAAGTGATTGATAACGGGTTAATTTTTCGATCTGAATTGGGACCGGCGCAGTCGAAGTTGCCACTTTGCAACGCCGGGCGCATGCGCGTTGCAGATGCGGTTCAATCCAGCGGTGGCGACCAGGCCGGATCTGACGCGAAGGCCGGCGTGGGAACCCGGCGTTCATTATAGCCGGTCAGATCGATCGAGTAGAGCCGCGGACCACCCTTCTCGCCCGGGGTCTCGCGGAAGAACATCAACACGCGGCCATTGGGGGCCCATGTCGGACCTTCGTTATGGTAGCCGCCGGTCAGGATGCGCTCACCCGAGCCGTCAGGACGCATAACGCCGATGAGGAAACGACCTGACTGCTGCTTTGTAAAAGCAATCAGGTCACCACGTGGCGACCAGACCGGCGTCGAGTAGCGCCCGCCACCAAAGCTGATCCGGCGCTGGGCAGAGCCGTCGGCGTTCATGACGTAAAGTTGCTGGCCGCCGTCACGATCGGACTCAAACACGATCTGGCGACCATCCGGAGCATAGCTCGGGCCGGTGTTGATTGCTTCCGTTTGGGTCAGACGCCGCCGCTGGCGCGAGCGTAGATCAAGCTCGTAGAGATCGGAGTTCGCCCCGGTATTGAGGCTCATGATGATGCGTTGGCCGTCTGGCGAGAACCGCGGCGCGAACGTCATGCCCGGAAATTCGCCGACATTCTCCTGCGCGCCCGTCTCCACGTTCATCAACTGCACTCGTGGGCGCCCGTCGCGGTAGCTCATATAAGTGACGAGCTGATTCGACGGGCTGAAGCGTGGCGTGAGTACGAGGTTCTGGCCCGACGTGAGGACGCGCAGGTTGTGGCCGTCCTGATCCATGATGGCGAGGCGTTTGACACGCTTGCGCTTCGGCCCGCTCTCGTCGACAAACACGACGCGGGTATCAAAGTATCCTTTTTCACCGGTCATGCGCTCGTAGACGAGGTCTGCGATGATGTGGCCGATGCGGCGCCAATTACGCGTCGAGGTGGAGAAGACCTGACCCGCGAGCTGCCGCCCGGCCACCGGATCCCACAACCGAAACTCGGCTTTGATCTTTCCTCCTGGCTCTTCGGAGAGGCGACCAAGCACAAGGGCCTGCGCCTTGATCACGCGCCAATCGCGGAAGCGCGGCGTGCGGGAAACGTCCGTTTGCTGAGCGATAAACGACTGACGGTCGAGAAGCTCGAAAAGACCGGAGCGCTCAAGATCTGCCGCGACGACATTTGCCACGGCGACCGCCTGAGAGGTGTTGCCGCCGGCACCTGCTGCGAACTTCGGAATGGCGATGCGGATCGGGTCGACGTTGCCCGTCGTGACCGTTCCTTCGATCGCCCGAGCCGGTGTGGTCACGCTCACGAGCGCCATGGACGCGAGTATCAGAGCCGCGATCAGTTTTGCGCATCCAAACGGGTTCGACATCAGCGTCCCCAAGGCCCCCCGGGCTATCCGTTCTGTTTCAGGTCTGCCGGAGCTAGTTCCCGAGCATCGCCCTGAGATCAAACGTGATTTTGGCTTTTTTCCATTCGTCGTATTTCTCCTTCGGCAGCGAGTACGGCTGACACTCGAGAATAGCGCGGACCGAGGCTTCTGCTGCAATCTGGAAGAACGGTGAGCTGACGTTGTTCACGACCTTCGGAACACCGTCAACCGAGCCGTCCCGACGCATTCGGAATTCCACAGTGGGGCGAAAGTCTTCAGCGTCCTTCGCTCCGGCCGGTATCCCGAAACAGTTGCCGATCTGGCGGATGAAGAAATCGAACTCGCTGGCTGTCAGCTTGTCGTCCGCGCCGGTTGGGGCACCCTGTTCGGCCTCGACGGCGGCGACCTTGCGTTTGCGGGTGACTTTCTTCGGTTTCGGGCCCGCCTTCGCGTCAGGGATCTTGTTCAGCAATGCCGCGATTGATTCCGTGTCGAAGTCTTTCGCCTCGCGTTTGGCGACTTTCTTCGGGCGCGGCTTTTTCGCGACCTTGGGTTTCGGCTTGGCCTTGGGCTTCGCCATGACCGGTTTCGGCTTCAGCTTTGGCGCCGGTTTTTTCTCTGCTTTCTTCGGCTCCGGCTTGATTGCCGGCTCCGGCGTCTTCTTAACGACCGGTTTCGGCGGTTCAGCCTTCGGTTTCGGCGGTTCCTTTTTCAGCAGGTCCTTGATCGGGTCAGGCTGAGGCGTTTCAGCCTTCGGCGGAGGAAGCGCGGCTGTCTGCTGTGGTGCGGGCTTGGCCTTCGGTTTCGGCTTGGCCTTCACCGGCAGTTTTTTCTCCGCCTTTATGGGCGGTTTCGTCTTCGTCTCCCCTTTCTTAGCGCGGGTCAGATCGGAGATGTTCGAGATATCAACGACGATTGGTGTTGGCGTCGGCGCAGCCTTCGGCTTCGTCTGCTCGATCGACACGACAGCCCACGCAAGGATGCCTGCATGGAGAAGGAGCGATATGAAGAGGCCGGTTTTCATCGGTTGATGCCCTGATCAGCCTTCGCCGTTGGTGAGCAGAGATACCTTCGAGAAGCCGGCGCGATTGATCTCAGCCATTACTTTGATGACAAGGCCGTAGTCGACATCGGTATCGCCACGCACGAACACGGCGTCATCCAGGCCGCCCTTGTTGATGGCTTTCAGTTTGACGCCGATGTCCTCCAGCGTGATCTTCGCTTCCTGGAGGAATATTTCGCCCTTTTTGTTGACCGAGACCGTCAGCGGGTCCTGGTTCGAGGCGCTGATTTCCTGCGATTTGGTTTTTGGCAGGTCGAGGGGCACGCCTGATGTGAGTAGAGGTGCTGTCACCATGAAGATGACGAGCAGCACGAGCATGACGTCGACGAATGGCGTCACGTTGATCTCGCTCATCGCAGGGCGTGCAATGCGACGCGAACCGCGTCGTCCCCCGCCGCCTCCGCCACCGAGACTGGCACCCATGGCTCAGGTCCTCAGTTCAGTTGTAACGCCAGTGCGCGCGCTCATGTCCGCACATCCACCTGGCGGGAAATGATCGCAGCAAACTCATCAGCGAAACTGTCGAGGCGTTGCGAGAGGCGCTGCGCGTCATTGTTGAACTTATTATAGAATAGGACCGACGGGATTGCGGCGAGCAAGCCGAGAGCGGTTGCGAACAATGCTTCGGCGATGCCGGGCGCGACAACCGCGAGGCTCGAGTTCTTCGAGATCGCGATCGCTTGGAAGCTCGTCATAATGCCCCACACCGTACCGAAGAGACCAATGAACGGCGCGGTCGAGCCAACCGAGGCAAGAAACAGCAGTCGGCGTTCCAGCCGGTCCATCTCCCGGTTGATCGTGACATCCATGACTTTCTCGACCCGGAGCTGGATGCCACGGAACGATTTAGGCGAGCCCTCGACGGTGCGCTTCCACTCGCGCATCGCGGCAACGAACATCGAGCCCATGGCCTGCGTGCGTTGATGCGCCAAGGCGCTGTAGAGTTCTTCGAGCGATTGTCCAGACCAGAACATCTGCTCAAACCGGTCGGTCGCACGTCGTGCCGCGCGGAAGGTAAGCAACTTTTCGACGATCACCGCCCATGACCACACTGAGGCGAGCAGAAGCCCCACCATCACGATCTTCACGACGATGTGCGCCTGGAGAAAGAGCGCGACCATCGAGACGTTCGCGCCGCCTGTCGCGCCGATCGCGGAAATGTCGACCGCCTGCGCAACCGTTATCAAGCCGCCTTGCATCACTGCTGGCCCTCAATGCCCTGTCTGCGGCCGCGCGAGGTTGGGACGTGCTGGTGTGTCGTGCAGCGGGCGCCCGGGGAAACTCTCGCAGCCGCGCCCCTCTTGACCGGCTGCAACCTGTCCCGGTTTTTGTGGTGAAACAAGGGCTTTGGTGAGGCTGTAAGCGGCGCTTGATCGCAGTTCAGCAGGATGCCGCATCAGTTCCTCAGCGCCCTCTGTGGTTTGGTCATCTAGTTCGGTGGCTGTTCAGAGTTCAAAGTTATCTCGACAGCGGAAAAAGGCCCGTCTAGTTTCGCGCGAAGTGTGGGGAGTGCAACATGTCCGAGTTGAAAACTTGTTTCGTGATCTGTGCGATCGGATTGCCGGGTTCCAGTGAACGTAAACACGCAGATATCGTACTTAACTACCTGATCAAACCTACGGTTGAACAGGCGGGCTACCGCGTTAAGCGCGCTGATGAAGCGACAAGCGCTGGCATGATTACGGTAGACACGATCAACGACATTTTTGACTCGGACCTAGTTATCGCTGACCTGACCTTTCACAATCCGAACGTGTTTTATGAGCTGGGGCTTCGACACTCGACCAAACGACCCACAATCCACATTGCCTCTCACGACACTTCTCTTCCCTTCGACAATGCAGATCATAGAGCGGTGTTCTATGAGATTGCTGATTGGAATAGCCACAACGCGTGCCGCGCGTCGCTGACACAGCATGTTGAAGCTATAGGCACCGGGTTTGTGACGAATCCTGTCTCGGTCGCTCAGGCCCACAAGAATGATGCGCGCCTCACGCGTGAGTTCGAGATTCTGAAAAATCACGTTGCTGTACTAGAAGAGCGGGTTGGCGAGATCACACAAGAACCTGCGCCAGGACACATAACAAGAGATGCCTTCAAGGAAATTACCCGCCGCCGGCAAAAGAACATAATGGAGATTGTTCGATCGATTCGGCAGCGAATGGATCAGCCACACGTCAAGTTCCCCGAGAACCGCCCACATGCGAGCGATATCATCCAGCGTCTCAATATCATCGAGCGTCACCTCGATGTGAATGCTGAGGAACGGGATGTCGCCCCCGTACTCCTCCAATAATGCATGCCATTTCTTCGCAACAAAACTCGCTGATCAACCCAACAAAAGCCGGATTGAAGCGACGAGAATGACCATCTCGATGACGTTGGCGATGACCGATCCGCCGTGCCAACGCCCGAATGTTTTCTTTGCGGCGGCATCGCCGGCGTCCATCGCATCCCGGGCATCATTGATGATCGGCACTGCGATCTGACGGGAGGCGAACAAAATTGCGGCACCAGCTGCCATAAGCGCGCCAGCAGAGGTCTGCCCGGCGGCGACAGCGATGATGGCCGCAACACCGGCTAACGCCGCGTGAACCAGAAAGTAGCGCGGAAAGACGGTTCGCAAGACGCGCCCGGCAGCTTTTTCGTCAAGTGCTCCAAACAGGCTGGGCGTCACAACGGCCGAGAAGAAGAGCATGCCCCCGAGCGATGCGGCGGCAATAAGAGCTGCGAATTCGGGCATGTGAGGCCTGGTCTGTTGGGACGCGTCAATCAGCGAATTGATATGCCAAATCATATACGAGGAGCCACGATGGTTGGACGCCTCCTCCTGCCGCGCCAAGCCTCAGGCCGCAAGCACCTGCCAACCCATGACAAGTGTCGCGATCCAGCCGAGTGTGAAGATGATCGGTCGCAACGGATAGGCCCGTATGTTCGGAACCATCACCAGCGCGTGCGCTACGCGAAGCCATAACAACGCGGCCACCGTCAGCTGCGTCGCGGCATTCGAAACGCTCGCAACGGGCGCGATCAAGACAAGCGCCGCGAACGGGACGAGTTGCTCGATCATGTTCAGGTGCGCGCGATATGCGCGCTGCACCCACGCTGGTCGCGAATGCAAATCCGGTGGTCTGTTGAAGTTTTGCGGCAGCTCACCGTCCGCATTGCTCTGTCCGATGCCAATCACAAACGGTATCCAGAGCATCGCCGCGAGAAGCGACGTCAACGCCAACCAGTAAAGTTCCGCCGTCATGATGCCGCTCCTGCTAACCGTCCGTCGATATCGCTCTTTCCACCATCCTCGTTTCCATGCTGAGGGGGCGGAAACGCGAGCCGTTCTCCGGTCTCGAGCCACGTCTTGAGGCCGGCGATCGTGCGGGACCAGCCGTCCGCAACTTCTTCCTGACCTTTGGGAACGCCGAAGTGCATGACACGCAAGCGACAGAGCCCACCGATCTCCTCGATCTCGTAAACGCATCTCGACTTCGGCATGTCAGGGCCTTCCCATTTCGGCTCGAACGTCATCTCAAGACGATGGGGTTCGTCGGCATGCAGAATGTGCATCGTCAGCATGGGCGATCCGTCCGGAAAACTCAGGACATGGCTCTCACCGACCGTATCACCGCCTGAAACATTGCACTCGATGAAGTGGTACCGGCCCACCTCATCCGGGTCGGTCAGGGCGCGCCAGAGTCGTTGCGGCGTGGTGCGAATGAAGGTCTCCTGAACAACATCGGGGCGTGTTGCGTCATCGGTATCAAAAGCGCTCGCCCGAGAGGGGTTTTCGGACATGGCAGTTTCCTCTTCGAGGTCAGATTTCAATGTCAGCAGAGCGCGCGCCGCAGGCTTGACGATGAGTGGCTCGATCCACCGCTCGATCGCTTCCTGAAGCGGAACCGCGTTCAGGAAGTGGTGCTTGAACCGACCGACGCGGGTCGTCGTGATAAGCGACGCCTCTTCCAACACCTTGAGATGTTTCATGACGCCGAAGCGGGTCATGTCGGTGTGCGCGCTCAGGCCCTGCTCGAGTTCCGAGAGGCTCTGGCCGTCGCGGGTGCGCAACAGATCGAGGAGCTGTCGGCGGCTCGGGTCCGCGAGGGCTTTGAAGACATCATTCATGCTGCCTCCAATACGTGACCAATGAGTCACGTGTCAAGCGACGCTTGTCGACCCCTCAACGAAGGCCCGGTCACGCGATCGGGGCGAGGCGACTTGCGGCGTGCCGATTTGACGTGCAGCGTGGCGCTCGTTGCGCCAACTTCGATCGAGAGCGTTTTGTGACCGCGATCCCTGATCCGCAGATGGGTGACGTGTGGCCGCACGCCCGCCCGGGCGCGGACAATGCCAACTACGGCGCGATGAGGTTTGCGCCTTGCGGACCGTTCCCTGTCCGCAGTTTCCAAACGTTCGAGCTGGTCTACACGGTCGGCGCCTACGGGCTTGACGATACCGGCGCGATCAAGGTCGTGCAGCGCTGGACTGGGGATCAGGGTCCGGTCCAGTTCGACGATCCGCAGGCGGCGAATTATGTCACGGCGGTGGCGTCGAACGGCGTGTCGCTCGCAATTTATGCCGAGCCCTATCCGCATCAGCGACCCTGGTACAACGGGCTGCGGGTTACTGTCGAAGGCGGATACATGGCGCCGGGTGACACGATCACGATCGTGTACGGCGACCGGACCGGAGGATCTCCCGGATATCGGCTGCAGACGTTTGCAGAGCGCGCGTTTGCGTTCAAGCTTCTGGTCGATCCATGTGCTACCGGTGTTTTCCTCCCGCTCGACACGGCGATGGTCGAGATCGTTGCCGGACCTGCAGTGTCATGGACGCTTGTTGCACCGACATTGCGTCGGGTAGGAGAAAAATTCTCGCTCGGCGTGCGCGCGGAAGATGACTGGGGGAATGCGACGGCGGATCTCGACGCGCTTTCGCGGCCGCTGCGGCTGAGCGCAAGCGACGCTGTCGACGGGATGCCGGATCATATCGAACTGCAAGAGAACGCGCGCGGGCATACGCTTGAAGGGCTTTCCATCAATGCGGCGCGGCAGACCACATTCATTTTGAGCGACGACGAGGGTGTTGAGCTTGCGCACTCAAATCCGCTGCTGACCGTCACCGAAGGACCGGCGGCGTTCTGGGGTGACCTTCATGGACAGAGTGGCGAGACTGTCGGCATCAATCCGATGCGCGATTATCTAGAGTTTGCGCGCGACGTGGCATTCCTCGATGTCACGAGCCATCAAGCCAATGACTTTCAGGTCACCAACGCGTTTTGGGCAGAGATCAATCGGCTCTCGGCAGAGTATAATGCGCCGGGGCGGTTCGTTGTGTTCCCGGGTTATGAGTGGTCCGGCAACACGCCGGTCGGCGGCGATCACAACGTTTTCTTCCGTCACGAAGGCCGGCAAATCCGTCGATCATCACATGCCCTTTTGACTGATCGCAGCGACATCGAAACCGATGCGCCAAATGCGCAAGCGCTGTTCGATGCGCTCTCGCAAGAAGACTGTGTGGTCTATGCGCATGTCGGCGGACGGCCCGCCGATATCGCATATGCGGACGCTCCCGGGTTGCGCACGGCAGTCGAGGTACACTCCGACTGGGGCACGTTCGAGTGGATCATGACGGATGCCTTCAGGCTCGGATATCGCGTCGGCCTTGTCTGCAACAGCGACGGTCACAAAGGCGCACCAGGCGCGTGCCATCCGGGCGCTTCGGAATTCGGCGCTTACAGCGGGCTGACGTGTTTCTTGGCCGATAGTCTGACGCGGGATGATATTTTCTCCGCAATGCGTAGTCGCCATCACTATGGAACGACCGGGTGTCGGCTTCATCTAGAGGTGCGTGCCGATCTCGCGGACGGAGCGCGACGTTTTTCGCGGGATCCGAATCATTGCGACGATGCAGGCGCGCCAGCTGGCTCCGCGCGAATGGGCGATATTGTCCGCACGCGACAGGAGCAGATGGACGTGCATGTACGGTGTGTTGCCCACGCACCCATCGAACGGGTCGACGTGATGACAGGCGCGGAGATAATTGCAACGTTCCGCCCGTTCTTGGAGGGCGATCTCGGCAGGCGGGTCCGGGTTATCTGGGAGGGCGCGCGCTATCGCGGGCGGGCGCGTCAGACACATTGGCGCGGTAACATCTTGGTGCATGGCGCGACCATCACAGCGATGAAGCGGATCAACGCCTGGAACCATGAGCGGACGTTCGAACAGACCGACGCGCGCACGATCACCTTCGACGCCATCACAACCGGCAACTTCGGGGGATGTGATCTTTGGCTTGAGGATCAAGCGGGGCCTGGCGATCTCACAGACGCGCGGTTGTCGTTCGAGAGCGATCTCGTTTCCGCCGACATCGCGCTCGAGACGCTCACGCTTGACGATGCGGTGTTCGATGCCGGCGGTCTTGGTCAGCGCGTGAGGATGTTCCGGCTGCCGGACGCCCTGTCCAAGACGGAAATTTCAGAGCTTTGCACCGTACCGCTCAGCGCGAACGCCGACACGCCAATCTGGGTTCGCGTAACGACCGAAGATGGCCATCGCGCATGGTCCAGCCCGATCTATGTCGAGCGCTCCTGAGGTCTCTGCGTCCCATGCTCTCGTTCGCCGCTGCGTGCTGTCTGCTGTTCCTGACGCCCGGGCCGGGGGTGCTGACGCTCGCAGGTGTCGGGGCCGGGTTCGGATGGCGGGCTGGGCTCGCCTACGGAACGGGTCTGTTCATCGGCAATTCGCTGGTCGCGGTCGCGGTCATCTCCGGGCTTGCGGCGATCGTGCTCGCGGAACCTTTGGTGCGGTCGATCGCGTTCATCGCGGCGAGTGCCTACCTGCTCTATCTCGCCGCCAAGGTTGCGTTCGCCGGTGCCAAGGTCGGGTTCATTGATGCGGCGCGGGCGCCCGGGGTTGGCGGCGGCATTGCGCTCCAGGCGATCAATCCGAAAGCCTATGTGGTCCACACCACGCTGTTCACCGGATTCACGATCCTGCCGGACGCATTTGCGCTCGAAGTGACCGTCAAGTTTGCCGTGATGAGTGCGCTGTGGATTGCGATCCACCTGCTGTGGCTTGGCGCCGGGGTCTCCATCCATCGGCTCGATCTCGCCCCCGCCGTGCAGCGCGCGATCAATATCGCGATGGCGCTGGCGATGGTTGCTGTCGTTTTTCTGGCGGCGTTCTCGTGATGCGCGGTCGACATATCGGCGTTGAATTGCCGCCTTGCTCTCAACAGATGCCAACGCCATTGTGTGGCCGTACGTATGCATGTGAAGACCGAGCCAGATCTTGACCGATACATCTGCGCCTGATGACCGGTCGAGCGGTGCGGCCGGGCCCCTCCCAACGAGCAAGCCGACGCCGGACGAGCGATCCGGCCGTTCGCCGGCCGCGATGGTTCGCCCGCTTGTTGCGCTCTGGCCGTACCTAAAGCCCTACAAATGGATGGTCGCGGCAACCGTCGTGGCGCTCTTCGTCTCCTCCGGTGCGATGCTAACGTTGCCATTGGCTGTGCGCCGGATGATCGACTTCGGATTTTCAGGCAGCAGTCGTGACGCCCCCGCTGGCGATACCAGCCAGATCGACATCTACTTTATCGCGCTTTTGTTTGTCGGCGCGGTGCTCGCGGTTGCCAGCGCGTCCCGCTTCTTTCTGGTGCAGTGGCTTGGCGAGAGGATGGTTGCGGATCTGCGGCGTGATGTGTTTGCGCATTTGACGCGGTTGAGCCCTGCCTTTTACGAGCAGCAGCGCTCGGGCGAACTGATGTCGCGGCTTACGGCGGACACGACGCAAATCAAGTCTGCTGTCGGCGTCGCCGTTTCGCAAAGCCTGCGCAACATCGTCATGCTGATTGGCGCGCTGACGATGATGATCATCACAAGTGCACAGCTCTCAGGCCTTGTGGTTATCGCGATCCCGCTGATTATTATCCCTCTGGTCGCGTATGGAAGGGTGGTGCGTCGGCTTTCGCGGCGGGCGCAGGACACACTGGCAGAGTCGTCAGCCTATGCGGCAGAGAACGTGGCGGAGGTCCGCACACTTCAGGCATTTACGAACGAGGCCGAGGTGCGTGACCGTTACGGCGCGGCTGTGGAGGAGACGTTCGCGGCAGCGCGCGCGCGGATGATCGCTCGCGCATTTCTGACTGGCAGCATTATCTTCCTCGTGTTCGGCAGCATCACTGGCGTGCTGTGGTATGGCGCAAGTGCGGTGTTCGATGGGACAATCTCGGCCGGAACGCTGAGCCAGTTCGTGCTGTACTCCGTCTTTGCTGCGGGCGCTCTTGGTGAACTCAGCGAAGTCTGGGGCGAGTTACAGCAGGCGGCGGGCTCGGCAGAACGACTCGTCGAATTGCTCGGCGTCGCACCGGTCATCGTTGCACCTGCCGCCCCGGTTGCTTTCCCGGATGCTGCCAAAGGGCGGATCTCTTTCGAAGGCGTAACCTTCAGCTATCCGACGCGACCAGGCGAGCGCGCGCTCGATGATGTTTCGTTTGATATCGAACCCGGTGAGACCGTGGCGATCGTTGGCCCATCAGGCGGAGGAAAATCCACCGTCTTTGCGTTGCTCGAACGCTTCTATGACCCGACGTCCGGGGTTGTGCGTGTCGACGGTGTCAACGTGGCAACCGCAGACCTCGCGGCGCTGCGCGCGCGGCTCTCCATCGTCCCGCAGGATGTTGCGATGTTCGCCGATACCGCTCTTGCAAACATGCGCTACGGCAATGCCGACGCATCCGACGCCGAGGTTTTTGCAGCCGCAAAAGTGGCGCGTGCAGATGCGTTCGTGAGCGAATTGCCGGACGCCTATCAAACGATGCTCGGCGAACGTGGCGTGACGCTTTCAGGCGGCCAAAGGCAGCGGATCGCCATCGCGCGTGCCGTCCTGCGCGACGCGCCGATCCTGCTGCTTGACGAAGCAACGAGCGCACTCGATGCAACAAACGAAGCGGAGGTTCAGGCGGCCCTTGACGCCATCATGGCCGACCGCACGACACTCGTTATCGCCCATCGTCTTGCGACCGTGCGCAGTGCAGACCGCATTCTCGTAATGCAGGATGGGAGGATCGTCGAGGAAGGCACGCATGACATGCTTGCCGAAGCGGGCGGGCTCTACGCGGAACTCGCGGCGCAGCAGTTCGGGAGATAAACCCGAGCTGCTTCAAAGGATCGGGTAGGACCCGTCTTCGTCATGCATCTCCGTGCCGACGAGCGCGGGTGTGAAGACGCAAACGATCCGCATATCGGTTTCTGCGATCATTTCGTGCCGGTCGTTCTTGTCGAGCGCATACATGGAGCCGGGCGCGAGCGCATGGCGGTCTCCGGTCGCCACGTCGACCAGTATGCCGGTTCCTTCGATGATCAGGTTCGCCTCAAGGTGGTTTTTGTATTCCATCACTTGATGCGACCCGGCTGCGATCGTCGTCTCCGTCAGCGTGAAGCCCATACCGTCATCACGCAGCAGGTATCGCGCGCTGGTGAAAACGCCGGACTTCTCCCGATAGCTTCCTGAGGATTTCAGATCGTCGAGCGTGCGGATGATCATTGGCGGTATCTCCTTAGGTTCAGCCGTGTCATGGGCAGCGCAACTGGCGTTTGGGCATAGGGCCGTGAACAACAATCGAGCTGGGAGTCGCCGTCGCTACCACGTTGCTTGGTCTTCCGGCACAAGAAAGACAGAAGGCGCGACATGCGGTTCGGATCTGAATTCATCGTCGACACGCATGCGAAACTTCGCGCGAGGGTCGGTCCCTTTGAGCAAGACATCGCGGCCAAAGCGATCGACCATATCGATCCCTACTGTGCCGCGTTCATCAGGCATGTGCCCCTCGCGCTGGTCGCAACACGTCGCGCGGAGGCGCTGCTCGATATTCCTCCCAAAGACGACCGGGCAGTGGCGAGACACCACCGCGCTCCCCTCGCTCGCCGAAGCTTTAACTCGCCCAGGCAGGGATATTGATGCCCGGCCTGCAGATGAAGGACATCCTCGGGCAGGCGAGCGGGATAAGCTGTATCGAGTGGCGGTCTGTCGTGCGCCCGCTACGAGGCTTAACGACCCGTTAAAGTTCACCTGATGTTCTTCGGGGAGCGAATCTGTGAGAGTGCTGATTCGCTGCGAACCGGGGGGCTGGTGATGGTGGCACAAACAACGACGCGCAAGGGCGTGCGCATACTCGGGATTGATCCGGGGCTAAGGCGGACAGGTTGGGGGATCATCGAGCATGATGGTTCACGCCTCACCTACATCGCGAGTGGACTTGCGACATCGGACGCCGCAGTCAGTCTGGCGGAGCGGCTGACGCAACTTCATGACGAATTGCAGGAGGTCGTCGGATTTTACACGCCGGACGAAGCCTCCGTCGAAGAAACATTTGTGAATAAAAATCCGCGCTCGACGCTCAAGCTTGGTCAAGCGCGTGGCGTTGCACTTCTGGTTCCAGCGCTGCATCGGATTTCCGTGTGCGAGTACGCCCCCAACCTTGTGAAGAAGACGGTAATCGGCTCGGGGCATGGTGACAAAGCGCAGATCCGCGCGATGCTCGGTTATCTGCTTCCCAAGGCGAAGCCGGATAGTGAAGACGAAGCGGACGCGCTCGCCATTGCGATCTGCCATGCGCATTGCCGGAACTCGTTGGTCCCGGTTCAGCGTCACAAGGATGGGACAGTCGCCATTACAGAAGTTCGCCAACGCAAGGCGGTTGCCTGATGATCGGGAAGTTGCGCGGTGTCGTCGATTTCACGGCGGATGATTTTGTCATTCTCGACGTTGGTGGCGTCGGCTACGAGGTCCATTGTTCGAGCCGCGTGCTCGGCAGCTTGCCGGCCGTCGGCGAAACCGTGACACTTGCGATCGAAACGCACGTCCGCGAGACGGAGATCCGCCTCTTCGGTTTTTCCTCCGAAGTGGAGCGCCGCTGGTTCCGGCTGCTGCAGTCTGTGCAAGGTGTGGGCGCCAAGTCAGCGCTCGCCCTGCTTTCCGTCCTCACCCCGGCTGATCTGACCAACGCGATCGCGCTGCAGGACAAGGCGATGGTCGCGAGGGCGCCGGGTGTCGGCCCCAAGGTCGCGCAACGGATCGTCACAGAACTGCAAAATAAAGCGCCCGCACTGACAGCTGGAAGCGGCGATGCGATGGGCGCAAGCGGCGGAGGAAACCCTGCGACAGCTGGAGAGGCAGGCGCAGAACGGGCCGGCGACAGCGGCGTGATCGACGTCCCCGCCGGAGCACATGCGGCGGACGCCATGTCGGCTCTCGTCAATCTCGGTTATCAGCCGGCGCACGCCGCAAGCGCGATCTCCGCTGCCATGAAAAACGCAGCGACCGGCGCGACGACCGAAGACCTGATCCGCCTTGGACTGAAGGAACTGGCGCGATAGGGGCTTCCCATCTACCCACCCGCCATGGCCTCGAGGGCGTTCAGGAATGCTGCTGAATGCGCGTCGGAGGTTGTCGGGATCTGATTGCCGTCTTCAGAGACTTGCGTCTCATAGTTCACGACGATGGTTTCAGCGCCGAGGCGTGTGGCGACGTGGACGTGTCGGACGGTCACGCTTGCAGCTTCACGGCACATGCTGACCAGTGCCGCATGCGTGCCGCCCTCGATCGTCTGGGAGCGCAATGGCAGCGTGAGCACGCTGTCTCCGCACTCGTCTGCGCGAATGGCGAGACGTGAGGCATAGCTCCGGGCCGGCTCGGCTTGTTGCGTGATGGTGGCGGCGCCGGATGAGAGTGCGTCTGCATAGGACCACTGCAAAACGCCCCCGTCGTAGGCGGTGACACGAAAATCCGGTCTTGAAATTCCGTTCGAGAATGATGCGGCGATCGCGCGAAGTTGCTGTGCGTCAGCGAGGTTTGGCAGGCCTACGGGCGTGCCGACGGGCCGCGCGGTAACGCCGGTCGCGGGAGAAAGCCCTGCCGTTGTGGTGCTTGTGGCGGGCGCGGCGCTGACGTTTGGCTCGATAATTGGATCGCGTGAGGTCGCAGGCTCTGAATTGAAACGGGCGACAATCGCCCCCGGATCGGACGCTGGAAGACTTGCACACCTCTCGACGGCCGCCATGGCCGCGCCTGCGCCGAGCATTGGAAAGCGGGCGATCCGTCGGCCGTTCATTGCGACATTCCATCCAGAACTCGCCGCAATGCGGGCGCGCGCATCGGCGCCACTCACAGCGAACAAAAGCTCGGAGCGTTGATAACGGATGTTACCCGCATAAAGTGGGCCGACATTGCTGACGATATCGAAGGTCGCGACGCCTTCGCCTCCAAGAAAGGTGTCGTTGCCGCGCAAGAGCACCATCACGCTGTGCGGCCAGGCGATCACGTTGATGAGGAAGCGTCCGTCACCTTTGCGCGCCGTGAAGACACGTTCCATCGAACACGTCAGAAGTTTGCCCTCGACGCTGCTGCGCGTCTTGATGCTCCAGCCCTCAACGGTTTCGACCACGCGGGGCGGTTGAGCGACAGACGGTGTCGATGACACCACCAGAGCGCCAAGCGCGAGCGCGAAGGCCCGCCCGGTGCGTCGCGTGCGCGGAAGGCGCGCATATCTGCAGCATTTCGTGCTCTGACCCGCCACGCGTCGGCACTCCCCACTCGTCAAATTCACCGCGAGAGAAGCGAAAAGCCCGCGAGCGGTCAAGTCTGCGTGTTGCATCTCCCGATGGTCTGCATG
The DNA here is from genome assembly GCA_039816705.1 of Pseudomonadota bacterium. GTDB lineage: Bacteria > Pseudomonadota > Alphaproteobacteria > Rhizobiales > CALHAX01 > CALHAX01. The sequence continues at coordinate 2,765 of JBCBXF010000019.1, read as the reverse complement.
CGCCCTTCAAAGACCACGGAGCTTCTCTCCGGCAAGGCCGTCGAACGCGCGCTGAGCCACAATTTCAGGGCCAAACGCCACGTGCTGGCAAGCCGTTCGAAAACGGGACGGCTGTTAAACTTGGCTTAAAACCTCGTCCGTACAGTGCCGGTCAGAAACACGAGTCAGTTGTTTCGGTCCTGTTTGTTTTCGCGTCGCGGACCGTGCGTTCATGAGGGTAAAGTACATGTTCAGTCGCAGTACGCTTTCGATTATGGCAGCCATTCTGCTTGGTGCCACAGTCGAGGCTCATGCCACGGATTATTATTCCAATGGCATGAAAGACGGCATCCAGGACGAAGCGATCGACACGATCCTCGTGCCACAAGCCGTCGAAATGCCGGAGACGTTTGCGTGGTATCTGCGCGGCGATTTCGGTTACAATTTTTCTTCTACGACCGATATCAACACAACCGCACCCGGCGTGTTCGAGCCAGACGCGATCTCTTCGGGCTCGATCGGTTTCGGTCGTCTGCTTGGGCCCAACCTGCGCTTCGACATTACCGCCGACTGGCGCAATGATGACGACGTTTATTCACGCAGCGGGACGGCTATCGAATCGTTCAGCCGCCCGGGCACTGTGACGATCCCCGACGTGATCAACGGCGGCTCTGTCGACGTTCAGGACGTTATCACCTTCAACGTGGAGACGAACGGTCAAGAGACGGTGACGTTCCAGAACCACACGGTGATGGCAAACCTCTATTATGATCTTGATGGCTGGCGTGGATTTCGCCCGTATGTTGGGGGCGGTCTTGGTATGGCGATCTATCAGATCGCGTCCAACCGTACGTCGACATACGTCCGTTGTGACGCGACCGCGCCGGCGGCTGAAGATCCGCTTACAAATCCGAACGGTGACCTGGCGAACTGTGACATCACGCAGGAAGACATCAATCGCGCCGGTGAGGATCGTAGTGAGAGTTCCACTGCGTTCGGGTGGGCCGTGTCAGCAACCGCTGGCGCTAGTTACGAAATCTCGACAGGCATGAAGCTCGATATGAATTATCGCCTGACGTACTCGGCTGCGAACGCCGTGGTCGCTGTCGGTGGTGTGGGGCAAAGCATCGGTATTGAGGACAAGTTCGACCAGGAGCTTCGCTTCGGCGTCCGTTACGAACTCTACTAGGCGTTTCAGCGGAGCCGGATGGCGACGGTCATCGCCGCCCGGACCGATTAGACACCTGGACTGCAAAAAAGGCGGGCCCGCGTGGTCCGCCTTTTATTTTTCTCTGTTCATGAGAACCGCCGCTTGCGCTTCGTAAACTGATCGCGGCCTCAACGCTTGGCAAACGCCACAACTTTCGATATCGCTCTGCGCGGGACACACCACCCCAACGTGGTGCGACTATCTGGAAGGATAGCACATGAGCGAACTGGCACGCCCGGTCGCGCGGCCGGCGAACCCGCGTTTTTCATCCGGCCCTTGCATCAAACGCCCCGGATGGTCCCCTCACATCTTCGAACGCTACGCCGACAGCCTCGGACGTTCGCATCGCGCGTCGCCAGCGAAGGACCTGCTTCGCGAGGCGATTGATCGCACGCATGCGCTGCTCGAACTCCCGCACGGCTATCGCGTCGGTATCATGCCGGCGTCTGATACGGGTGCGTTTGAAGCGGCGATGTGGTCACTGCTCGGCGCCCGGGGGGCAGACGTCCTGGCATGGGAGAGCTTTGGGAAAGGCTGGGTGACGGACATCGTCAAGCAGCTGCGATTAGAAGAGGTACGCGTGCTCGAAGCTGACTACGGCGCGCTGCCTGATCTTTCGCGTGTCGACTTTGACCGCGATGTCGTCTTTACATGGAACGGCACAACCTCCGGCGTGCGTGTGCCCGACGGCAATTGGATCGCCGATGATCGCACGGGGCTTACGCTTTGCGACGCGACCTCTGCAGCATTCGCCCAGGACATCGACTGGGCAAAGATCGATTGCGCGACATTCTCGTGGCAGAAGGTGCTCGGTGGTGAGGCGCAGCACGGCGTGATCGTCTTGAGCCCTCGGGCGGTGGAACGCCTGGTGACTTATTCTCCGCCCTGGCCCCTTCCAAAACTCTTTCGCCTGACGAAGGGCGGCGCGCTTATCGACGGCGTTTTCACCGGCGCAACGATCAACACACCATCGATGCTCTGCGTCGCGGATTACCTTGATGCGCTGCGCTGGGCCGAGGACATTGGTGGGCGGACGGCCTTGCAGGCCCGCGCTGATGAAAGCGCTGGCCAACTTGCCGCGTGGGTTGCCTCACGTGACTGGGTCGACCATCTGGCTGCAGCGCCTGAAACGCGTTCGAACACCTCTGTTTGCCTCAAGATTGTGGACCACGACATCGTGTCGATAGCCCCGGAGACGCAGTCGGCGTTCTGCAAGAGCATGGTGTCCTTGCTGGCGGAGGAAAATGTCGCTCTCGATATCGGATCCTATCGCGATGCACCGCCGGGTTTGCGGATCTGGTGTGGTTCGACAGTAGAGCCAAGCGATATTGCAGCACTTCTGCCGTGGCTTGATTGGGCCTTTGCCAGCGTGCGCGCTCAGCATTTCCCGCACTGACCGGCGCAGCCAGCGAGAGCTGCCGCGCCCGTTTCCGGAATTTCCCATTCAACGACCTGAAAGGAGCCACGTCGATGGCACCCTCCGTACTGATTTCTGACAAACTCTCTGAAGCCGCCGTGCAGTTCTTTCGTGACCGAGGGATCGACGTGACGTTCGAACCGGACCTTGGCATGGACA
>JBCBXF010000199.1:0-5922 GCA_039816705.1 Pseudomonadota bacterium | reverse complement strand
CTGTGACGAAGACGAGGGGGCGGCTGGTGCAGGACGCGCCTGCGCGCTTTTCTTTGGCGGTGCACTCGCGGGGCGGGGACGTTCCCGAGGATGGACCGGTTGTCATCAATGGCGTTGACACCATCGACGTCTCGGCGACCCAACAGGGATTTTTATCTGTCAATCACAATACATTCGCCGAGGCGTCCGAACTCGTGAAGGATATCCGAAAACTATTCCTCTCCGGCATCCGCCCGCCTGCTCGGCGCACGCCGGATCTCGAGACCGTTCCCCTCGGCAGCGATGTGTATTGGCGCTTCCGCACCGGCGCGCAATAATCTTGCGGAATGCCTGAACTCCCTGAAGTCGAGACCGTGCGTGCCGCGCTTGAGCCGGCACTCACCGGTCGCACAATCACACGCGTACAACAACGCAGGCCGGACCTGAGGTGGCCATTTCCGGAGCGTTTCGTCACCCGCCTCGAGACGCAGCATGTGACAGCCGTGCGACGGCGCGCCAAATATCTCCTCATCGATCTGGATGGCGGCGAGACGCTGATTGTTCACCTCGGCATGTCCGGGCGCGTGACCGTGCTGCCTCCAAGCGGCCCCCCACGCAAGACCGCCACCTTTCACCATCCCGTGCCAAGCGATGCGCAGAGTGCTGCCACCACGATAGACGACACACTCGACGTCCATGATCACGCCGTGTTCGATCTCAACGACGGCACACGCATCATCTACAATGACCACCGGCGCTTCGGGATGATGGACCTCGTCGCGACAGGCGATCTCGACACATCGAAACACTTCGCGCGCATGGGGCCGGAACCCCTCGGCAACGCGTTCAACACCGCACATCTTGATGCGGCACTTGCGGGGAAGGCGACGCCAATCAAAGCGGCACTCCTGGATCAGCGCGTGGTTGCCGGTCTCGGAAATATCTACGTCTGCGAGGCGTTGCATCGCTCAGGAATATCGCCGCGCCGCCTCGCCCGCAGTGTCGGTGGCGTGCGCGTGGCGAGGCTCGTGCCGGCGATCCGCGATGTCCTCAACGCCGCGATCGCTGCCGGAGGGTCCACACTTCGGGACTATGCCCATACCGACGGATCGCTTGGATATTTTCAGCATACGTTCGCTGTTTACGATCGGGAAGGGGCACCCTGTCCGCGGGACGGGTGTACGGGCACCATCAAACGGATCGTCCAGTCGGGGCGCTCAAGTTTCTATTGCGGGAGCTGCCAGCGTTAGCCCAACGTTGAACGTCCCCCTGATTCGCCCACACGCTGCTCCCGGAGACACTTGCCCATGGCCTATGACCACATACTTGCCGAGACGCGGGGGAATGTCGCGCTCATCACGCTCAATCGACCGTCGGCACTGAATGCGCTGAGCCCGGACCTCGTAAACGAGATGGAGCGTGCGATCGACGGGTTTGAGGATGACAGCGATGTGGCATGCATCGTCATCACAGGCTCCGACAAGGCGTTCGCCGCCGGCGCGGACATCAAGGCGATGGCGGACAAGGACTACATTGAAGCCTATCGCGAGGATTTTCTGGGCAACTGGGATCGCGTCTCACGATGTCGCAAGCCCGTCATCGCAGCCGTTGCAGGCTACGCGCTCGGCGGCGGTTGTGAACTGGCTATGATGTGCGACTTCATCATTGCGGCCGAGAACGCAAAATTCGGCCAACCCGAAATCACGCTCGGCGTCATGCCGGGCGCCGGAGGCACACAGCGCCTGACACGCTTCATCGGCAAGGCAAAAGCCATGGACATGTGCCTGACCGGCCGGATGATGGATGCCGTGGAGGCCGAGCGCAGCGGTCTTGTCAGTCGCGTTGTCCCCGCCGACGATCTCGTTGAAGAGACGATGAAGATCGCGGAGAAAATCGCGGAATTCTCAACGACAGCGACGATGATGACGAAAGAGAGCGTCAATCGCGCCTACGAAACGACGCTCGCCGAAGGTGTCCGGTTTGAGCGCAGGGTCTTCCACGCGATGTTCGGCACGAACGACCAGCGCGAGGGGATGGCTGCGTTCGTCGAAAAACGCTCACCGAACTTCAAGGACTCCTGATGCAGCGTCCGTGGTCCGCAGGCACGTGGTGACGCCACCACGTCTTTCACTCGAGGAGATAAGCGGGACGGGAAAAGCCGCCGTCGCGCGCGCGCTCACGCAGGTCGAAGAGCGTGCGGATGACCCGACAACTGTCGCTCTGCTCGATGAAGCCTGGTTGGCGCAGACAGCACACATCATCGGCCTCACGGGCCCGCCGGGCGTCGGAAAATCCACACTCATAGATGCGATGATCACGCGCTATCGCAAAGCCGGCCGCACTGTCGCTGTCGTCGCGGTCGATCCATCCTCAAGACGCACTGGCGGCGCGCTCCTCGGCGATCGCACACGGTTTTACAACCGCGCCGAGGATCACAATGTCTTCGTGCGCTCTCTCGCATCACGCGGCGCGCTCGGTGGCCTCACGCAACTCGCATTTCCCTCCGTCACGCTGCTTGCCGCACTCTACGATTACGTGCTCGTCGAAACGGTTGGTGTTGGTCAGTCCGAGGCCGCCGTCTCCAGCGTAGCTCAAACCGTGGTTCTCTGCGTCCAACCCGGCTCAGGTGACAGCCTGCAATTCATGAAGGCCGGAATCATGGAGATCCCGGATATTGCCGTCGTCACAAAGGCCGATACGGGCCGCGCCGCACGGCAGGCCTTGAGCGATCTTGCAGGCGCACTCTCGCTTGGCGCGGGACACGATGCGCCAATCCCGCAGCTGGCCGTGTCCGCAACCGCCAACACCGGGATCGATGAACTGATCGACGCACTGGCAGCGCATCACCGTGACACAGAGCAAGAAAAGAGGCAGGCAACGCGCGAAGCACAAGCCGAGGCATGGGTCCGAGAACAAGTCGAAGCACACTTCGGCGCGCGGGGTTGGGCGCTGCTTACAGAAAAAAACCGGCTCGAGACGTCGCGTGAAACACCCTTCTCGCAGGCCAGATCTGCGCTCGAGCGACTTGACCTCTCACTCCGGGATTGAACGCGCACGCCGCCTCGCCATCCCGGGGCGGTCTATGCATTGCCCCGCGCAATGAAAGCCGTGTTGCGATACGCGGGTTTGCCATAACGAAACAGCTTGCCTTCGGTACACTCAACCCGGCCGCCCGCCGCGCGCAGCACCGCATCGCCGGCCGCCGTATCCCATTCCATCGTCGGCCCGAACCTCGGATAAACATCCGCCTCCCCGGCCGCGATCAAACAGAACTTTAGCGATGATCCGGTTGAGACAGTTTCGCGAATCTCATGCGCCGCGAGCCAGGCATCCGTTTCCGCATCCCGATGCGACCGGCTCGCAACCGCAACAGCCCCGTCAGCCGGGCACGCGCGGATCGAAAGTGCGGTTCCGAGCGCCCCGCAATACTCATGCGCACCTTCTCCTGCGGCACCGACGAACATACGATCGAGCGCAGGCGCAAAAACCACACCGGCCACGGGCACACCTTCGCGGATTAGGCCGATATTGACCGTGAAGGCACCCTGCCCATCGCGTCGCAGAAACTCTCTTGTGCCGTCTAGCGGGTCGACGAGAAAATAGGCGGCCGTCGGCGCCAACGTATGACTGCCGCTGTTCTCTTCAGAGACGACAGGAATGTCAGGCGCCACGACTACAAGTGCGGCCAGCAGGATCGCCTCCGCCGCGCGATCAGCCTCCGTGACAGGTGACCCGTCGGCTTTTTCGTCCGCCTCGACCGGCTGCGCATAGATCTCCATGATCGCATTGCCAGCCTCGCGGACGGCCGGAACAAGACGCTCCATGATCGCAAGATCGCTCATCTCTTCATCCCCGAGCGTCAAGCATGGCGATGATTTGATCCGCCAACGCATCAGGTGTCTCGTGCGCTGCATCGAGATGGATCTCGGCGGCTTCCGGCGCCTCGTACGCACTGTCAATGCCGGTAAAGTTCTTCAACTCACCGGACCGGGCCTTAGCATAAAGCCCCTTGGGATCACGCTGCTCACAAATCTCCAGCGGTGTGTCGACAAACACCTCGATGAACTCGCCCTCATCCATCAAAGCACGCGCCATCTCACGCTCGGACCGGAAGGGAGAGATAAACGAAGATATGACGATCAGCCCGGCATCCGCCATCAATCGCGCAACCTCGGCCACGCGACGAATATTCTCCACGCGATCCTGATCCGTGAAACCTAGGTCCTTGTTCAACCCGTGACGCACATTGTCCCCATCAAGCAGATACGTCCGACGTCCTGCAGCATGAAGCTTCTGCTCCAATCGGTCAGCGACTGTTGATTTTCCAGAACCCGAAAGCCCGGTGAACCAGAGCACACACGGCTTCTGGCCGGCCGCTGCAGCGCGCGCCGCCTTGTCGATCTTCATCTCGTGCCAGACGATGTTGCTCGCCCGGCGCAAGGCGAAATCAACAGTGCCGGCAGCGACCGTGTTGTTCGTCAATTTATCGATAAGGATGAACCCGCCCGTCTGGCGGTTATCGACGTACGGGTCAAATGCGATTGCGCGATCGAGCGCGATCTTGCAGTAGCCAACTTCGTTCAATTGCAGCGTCTTCGCCGCCAGCTTGTCGAGCGTATTGACGTCGACGTGGTGCACAAGGTCCGTCACCTGCGCCGTCGCTGAAGCAGTTGCAAGCCGCAGCGTGTACGCACGCTCCGGCAGCAGCGGCTCATCGCTCATCCACACGACGTGAGCAGCAAACTGATCCGCCACCGCAATGTCGCTGTCCGGCTCCGCGAGCATGTCACCGCGACTGATGTCAATCTCGTGATCGAGCACGAGCGTCACGGCCTGCCCGCTTGACGCTCGCTCCAGATCACCGGAAGGGCCGAGGATCTGCGCCACCCCGGCAACACGGTTGCTGTCCACCGCCTCGATGCGATCGCCAACCGTAACGCTTCCACTTGCTATGGTTCCGGAAAAACCACGAAACTCGGCATGAGGCCGATTGACCCACTGCACCGGCATGCGAAACGGCTTTTCCTCCGTCACTTCCCGGACATCGACGGTCTCAAGCAGTTGCATCAGCGATGGTCCGTCGTACCACGACATGAACCGCGCGGGCGTGAACACGTTTTCCCCCGTGAGCGCAGAGATGGGCACGCAACGCACATCAGGAATGCCGAGCGTCCCTGCGAAGTCACGATAGGCATCCGCAATTTCGGTGAATGTCGCCTCATCGTAGCGCACGAGATCCATCTTGTTGACGGCGAGGACGACATGGCGAATGCCGAACAGGGACACGATGAAACTGTGTCGGCGCGTCTGCGTCTGCAAGCCGTGGCGCGCATCTACAAGGATCACAGCCAGATCTGCATTGGATGCTCCGGTTGCCATGTTGCGTGTGTATTGCTCATGGCCCGGTGTATCGGCCGCGATAAACTTGCGGCGCTCGGTCTCGAAGTACCGATAGGCGACGTCGATCGTGATACCCTGTTCGCGCTCGGCCTGCAGCCCATCGACCAGCAGCGCCAGATCGACGGCATCGCCCTGCGTCCCATATCTCCGGCTTTCGTTATGTGCCGCCGCCAACTGATCATCGAGCACCGCCTGACTGTCGTGAAGCAGCCGTCCGATCAGCGTGGACTTGCCATCGTCCACAGATCCGCAGGTGATGAACCGCAGCTGCCCCTTGGCGTTTTGTGCAGAAAGAAACGTGCTGAGATCCATCGCATGGCTAGCCGTGGTTGAGGCGGACATCAGAAATAGCCCTCCTGCTTCTTCTTCTCCATCGCACCGATCTGGTCGGCATCGATCACCCGCCCCTGCCGCTCCGATGATCGATCAGCCAACAATTCCAGAATGATATCTTCAACGGTGGTCGCGGACGATGCGACCGCACCGGTCAGCGGGTAACAGCCGAGCGTGCGAAAGCGGACCATGCGTTGTTCAGGTTTTTCT
>JBCBXF010000198.1:0-5930 GCA_039816705.1 Pseudomonadota bacterium | reverse complement strand
CCGCCTGCACCCTCGCAACGCCAGTCGGCTTTTCTCGCTGGTGCGCCGCAATGGTCTGCGAAACTCGCGCGTCGTCATCACCAATTAATGCAGCCTGTCAGAAGTGCGGCACTGCCACCGCGTTGCAGTTCACGACGATCTGCGCCTCGTCTCGTAGCGAGAGCGTCATCTCGCTGGAGGTTACCGCAAGCATCTCATCGAACGCCTCCGCCGCACACACAGGCACGATGACCACGTCAGCACAACTCGTTGACGCAAGCCCTTCGCGCATCATCATGGCGGCACGCAAACGGCAAACAGACTTGCCTTGGCAGTATCGCGCAATCACGCGATGCAACCGCCGTTCAACGGCTTGAACGTCTGCGGGAGCGTTCGCAACCTGCGGCATCGATGTCATGCCAAGGTCCGCCACATCACAGGAGAGCACCACATCCTCGATCAAAATCGTGGGGGCCTCGTCCGCACGGCTGGCCAACCCGTTCGGCAAAACGCTGAGAAGCATGATCGCACTCAATGTGCAGCAGACGGACAATGCAAAGCGGCTCATAGGTGTATGAACGCACATCCCGCCACCAACGCCAAGTGACACGAGCCGAGAGACGCCCCGATCGAGCCCGGCCTTCCCTTCAATCCGTGATGCCAGTTCGCGCGAGATCTCGGTGTTCATCGCCGCACAGCTCTGCTTCGCCGCTTCGATCACATTCAACACCGGCACCGACAGCGCCCTGCTCTATGACACGCGGAAGCCCGTCGAGCGCGATTAGCCCATCGTGGAAGATGAGGCGCGTGCCTGGCGCTCCAGCTACCATGGCTTCGCCCTTCCCGCTCTGCTCCGACACGATCGACCGCGACGCGCTAACGACTGTCCTGCCGTGGTGTACCTGAACTGGTTCTGTCTGTGCCACCATTCTGCTCGCAAGTTGGCCAAACGAGCGTGAACAAACTGCACGTGCCGCGAAGTCACGTGAGACAGGGCGAGGCTAGTCACCCACCGCGCTGCGCTCATAGTACGCGCGCGCCAGCCAGTCCGGAGAAATCTCGACACCCCACCCCGGCGCGTCGGTCACGCTCACATGCCCATCGACGATCTCAAACGGATCCTCGACAAACAGTCCTTGCTGCCAGGGATAATAATCCGCGCCCTCAATCGAAAACTCGAGATACTTCCCGGCGTTGGGAATCGCGCGCAGCAGATGCATCGTGGCGAGCGTCACGAGGGAAAGGTTGGCGCAGTGCGGCGTGCACACAAGCCCGGCCGCTGCCCCCATCGCGGCCACCTCAAGCGTCCGCACCAGGCCACCCATGTACATCACATCCGGCTGGATGACGTTGACCGCCCGCATGTCGATCATGCGCCGCCATGTCGGCAGATCGCAATCCTGCTCACCGCCGGTGACATCGATCTCGAGCGCATCGGTGACCTGTTTCGTCTGCTCCAGTTCCCAATACGGGCACGGCTCTTCGAAGTGCGTTATCCCCTCGTCTTCCAGCAGGTGCCCGACCTCGATGGCCCGCGAAGGAGAAAAACCCGAGTTTCCATCAACAAGCTTAGCGACGTCGCTGCCGAGGGCCCGCGCGACCGCAGGCACGACCTCTTCCGTGCGTCCCGGCCACGCGTCGACGTCGTGCCCGCACTCCGCCCCAACGCGCCACTTGAAGGCGGTAAAACCATGCGCGTCCCGCATGCGGCACAATCGCTCCGCTTCATCCTGGGGAGAAATATCCCGCCGCATCGAGGAGGCATACGCCCGAACCGGGCCCGGGGAGCCACCGATCAGCGCCGTCACCGGTTGGTCCGAAACGCGCCCCCGCAGATCCCAAACAGCTGTATCAAGCCCCGCCATTGCCCGGCGCAGATAGGAGCCCGGGAACTTGTGTTCCCGCTCCACGATCCGCGTCAGCAGACACTCCAGATTGTCGACAGGCTCGCCAAGCACCCACGGAGCCACCTGACGATGAAAGATCTGGCAGGTGATGTCCGCATGATAGGTCGAGACCTGCCCCCAGCCATGGGCACCGTCCTCGCGCGTCACGCGGACGAATCCAACGAATGCATCCGTAAACGTCTCAAGCGCCACGATCTTCATGAAGCCGGATCTCCATTCGCGAGCGCCGTTCGTCGAACATCCGCTTATAAAAAAACCTCCACGCGCCAGCGACGGCGCGCAGAGGTTCCAACGTCCAGACGTGGCGGCAGAACGCCGCCGAAGTCAGCTTACTGAGCGACTTCCGTCTGCGGTGCAGGTGCGCCGAAGCCCATCACGGGTGCTTCGCGACGGCAAGCGCTGACTGCGATTGCGGTGACGAGCAGTGCAGTCACAACGATTGATTTGTTCATGGTCATCTCTCCAGTGGTTTCGAAACGTCGGTAGATTCAGACACGCCAGAGACTAGCGAGTCGCGGAGGCTATTTCATCAAATTGGCGAACACTGTGCGTGACTTGTGGAGAACAATCGATGCATTTTTGCCACGGCAATACAGCGAGGACGACGCTTCACAATCAGTTGCCTTTAACGTCTGGGCAAATTGAAAGAGTTATATCGGAGCCACTCGTGGCGAAATTCATTGTCCAGCTGCAACCCATTGGGGTTGTTCGCAGATTCCATTGAGGAGCGAACCACACATGTTCAGATCGGTGCGCAATTCGCTGGCCCTCGCAACACTGGCGATCGGTCTCCTTGCTCCAAGCGCCTTCACATCTGGCAGTGCGCAAGCTGCCACGCTGAAAGCAGTGATCGATCTCTCGCAACAGCGCATGAACGTCTACGTAGACGGAAAGCGTCGCTACCGCTGGGCAGTCTCAACCGGCACGCGCAAATGGCCGACCCGGACCGGCAGTTTCACGCCCTTCGGCGTCGAGCGCGTTCACAAGTCAAAACGCTGGAACATGACGCTTACCCACGTTGTAAAGTTTGACCAGACGAGCGAAGGCATCAACGCCATCCACGGCACCCACGCCGTCGGTCGGCTTGGGCGACAAGCGTCGCATGGGTGCGTGCGCCTCGCGCCCCGCAACGCGGCGATCTTCTATCGCCTCGTTGGCAAGCATGGTCTTTGGGGCACGAAAGTCGTCGTGAAGCGCTGATCAGGGTCCTGACGGTTACGCAAGCCATGACGACGTGCGCGAACACGTCTCCGGTCGCATAAAAAGCTACGCTTCCGCAGGGACGGGGCACGTCACCCCGGTCCCGCCCAAACCACAGTAGCCGCCTGGGTTTTTCGCCAGGTACTGCTGGTGATACGCCTCAGCATAATAAAACTCCGGCGCCTCGACGATCTCAGTGACGATCTTGTCCAGGCCCCGCGCCGCTAACGCACTGGCATAAGCATCACGGGTTGCGATGGCGGCATTGCGCTGCCCCTCAGTCGTCCAGTAGATGCCCGAGCGATACTGTGTCCCGACATCGTTGCCCTGCCGCATGAACTGCGTCGGGTTATGCCCCTCCCAGAACGTTGCGAGCAGCGACGTGGTCGAGATCACCGCAGGGTCATAAACGACCATCACCACCTCGTTGTGTCCGGTCTTGCCCGTACAGACTTCTTCATAGGTCGCATTTGGGGTGTGTCCGCCTGCGTAACCCACAGCGGTCGCCGTCACACCGTCGCGCTGCCAGAACATGCGCTCCGCACCCCAAAAACATCCCATACCGACATAAATGACCTCATGCCCCGCCGGAAACGGCGGGTGCAGTGCCGCGCCGTTGACGAAGTGATGTGTCGCAGTCGGCAGCGGCGACTCGCGCCCCGGCAGAGCATCAGCCTTCGCAGGAATCTCAAGCTTCTTGCGTTGAAAGAACATTGCGAAATCATCTCCAGATAAGGGTGGACAATGACGGCCGGTCACCGGGCCGATCGCCCGTGTGCGCAGCCGCGCCGTGGCGACGATATGGGGATCTCGGGAAAAAACCAAAGACCACCGGCGTTGCGTGTCGCGACGTCAGCATGCAGGATCATGCCAGCGTCGCAACAGAGGCCACGCCACGATCATGACTGAGATAGCCAACGCGCCAAGCGTCACACCATCAGCAACTGCCGACAGAACCGCGGCCAGTGCTGGTGAGGCAAACCAACCCGCTGAAACAACTGCGGAAAACCGCGAAACACGAATTTACGAAGCGGGCGAAGCGCGGCGTACCATCCTTGCGTTCGTCTTCATGGTCATGCTCCCGTTTCTCATCAGCATGCCGGTCATGGTGATCCTGCGCGGCATCAACGGCTTCTGGGCCGATGCGGCTTCTGCCACGGTGCTGACAGCGCTCTTCGGCACGTGGATGCTGTTTCTGTACATCAACGTACAGGCCTCGTTCCGTTCACGCGTCACCGTGGCGCCCGATACGGTGGAGGTTGCAACTCCGCGGTGGCGCGGCCCGCATCCGGGCATCGGCTACACGAAGGCGACTGTGGCTTTTGCCGATATCGAAAAGGTTCAAAGCCGGTGCGAAATCTATCGCGCAATCAACGTGCCGGTCATGACGCGTGCGACGACCCTGAAACTGAATGACGGCCGCCGGGTGATGCTCGGATATGTGAACGATAACTCCCCCGATCCGGCACTCGATTATCCGGAGATCGGTCGGACGATCGCGGAGTGGGCCGATGTCCCCTTCGAGACAGTCCCTCCGGTTGATGGTGGGACCCAGGTGCGCGCCCTGCTGAAGGGGCCGCCTGACTGGTCTCGCATGCCGTTGTCCGAGAACGCGCTGAAACGCATGCGGCGTGACAATCGCTGGTTCCAGACAGGCATTGCGCTCGCGCTGTTCGGCCTCGCCGGAGCCGGCCTGCTGTACGATCTCTACCGCAGTGGGCTGTTCAGCGCGGCAGGCTGATCAATTCGCGAAAACGTTCGTGCGCTGCCGGCGCCGCGAAACAAAATAAAGAAGCCCAGCAAGGATGAGAAAGACGATCCACGTCGGTGTCTGCAGCACATTGATGAAGTAGGGATCCCAGAGTGTCGGCGAGAGCTTGCGTTCGATACCAGCCTGCGTCGCATTGAGACTGGTCGGGTGCAGATCATACCAGTGCTTGCCGAGCGCCGTCAGCACGAACCCCCCGTCGTTCGCGATCGACTTGATCCCGTCGTGAACCAGGGCGACGATCGCCACAATCAAGAACCAGCTCGCGATCATCCGGCCAACGAATCCCACGTCCCTGTCCCTCGTCGTCATTTCTGAGGCACCAGCCCCGCCGATCTCCGATCCATATAGGCTGCGGTGACGCCCTCGCCAACCGACACCGAAAAATCACACAGAGCGGACTGCAATCGCCGTGCACGAGCGTTCAACGACGGGAATAAGGCCTGCGCTTGTCTTCTTCATCCGAGACACGTATTTGATCGCCACAGCGGAGAGGTGGCCGAGTGGTCGAAGGCGCACGCCTGGAAAGTGTGTAGGCGGGTAACCGTCTCGAGGGTTCGAATCCCTCTCTCTCCGCCAGATGGCTCTGTGACAGACGCCGACAGTCGGCGAAGAGTTCTGCCATCTGCTGCCGAACGCGCTGATTTTTCTGGAGAACTTGAACGCCCCTCGACAGGTTCGTCGTCAAGTTGACGACAAGCTGCGTCGCCTGATGCCGCCCAATGACAGATCGATTGGGTGATAAATCGGGTGACGCGCCGAGGGGTTTTCAATGGCGGCGCGTGCGACCAACAAGCTCTCGTACACACGGGTAGCGAAGCTGAAGACGCCGGGCATCTACGAGGACGGTGCTGGCCTGCGTCTCATCGTCGACGCGCGGCTGAACAAGCGCTGGGTCGCTCGCGTGACCATCGCCGGCAAGAGACGTCAACGCGGTCTCGGCAGTTTCCCCAGCGTGTCGCTGGAAGCTGCGCGAAAACGCAACGGGGAATTGCGGACCGCCGCGCGTCGACCGCTTGAGCCCTTGAGTGGCTCCACGTCCGACGCACTCGCCAAGCCACAACCAATAAGATATC
>JBCBXF010000197.1:0-5997 GCA_039816705.1 Pseudomonadota bacterium | reverse complement strand
GCGGCGATGCGGGCTTCCGCGTCAGCGGCGGCGCTGGCCAGTTGAGCTTCAACCCGTTCTCGCTCTGCCTCGACTTCGCCTGAGAGTTGATCGCGGGTCGTCTGCGCGATGCCCTGCGCTTTACCCTTGGCTTCACCGAGTGCTTGCTCGTAACTGGCGATCGCCTGCTCGGTCTCGTTGTTCAGCCGTGCGGCTTCATCGAGATCACGCTGGATGCGATCACTCCGCTCTTCGATCACTTCGCCGATGCGCGGCAGTGCGATGCGCGACAGCACCAGGTAGAGACCGCCGAGTGTAATCGTCAGCCAGATGAGCTGAGAGGAAAAGGTCGACGGATCGAGCGGTGGAAACGCATCTTTTGCTGCATCGGCAGCGCGTATAACAGGCGAGTACAGCATCGTGCGCCTCAGGTAATTCTGCGGATGAGCCGTCGATCCGCTGACGCCTTTCACAAGGCGCCGCGGTCGGCGGTTCGGCGCCTCCAGGCCACACTCAGGGCAGCCTGAAGAATTCCTCTCCTGCGCGCGTTGATCGTGTGCGCAACAGCTCGTCGCGTGCAATGTGCCTAGGCGACGAAGAGCAGGAGAAGTGCAATCGCGAGTGCGAAAATGCCAAGCGCTTCCGTCACGGCGAAGCCGAAGATCAGGCGCGGGAATTGGCCGTCAGCTGCCGACGGGTTGCGCAGGGCGCCGTTCAGGTACTGGCCGAACAGGTTGCCGACGCCGAGCGCCGCGATGCCCGTGCCGAGCGCTGCGAGGCCGGCACCGATCAGTTTTGCGGCATCTGCTTCCATGAGACTTCTCCTTGGTTGATTGCATGAGCGCCGAGGCGCTCAGGAACTGTGTGAACACTGTGTTCGGTAACTATAGATTTCGTGGAACGCGCTTTGCCTTAGTGGGACGGATGCAGCGCGTCGTTGAGATACATGCAGGTCAGCATTGCGAAAACGTAAGCCTGCATGAATGCAACGAGGAACTCGAGCGCGGTGATCGCGACAGTCATCAGCATCGGCAGTGGCGCGAGCAGCGCGGTGGCGCCCCCGGCGCCAAGCAGCATGACAATGAAGCCTGCAAACACCTTCAGCGTGATATGGCCGGCGAGGATGTTGGCGAAAAGGCGCACCGAGTGGCTGAGCGGGCGCGACAGGAACGAGACAACTTCAATCGCGGTGACGAGTGGAACGAGCACGACGGGAACGCCGGAGGGCACGAACAGTTTCAGGAAGCCCGGCCCGTTCTTCTTAAAGCCGTAACCGATGACGGTGAGGAACACGATCATCGCAAGCGCGACGGTAATGATCAGGTGGCTGGTGAATGTGAACTGCTTCGGGAACATGCCGAGCAGGTTGCCAGCAAGAATGAACATGAAGAGCGTGAAGACGAGTGGGAAAAATTTCATTCCCTCTGCGCCTGCTGCTTCGCGCACCATGTTGGCGATGAACTCGTAACTCATCTCAGCGAGCGACTGGAGACGCGTTGGAACGAGCGCGCGCCCCTGCATTGAGAAGATAAGAAATCCTGCCACGATCAGCGCCGAAATCACCATCGCCAACGACGAGTTGGTGAAGGAGGCGTCGAGACCGAAAATCTCGAAATCGAGATGCTTCTTGATCTCGAACTGCTCGATTGGATCGGGCATCTCGCCCGGTTCTGCCGTAGCCACGTCAGCGTCCCCTAGTCGTCATCGTATGCACTGTCCGGCATATCCCGGCCGATGTCCCCGCCGGTCGCCGCCCGCATGTCAGCCTGCATTCGGTTGTACGATCCCATCACGTTGCGAACGCCCGCGACGAAACCCAGAACCAGAAAACCGACCAGGAACCAGGGCGACGTGCCCAGCACATAGTCGGCGAAATACCCGATCACCCCTCCGACGATGATGGCGGATATAAAATCCGCGACCATCCGAAATCCATAGCTCATCGCCCGCCGGTCGGCGCCAGCCCGGCCACCACGCTCCTCGACTGGGGCGCCGCGCGCTTCGTCGATGCGCCGATCCAGTTCCAACGAGCGCTTTCGGAAGGCCTCGCGATCCGCCGGACTGATCCTTCCGGTCCGCGCGCCCTTCTCGTCAGCAGGAACTGGCATAGTGTGACACAGACTCGTGCGAACGTGACGGGCAGACGACGCCTGCCCGCAGCCACGCGTGTTCTAGGAGTGAGGATGCCGGGTGTCAAGAATGCGTGTTGAGAGCTAAAGCGTTGAAAATAAACGATAAAGTCCGGCCTTGACGTTGTGCGGTAAAATTGGCGCAGCGGTTCTGGCTATTCCGCAGCGTCGCGCGTGTAGCCAAGCATGGCATTCAGCTCGGCAATCAGGGCGCGGGCGGCATCCGGAATGTTAGTGCCGGGGCCGAATACGGCGGCAGCGCCCGCCTCGCGCAACTCCGCATGATCTGCAGGCGGTATGACACCGCCAACGACGATCATGATGTCCTCGCGGCCATGACGGGCGAGTTCGGCCTTCAGTTCTGGCACGAGAGTGAGGTGACCGGCGGCAAGTGATGAGGCGCCGATGATGTGAACATCGTTCTCGACAGCTTGAAGTGCGGCTTCCTCCGGCGTCTGGAACAGCGGGCCGATATCCACATCGAAGCCGAGATCCGCAAACGCGGACGCGATGACTTTTTGTCCCCGGTCATGTCCGTCCTGGCCCATCTTTGCGATCAGGATGCGAGGGCGGCGCCCATCGTTGGCGGCGAACGCCTCGATGTCGGCTTGTGTGTCGGCAATTGCAGACGACATCGCGCCGGCCTCCGATTTGTAGACGCCGGAGATGGCGCGGGTTTCGGCCCGGTGGCGGTCAAACACCTCCTCCATCGCGGAGGAAATTTCGCCGACGGTGGCTTTGGTTCGCGCAGCATCGACGGCGAGCGCGAGCAGATTTCCCTCGCCGCTACTTGCGCAGGCCGTGAGCGCGGCAAGCGCTGCCCGACATGCCGTTTCGTCGCGTTCAGCCCGCAAACGCTCAAGTTTCTCGAGTTGTTGGCGTCGGACTGAGACGTTGTCGACTTTGAGAAACTCGATGTCGGCTTCCTCGCTCACGCGGAATTTGTTCACGCCGACAATTGTCTGGGTTCCGCTGTCGATACGCGCTTGTGTGCGGGCGGCAGCTTCCTCAATCCGCAGCTTTGGTACACCGGCCTCAATGGCCTTCGTCATCCCGCCGAGTTTTTCGACCTCGTCGATGTGCTCCATCGCGCGACGGGCCAGATCGTGTGTCAGGCGCTCTACAAAGTGGCTGCCGCCCCAGGGATCGATGGTGCGGCAGGTGCCACTTTCGAGCTGGAGGAAAAGTTGCGTGTTGCGGGCGATGCGGGCGGAAAAATCCGTCGGCAGGGCGATGGCTTCATCGAGTGCGTTCGTGTGTAGCGACTGGGTGTGGCCCTGCGTCGCCGCCATCGCCTCTATGCAGGTGCGGGTGACGTTGTTGAACACATCCTGGGCAGTGAGCGACCAGCCGGACGTCTGGCAATGCGTGCGCAGGCTGAGAGACCGGGCGTTTTTCGGCTCGAACTGGCGCACGAGATTGGCCCACAGCAGGCGCGCCGCCCGCATCTTCGCAATCTCCATGAAGAAGTTCATGCCGATCGCCCAGAAGAACGAGAGGCGCGGGGCAAAGGCGTCGATGTCGAGACCGGCATCAAGCCCGGTGCGAATGTACTCGATGCCGTCGGCGAGCGTGTAGGCCAGCTCGAGATCTGCCGACGCGCCGGCCTCCTGCATGTGATAGCCGGAAATCGAGATAGAATTGAACTTCGGCATGTTCTGCGCCGTGTAAGCGAAGATGTCTGAGATGATGCGCAGCGATGGGCTGGGAGGATAAATGAAGGTGTTGCGGACCATGAACTCCTTCAAAATGTCGTTCTGGATCGTCCCGGACAGTGCTTCGGGCGCGACGCCCTGTTCTTCCGCCGCGACAATGTAAAGCGCGAGCACCGGAAGGACGGCGCCGTTCATCGTCATGGAGACGGAGATTTTATCAAGCGGGATCTGATCGAACAGCGTGCGCATGTCATAGATGCTGTCAATCGCAACGCCTGCCATGCCGACGTCGCCCTTCACGCGCGGATGATCGCTGTCATAGCCGCGGTGGGTCGCGAGATCGAACGCGACGGAGACGCCCTGTTGGCCAGCGGCAAGGTTGCGGCGATAAAAGGCGTTGGACTGCTCGGCGGTCGAGAAGCCGGCGTACTGGCGGACCGTCCAGGGGCGCTGCGTATACATCGTCGGGTAGGGCCCGCGGACATACGGCTTCAGGCCCGGCCATGTGTCTGTGTGGTCAAGCGTTTTCGTGTCGATGGACGTGTAACGCGGCGCGAGCGTAAGTTTTTCAGGCGTCTCGAAGCCTGTGACGCCGGTGACGTCCTCGGGGGCTGGCTTCGCGTCACTGTCGAACGGCAGAGATGAAAAATCGGGAATGCGGCTCATGAGGTTGCTCCCGTTTCATGCGCGGTGCGTGCGGCTGTCTCGTACGGCTCTGCAAGGCGCAGTCGCTCGAGCGGCCGGATTTTTTCTCCGGGTGTTCCATCGGTGACTGCAGCTTTATAGCGGGCGGCGGCCGCTGGTGACGCGTCGGCTGGTGGGAACTGTGAAACGCCGACGAGCGGCGCATCCCCATCGGCGATTGCCTTGCGGCGTTGGTCCGCTGTTGCTGCGATCTCGTCCTGCAGACTGCCCGTGCGCAGCGCCTCTTCGATGCCATGGCCGGTCTCAAGTGCCTGGAATTTTTCCCAGGCGTTCCGAGCCAGGGCGTCGGTCAGATGCTCGACATACCAGGCGCCGGATGCGGGATCGGCCACTCGCCCGAAATGGCTCTCTTCGGCCAGCATGATCTGCGTGTTGCGCGCCATGCGTCGGGCCATCGCGTCGTTCGTGCCTTCAGCCCAGTCGAACGGCAGCACGGTGATCGCATCAGCACCCGCCATGACGGCGCTTGCCGCGGCGGATGTTGTGCGCAGCATGTTGTTGTGGCGATCCATCGTGGACATCATGCGTTCCGACGTGGTGATCCAGATCGGGACGGTGTCGGCGAACATCTCTGCACCGCAGGCCTCGGCCACGCGGCCGATCAGCAAGCGTGCCGCACGGATTTTTGCAAGATTGAGAAAGATATCGGCGTCGGCAGCGAGAGCGACCGCGATTTTCGGCAGGACCTTGTAGGGGGCGATGCCATCTTCATCGCCGAGGCGGAGGTATGAGACGAACGTCGCGAGCATGGCCGCGAGTTCCTGCGCCTCGCTGGCGCCCGCTTCATGATAGGGCCGCGCGTCGGCGAGCATCAGCGTCACGTCCGGCCACTCGGCGTGGTTCGTTGCGATAAAGTGCGCCAGCGTCCGCAGGGTGTCGTAGAGTTTTTCCTCGAGCTGGCCGGTGCGCGCGAGGTGGCCGAGAGGATCAGCGTTCACCGCGCCGCGCCGCTGGCCGGCTTTGGCGTCACGGGCATCCCAGAGCGCCTGCAGGGCGAGCGCGCCGCCGATGTACTGATCGCCGGCGAGGAGGCTTGTATGGATCATGTCCGTGTGCGCGCCGGCAAGTGCGGCATCGATGGCGTCAAGGCGGGCCGGTAGCCCATGCTGCCCGGATGCCGCCATTTGCAGGCACACCGAGGACGCCCCGCCTACCAGGTCTTCAAGCACCGCGGCATTGACCTGTGCGGGATCGGTTTCGGCATGGAGCGTGCGGATATCCCACGGCGTTGCTCCTTCGCGGGCGATATCAAGCGCACGGGTCGCGCCGCTCCAGGCGTTTACAATCGGGAGGTCGACGGTGTCGGCGCGGGTGTAGAGCGGCGCAATCTCAATCCCGTCGAGTGTGGTTGTCGTCAGGCTCTCGAATGGGACATCTTTCAGAGCCTTGTCCACGAGCGCGCGCCAATCGTCGACGTTGGCGTCTGGGAACGGATTGAGCGGCGCGTCCGGCGCGATGGTGGTGGCGTTGGTCATAGGGCGTGGATGGATCGTGGGTTCGCTGCAGTGCGGCATCGGGTGACACCTGTC
>JBCBXF010000196.1:0-6007 GCA_039816705.1 Pseudomonadota bacterium | reverse complement strand
GTCGCGCTGTTTCTGAAAGCCGGGAAAGAGAAACATCTGGTGCGCCTGCTGAAAACGCACGTGATCGCCGGATCGGTCGAATCTTCCGCGCTTGTTGGGAAGACAACCGAAGCCAAAAACGTTGAAGGCACGACGCTGAAAGTCGATGGCACCGATGGTGTGAAAGTCGGCAAAGCGACCGTGACGCAGGCCGACATCAAGGTCGATAACGGCGTGATCCATGTGATCGACCAGCCGCTGAAACCCGAGGCCTACCGCGGTTCGTTCTAGGAATCGGATTCAGGCAATGATGCCGCGCTCTCTCAGACCGGAGAGCGCGGCGTTGTCCAGTCCAAGACGCTTGGAGAGCACCTCATCCGTGTGTTGGCCCAGTGTCGGCGGACCGGCGCGATAGCTCACCTGGGTAGTGGAGAATTTGAGCGGGTTGGCGATCTGCGGGACAGTTTTTTCTCCTGCTGTCTGATACGGTAGGTCGATACGCATACCCCGCGCGCGGACCTGCGGATCTTCAAACACTTGATCGACCGTATTGACCGGTCCACAGGGCACGCTCACCGCTTCGAGCACTGCAATCCAGTCTGCGCTGCTCCGGCAACGCATAATCCACTCCATCTCGCCTTCGAGTTCCGTACGGTGACGGACACGACTTTCATTCGTGGCAAAGCGCGGATCATTCGCGAGGCGCGGCGTACCGGCGACGTCGCACCACGCGGCAAACTGACGGTCATTGCCCGCGGCGATAATGACATGCCCATCCGACACCTCGAATACGCGATAGGGCACGATGCTGGCGTGCGCGTTGCCGAGGCGCGGGGGCGTTTCATTGGCGATCAGCGCGTGCATGCCGACATTCGACAGCCACGCAACCTGCGTGTCCAGCAACGAGATGTCGATGTGCTGGCCACGCCCCGCATGCGGGGCATTGCCATCGCGGTCCCGCGCATAAAGCGCTGCCAGGATAGCACTGACCGCATACATCCCCGCCATCAGGTCGGCGATCGCGACCCCGCCTTTCAAGGGCTCGTCGTCCGGACCGCCGGTGATGCTCATAAACCCGCCCATCGCCTGGATGAGGAAATCATATCCGGCGCGCGACGCGTAGGGTCCGGTCTGGCCGAACCCGGTGATTGAGCAATAGATGAGGTGGGGATGGGTAGCTGCGACACTCGGGTAGTCCAGCCCGTATTTGGCAAGCCCGCCCACCTTGAAGTTCTCGACAAGGACATCGCTTTGAGCCGCGAGATCACGGACGAGAGTTGCGCCTTCCTCAGTCGCGATATCGATCGCGACAGACCGTTTGTTGCGGTTTGCGGAAAGAAAATAGCTGCTCTCGGACGTCTCGTTTCCCTCCGCATCGCGAATGAAAGGCGGCCCCCATTTCCGGGTGTCGTCACCGCGGATCGGATGCTCGATCTTCAGGACGTCGGCGCCAAGATCCCCAAGGTTTTGAGTGGCGGATGGGCCGGCGAGAATGCGGCTGAGGTCAAGGACGTGAACGCCGGTGAGGGGACCGGATTGCAACGCATCGTCAGAATGTTCCGTCATAGGCTTCCCGCTCGATCTCGACAGCGATGACCGAGAAGCGATCCGCCTCGAGTGCCGATGTCACTGCCGTTTCCATTTCCTCCGTCGATCGTACCGTTCGGCCGTGCCCTCCCATCGCTTCGGCGATCGCAGCGAAATCACTGCGCCCAAAATCAACCCCGGCGTTCGACAACTGACGCTGGCGCTGCTTGATGTCGATGAGCGCGAGTGAACGATCGACGAAGACGACCACGATGATCGGGAGTTCCAATTCATCGGCGCTCGCGAGCTCTCCGAGGATCATCAGCAATCCGGCATCGCCCGTGAATGCAACGCACGGACGGGACGGATCAGCGAGCTTCGCGCCGAGCGCCAGCGGCACGGCGCATCCCATGGTGCAAAGCCCGGTCGACTGCAGCAGCGTTCGCGTCTCGTGCGTCTCCCACATCTGAGAGAGGAGAATGCGGTGCGCGCCACTGTCAACGGTGGCGATCGTGTCCTTCGGGACTATGCGTCGTGCAGCCGCGATGGCCGCGGCGGGGCCCCACTCCGGTGTGTCGCCAATGAACCTGGCGTGAAGACTGGCGCGCGTTTCGCTCCATTTTTTCTCCCATGCAGATACGGCGACACTTGATCTTTCGTCGGGCGCAGGCGTGATGGCGGTGAGCCCGGCGGCCACATCACAGACGAATGTCTGCGTGGCGGTATGCATGTCGTGATCGTTTGGATGCGCGGTGAGTTCAACGACGGTTTGTTTCGTGATGTCCCAGGGATGACGCCACCCGGTGCGCATTTCGATCGGGTCGTAGCCTGCGAGTACGATGACATCTGCCTGCGCGACCAGTGGCAAGAGGAGTGTATCTGCTTTTGGGGAGAGTCCCGCACCCCCAAGCGCAAGACGATGATCTTCCGGCAGAACGCCTTTTGCCTTGTAGGTGGTGACTAGCGGCGCATCGAGCGTTTCTGCAAGCGCCCGAACACCGTGAGCAGCCTCTTCGTCCAGCGCTTCCAGGCCAGCCAATATGAGGGGTCGCTCAGCGGCGATGATCGCCGCGCGCGCACTTGACAAGTCTGCAGACGGCGCCGGACCTGAGCGTGCGGGCGAGACCGGCAACGGAACAGGACTCGGGCTTGCAAGCGCTGCCGCCACAGAGATCGGCACATCAATGTGGACGGGACCCGGTCGCGGCCCGGTCGCCGCGCGCAAGGCTTTCCCCGTGATCACATCGGCAGCACCTGCGGACAATCGCAGACTGTCACGTGTGATCGGACGGAGGAGCTGCTGGTGATCGAAAACCTGAT
Source organism: Pseudomonadota bacterium (assembly GCA_039816705.1). Taxonomy (GTDB): domain Bacteria; phylum Pseudomonadota; class Alphaproteobacteria; order Rhizobiales; family CALHAX01; genus CALHAX01. The sequence goes on along the minus strand of JBCBXF010000196.1, from coordinate 3,181 downwards.
GGGTGTAGGTCGCGGCTTCATCTTCGTCCACGCAGCCCGTGAGAAAGATAAGAGGTACGCGATCCTGTTCAGCGTTGGCGACGACATTGACGGCATTGGCGACACCCGGTCCCAGCGTTGCGACAAGCACAGCCGGTGCGCCCGTGCGCTGCCAGACGCCCTCCGCCATGAAGCCTGCGGAATTCTCATGCTTTGACAGGACGAACCTGATGCCGGCGCGTTCGAGCGCATCGACAATCGTCAAGACCTCGCCGCCCGGAATACCGAATGCATAGCGGCAGCCGGCCTCATAGAGACGCTGGGCGAGAACATCTGCGGCACGAAGAGACATGGCGGGCTTTCGCTATGGGTTGGGGGCTTGGAGGACCGTCATGCCTCCCGCCACGAGACGAGGCAACGGCGAATTCGTCACTGCCTCTTCGAGGTGGGGTCGTCTACGGGAACACGCCGTTTCGCGAGTGCGTGCACAACGGCTGCTGCCGTGTCTGTCGGTGGTTGCCAATCAAGCTCTTTTCGCGCTTTCGCAGCATTGACCCGCAGTGATCCCGTGAGCTGTCGCGCGATCGCGCCCCTGCCCAAGGCCACGCAAATCGTTTGAAGCAAGCTCGCAGGGACCGGGAACATGCGTGCCGTGTTACCGTTGGCGGCGGCGATGGCGCGCACCAGGGATGAGGTCGAAATAGCGTCATTATCCGCGGCGAGGTATGTGGCGTTTTCAGCGGCCGGGTCCGTCACACACCGGATTGCGAGATCAGCAAGCGCGGCGCGCGATAGCAGCGAGCGGCGATTGTCCAGAGACGCGAGCGGCAAAGGGACTCCTCGCTCGACGGCCTTCAGCAGCCGCGCAAGGTTGCCCGGGATGTCGCGCCCGTCACCGGCGTCACTCGCACCATAAACGAGGGGAAGGCGTAGGATCGTCGTCTCAAGGCTGGTCGCGGCAGCATGCGTATGCAGCGCGATTTCAGCGTCGCGTTTGGATGCCGCATAGGGCGTGTGCGGGGCGATGGGGCTTTCTTCTGTCAGCGCGTCGTTTCGCTCCGGCCCGGTGACATCCCCGTGCACGCCGATCGTCGAGAGAAAAATCAAGCGTCGTACACCGGCCCTGCTCGCGTCCTCAGCCAACCGGCGTGTTCCGGCAACGTTCGTCGCGTGAAACGCAGCGGCGGGATCCGCGTTCTTTTCTTCGAGAACATGGGCGCGTGCTGCCGTGTGAATGACGACGTCCACATTGCGCAACGTGCGCAACCAGTTTGTCTCCGGGCCGATGTCGCCGCAGGCGCGTGTGCGATCCACGGCCGGAAGGAATGCGTCGCGCTCGGTGATGTGACGCACGATCCGCGTGACCATCCAATCCGATTGCGCTGCCGCCTGCCGCACGACCTCTCGCCCGATGAAACCGTTCGCGCCGGTCACCGCAACGTGGAGTGGATTTGACGAGTTGTACGATCGCATCGCGCTCAGACGTGCTCACGCGGCACGCGGCGATCCCACGTTTTCTCGTGGATTTTCCTCTCACCCTCAAATGCCTCTACGCTCGCGCGGATATAAAACGTGGTCGCATCAGCATTCATGGCGGTTCTTGCTTCCGTGCGGGTCTGCCATGCCCCGCGGCGGCGCACCTGCGTCCAGTGCGTTGTCATGCTCGCACTCAGCGGATCGTCCGGATGGATTGTCTGAACTTCGCGGGCAATTTCCTCCGAGATGATACCGGTATCGAGGTCCTCAAACAGTCCGAAGTCATCCTCAATCTCGATCGACACACTTCCCGTTGCCTGATCGGTCTTTGTATGGCGCCTGTGCGAGGCTTCACGCGTGATTGCAAGGCGCTGCGGCGGCGCTGAACGCGGCGGAGGAAACGTCACCTTGTCCGACGCATCGCAAGCAGAAGCGAGCGGGAGAGATAGTCGCGCCGTCTCCAGATTGAGAGTAAGCGTTGCGTTGTGCGGGCTCGGCCAGATGAGCGGCCAATACGTCGTCGACAATGAAAGTCGAAGTCGATGGCCGGCTGGAATGCGATAAGCGATGTCGTCGAACTTGAGGGCAATCCTCATTTCTTCGCCCGGCACAATCACCTCCGGTCGTGCGGGATTGCCGCGATGACGGAGGTTTTTGACGTCGTACGTCATTCGGGTTGACGCACCATCGGGGTGGACGTGGCACAGACGCGCAGCAAGCAACGCGAATGGTTGATCTGCGGATACCATGGCGGTGAGTTCCGCCGCCCCCAGTAACGCGAGCTCTTGCGTCAGCGGTGGCGTTTCAAACGATGTGGAGGCGGCATCGTCGTCGCGCTGATCTCCCGGCCAATCCGGGCCGAGCCAGATCGCACAATACTCACCTCCGTTGATGCCGCAGTGTTGCGGCGATGTGATCGCGATGGTCCGGCGACCATCGTCAGGAGACGGCGCCGGCGCCGGCGTGACGTCTGCCGCATTCAGGCGCGCGGGGGAAAGTGTGAATGCCTGGGTGGGTTGTGTGCGCGGAGGGTAATGCTCGATGGCATGCCAAGCGCCGGGGCGTTCGGTAAACCATGTGGCCGGTCTTACGCCATCCATCATGTAAACGCGGAGATCGGGATCATCCTCGACGCCGGTGTTCAGGCCCTTGAGCCAGCGATCCCACCAACGCAGCGCCTCCTGGAGAAAGCCAATGCGCGGCTCTGGCACTGCGAAATGTGGATACTTGTGAACCCACGGCCCAATGATCGCCTTGCGCGGTGATGATAGTCCTTCAAGCAGGCGCGGGATGGCATTCGAGTAAGCGTCGCCCCACCCCCCAACGGCCAGCGTTGGCGCCTTGATGCGCGAGAAGTCCTCACAGACCGAGCCGTGACGCCAATAGCCATCGCGCGCTTGATGCGAGAGCCACTCGTCGATCAACAGCGGTTGGTTTTCGAGCCGCTCGAGCCACATGTCGCGCCACCGCTCACCGACGAGGGCCGGGTCTGGCGGGCGCGACGAGTAGGACAGCATCGTGGCGCCCCAGCCATGATTTTCATTCAGCAGGCAACCGCCGGAGTAGTGAATGTCATCCGCAAAGCGATCATCGGTCGAACACAGCGTGATGATTGCGTTGAGGCCTTCCGGTTGGAGGGCTGCTGTTTGCAATGCGTTGAACCCGCCCCACGAAATGCCCATCATGCCGACTTCGCCATTACACCACGGCTGAGAGCGCAGCCAGG
>JBCBXF010000195.1:0-6007 GCA_039816705.1 Pseudomonadota bacterium | reverse complement strand
CTTCCGCGATCATCACCGAGTTGATCACACCACGGTTGTAAAGATTTTCGCCGACCTTGCTTTCGTCGGTCACCTGGCTCTTACCGGCTTTCACAACGAGCTTCATGATATCCTGAAGTGCTGGATAATCTGCGCCCGTGCCGTGGAAGTTGACCGACTTGTAGCCTGTTGCCGCAGCTCCTGCCGGACGCGCATCGTCGTCACCGCCGGACCACCACACGCCGATGAATTTGTCCATCGGGAAGCGGGTTTTCGCCGCCTCCTTAATCGCGGTCGGGTTCATAGCGCCCCAACCCCACATCACCATGTAGTCTGGCCGGTCACGCCGCACATTCAGCCATTGTGAGGACTGGTTCTGCATCTCCTTGCCGGCAACCGGATACTTCGACAGCGTGTAGCCGTGCTTCTCGGCGAGCTGTTCGAAAACCGGCAGCGGTTCGCGGCCATACCCGACATCGAGATAGATGAAACCGATCTTCTTGCCTTTAAGCTTGTCCATCCCGCCTTCTTGTTGGCCGATGTACTTGATGATGGCAGACGCCTGGCCCCAGTAGGTCGTTGGCATGTTGAAGACCCAAGGGAATGCATCGCCCTTCGCTGCGGCCGAGAGGCCATAGCCCATTGAGAGGATCGGGATCTTGTCGACCGAGGCTTTCGGGATCAGCTGAAGCGTAATCCCGGTAGAGTACGGATTGTACATCACCGGGTTTTTACCCTTGGTGGACTCGTAGCACTCCACGCCCTTTTGCGCGTTGTAACCGGTCTCACACTCTTCGATGTTCAGTTTGACGCCGCCAATGCCGCCGTCGCGTTCATTCAGCATCGTGAGATAGTCACGCATGCCATTGGCGATCGGCGTGCCCGAGCCGGCGAACGGTCCGGTCCGGTACGTGAGCAGCGGAACATAAATCTCCTTGGCGTGGCCGCCAGCTGCCGCGTCCGGCGCGCTGGCCAGACTGATCGGTGTTGCGACAAGAGCCGCCACCGCTACACCAGACAGCAATTTCGATAGTGTCATTGCTTCCTCCTTTTTGATCCGCTCTGGAAATCCAAAGCGGCAATGAGCCATTTTGTAGGTTGGTCACGCGCGGGGCTCACGCACGTCACCACAATTGCAGGGTTGGTCGTTAATACGGGAACGGCCAGACCCTGAGCTTCTGCTTCCCGATCTGCCACAGCCGCGCGAGGCCGGCCGGCTCGGCAATCAGGAAGAAAATGATGAGCGCCCCGACGATCATGAAGTTGAGGTGTTCGACTGCGGCCGCCGAGACATCGATGCCGAGCACTTCTGGCGCTGCCCGCAGGATGATCGGCAGCACCCAGATGAACGCCGCGCCCATATAGGAGCCGATCAGGCTGCCAAGCCCACCGAGGATGCACATGAAGAGGATCAGGAACGAATGATTGATGTCGAAGCTCTCGACCTCCGCCGCTCCCAGCCAGAAGAACACCATCATCGCTCCGGCCACACCGGCGATATAGGATGATACTGCAAACGCAGAAAGCTTCGCCTGTAGCGGTTTGATACCCATCAATTCCGCCGCAATATCCATGTCCCGGATCATCATCCACGACCGTCCTATCCGCCCGCGAATGAGGTTCGAAACCAGCCACGTGATGAGCACGGTAGTCCCAAGGACAATCAGATAGCGGGTGAGCGGCTCGGCGCTCGGCCCCGTTGCAATGAAGCCGAATGCCTCGCGTTGCGGCACCTCGATCGCACCGCTGTCATTGTAATTGTAAAGCCAGCCGATCCGGATGAAGCACCATTCGAGAAAGAATTGCGCAGCAAGCGTCGTCACCGCGAGATAGAGCCCCTTGATCCGCAACGAGGGCAGGCCGAACACGATCCCGACCAGTGCGGAGAAAATTCCTGAACCGAGAACCAGCAGAATAATGTTGGTGTCCGGGAAATACGTTGTCAGTTTATAACACGCGTAGGCCCCAACACCCATGAATGCGCCTGTGCCGAGCGAGAGCTGGCCCGCATAGCCAAGCAAAACGTTGAGTCCGATGGTCGCCAGTGTGAACACCAGCATCGGGATCATGATCGAGTTCAGAACGAAATCGTTCGCGGTAAGCGGCACGACGATGAATGCGAAAATCGCTAACAGAAACACACCGACCTTGTCCTGAAAGATCGGAAAGATCGCCTGGTCGGCTTCATAGCTCGTTTTGAACTGCCCGGCTTCGCGGTAGAACATCTAGCCGTCACCCCACACGTTGGCCTTGGTCTCGAAATCTTCGCCCTTCGCGCTGACAAGGCAGTAGCGATGCCCGGTTGGTGCTTCGAGCACGGTCCAGTGTTTGCCATCCTCGTCCACTTCGCGGACGACAGAAGCACCGAGCGCCAGCATACGATCCCGCTCTGCGGCACGGTTATCCGTCATGATGTCCATGTGGATGCGCGGTTCGTGATCGACCGCCTGCAGCAAGACCCGCAATTCGCCGTCGGGCGTTGCGAGGCGCACATAATCCGGAAACGCAGGATCGATATCGGCGTCATACCCGAGTGCGCCCGACCAGAACGCGGCAGCACCCGGCAGATCGTCTGTCTTGCAATCGATGACCAATACACCGAGGCGGCTCTTGTGGCTCATGGCGCTAGACCCTCTCGATGATCTTCTCGCCGAACAGCCCTTGCGGACGGAACAGCAGGAAGACGAGCGCAATCATGTAGGCGAGCCAGCTCTCGATCCCACCGCCAACCAGCGGGCCCCAGTACAGCTCACCGAGTTTTTCTCCAATCCCGATGATCAACCCACCAACGATGGCGCCGGGGATGGATGTGAAGCCACCAAGGATCAGCACGGGCAGCGCCTTGTAAGCTACAATCTGCAGCGCAAACGACACATCGGATTTGGCGCCCCACATGATGCCCGTCGCAAGCGCCACGATGCCGGAGGCAAACCAGACGATCGCCCAGATCTGGTTGAGCGAAATCCCGACCGACAACGCCGCCTGATGGTCATCCGCGACGGCCCGCAGCGCGCGCCCGATCCGGGTTTTGGAAAAGAAGATTGCAAGCCCGGTGACCATGATGATCGCGATCACCATCGCCGCAATGTCGATGTGCTGCAGGATTACGAGGCCACGTTCCCCCATCTCGAAAGCGGTCGAGCCGGTCGGCAGACCGAGCTCCTGCGTGATCATCGTTTTCGGTTCGCCGCCAAACACGAATTCGCCGAAACCGATCAGGAAATAGGTCAGCCCGATCGTCGCCATGAGAAGAATAATATCCGGCTGGTTCACAAGCGGACGCATCACGAAACGTTCCACCGCGACAGCGAGTACCGCCATCACGCCGATCGCCAGCAGCAATGCAAGCCACGCCGGCACCCCGGCCTGGTGAAGACCAACCAGCGAGAGCGCCGCAAACACAACCATGATGCCCTGCGCGAAGTTGAAGACACCGGATGCTTTGAAGATAAGCACGAACCCGAGCGCAATCAGCGCATAAAGCACACCGGAGACAAACCCTTCCCAAATCACCTGGATGAAAAAGTCAGGCGCACTCCACATCTGCACGAATGGATCGACGAAAATGGCGTAGAGCAGATCCATCAGTGCGCCACCCCAAGATAGGCATCGATGACACTCTGATTGGCCTGCACGACGTCAGGTGTACCGTCGGCTATCAGCTCACCATGGTCGAGGACGACAACGCGGTCCGACAGATCCATCACCACGCCCATGTCGTGCTCGATAAGGGCGATGGTGGTGCCGAATTGATCATTCACATCGATGATGAAGCGCGACATGTCCTCTTTTTCCTCGAGGTTCATGCCGGCCATTGGCTCATCTAGCAGCAGCAGTTCCGGCTCCATTGCGAGTGCACGGCCAAGCTCGACGCGCTTCTTGAGCCCGTAGGGCAGACGCCCGACCGGCGTGCGCCGGATCGCCTGGATTTCGAGGAAATCAATAATCTCTTCGACGCGCTTGCGATGCGCAATCTCCTCGTTACGCGCCGGACCAAAGTGCGCCAGCTGGAACAAAAAGTTTGAACTCATCTTGAGTGAGCGACCGGACATAATGTTGTCGAGCGTCGACATGCCTTGAAACAACGCGACGTTCTGGAAGGTGCGTGCGATCCCCTGCGTCGCGGCGATATGCGGGCGCATCTGTTTGCGCGGGTTGCCCTTCCACGTGATCGTCCCCTCCTGGGGATGATAAAATCCGTTGATCACATTGAGCATCGAGGTTTTGCCGGCACCATTCGGCCCGATGATGGCACGTACTTCGCCTTTGCGAATATCGAACGAGACATCACGGATCGCTTTCACGCCACCGAACGAGAGCGACACGTTGGCCACGTCGAGAACGACCGGACGCGCATCGCTGGAGATCCGGCCACCGACAGTCACTGCGACGTCATCGCTTGTATCTGACGAGACTTTTGCATCCATCGCTATTCCGCCGCCTCCTTGAGCGTGGCAGGCGTTGCGTCATGAAGTGTCATATCCACGATCTTCACATCGCCCGTGATCTCACCGCGACGCCCATCCTCGAACGTCACCTCGGTTGTGATGTGGCATCTCCCGCTTCCATCATAGAGCGCAGTCACGAGGGGAGAATAACGGTCCGCGATAAAGCCGCGACGCACCTTTTGCGTTCGCGTCAACTCACCATCGTCCGCATCGAGTTCCTTGTGAAGGATGAGAAAGCGTGAAATCTGCGAAGCTCCGACATTCGGCTCATGCGCCAGCGCCCGGTTCACGTCATCCACGTTCTTCTCGATCATCCCGTAAACATCGGGATGCGCTGCAAGCTCCTGATAGCTGGCGTAGGAGACGTTGTTGCGTTCCGCCCAGTTGCCGACGGCGACAAGATCGATGTTGATCATGACGGCGCAGAAATCCCGTCCATCGCCGAGTGCGACGGCTTCCTTCACGTTGGGATAAAACTTCAGCTTGTTCTCGATGTACTTCGGCGCGAACAGCGATCCGTCGCGGAGTTTGCCGACATCTTTGGCACGGTCGATGATCTTCAGGTGACCTCGATCATCGATGAAACCCGCATCGCCCGATTTGACCCAGCCGTCGCTATCCTTCGTCTCCGCGGTCGCATCCGGATTCTTAAAGTATTCCGCAAAGGTGCACGGGCTCCGGTACAGCACCTCACCGCTCTCTGCGATTTTGATCTCTACGTCCGGTGCTGCCACACCAACCGTGTCCGGATAAATCTCCCCATCCGGTTGCATCGTGACGTAGACACCGGCCTCGGTTTGCCCGTAGAGCTGTTTGAGGTTAAGGCCAAGCGAGCGATAGAACTGGAAGATTTCCGGACCGATCGCCTCCCCGGCCGTATAGCCGACCTTGAGCCGGGACAGCCCCATCTCGTTGCGCAGCGGACCATAAATCATCACGTCGCCGATCCGGTAGAGCAGCCTGTCCCACAGCCCGATACCACCATCCCCGACAAGGATGCGCTCGCCAACGCGTTTGGCGTGGTCCATGAAGTATCGAAACAGTCGCCGTTTCGTCGGTCCGGCGTCTTCCATCCGCACCATGATCTGCGTTAACGCGTTTTCGAAAACGCGTGGCGGTGCAAAAAAGTAGGTCGGACCGATCTCACGTCGGTCGACTGGCACTGTCTCACCGCTCTCGGGGCAGGACACGCAGAACCCTGCCACGAACGACTGGCCGTAAGAGAAAATATGGTCGCCGACCCACGCCATTGGTAGGTAAGCGATCATCTCTTCATCCGCATCGAGATTGTCGAACGCGTTTCCGTTACGCGCCGCGATGATCACGTTGTCATGTGTGAGCACGACGCCCTTCGGCTTGCCGGTTGTGCCGGATGTGTAGAGCATCACGCTCGTATCCGAACCAACGCCTTCTGCGATCTGCGCGAGCCACTCGCTGTCAAGCGCCGCGTTCTCAGCAAGAGCCTTACGCCCGAACTCCTGCACGTGCGCGATACTGTGAATGTCTGTGTGATCGTAGTCTTTCAGGCCCCGCCCATCATCGTAGATGATCTTTTTGAGCGACGTGATCTGGTCGGAAAC
>JBCBXF010000194.1:5780-6023 GCA_039816705.1 Pseudomonadota bacterium | reverse complement strand
AATCAGGCAGGCGTCTCGTCGCAATTCTCGTCTCTTTCTACGGCGGGTGGCGCATTCCTCGAGTGGCTGGAAGGCCGGGAGTTGCCGGGGATCATCGCGCTCACACGAACCTGAGGAGTGTCGGCGTGGCGGAATGCAGGACGAGCGTAATCCTCGGGCAACTTGCGCGTCTCCTCGTCGTTGCGTGCGTGCTCAGTCCGTTTGCGCCAAGCGCCGTCGCGCAGGAGGTCATTGGACCGGGTG
>JBCBXF010000194.1:0-5770 GCA_039816705.1 Pseudomonadota bacterium | reverse complement strand
ACTCCCGCGCGAGATCCCGCAATCTCTCACCGGTACGCCTGGAAATGCGCTGCGTGGCCGTGGGCTAATGGTGGCGTCAGATCGCGGTAATTGCACGACCTGCCACGCAGTGGCTGACATCCGAAAGAAAGCGCGTAAGGCTGATCCGACGTCGGTTGAGCGGTTTGGCCTGCAGGGTACGCTCGGACCCGCGCTTGATGGTGTCGGGAAGAAGTACACCGAGGGAGAGTTACGGCTTTGGGTCGTAAACCCGCAGCTTGCCCAGCCTCAGGCCAACAGCATCATGCCGGCTTACCATGATATTTCAGGTCGAACGCGCGCGTTTGTTGGATGCGAAAAGCGGGTGTTGCTCACGGCTGGTGAGATCGAGGATCTGGTTGCATACATGAAAACGCTCACAGGCGACGACCAATGACGTGCCTGTTGTATGGCGGTGCGTTCGTAGGGGCCCGGCGCCATCTGTCGCTGGCGGTGTTTCTGGTGGCGCTCGTCGGGGGCGAGACCTCTGCCCTTTCTCGCGATGGTGTGACGAGGCCTGTGACGCCGCGCAGTGCGGATCATCCGCTTCCTGAAATCTGGTCAGGCACGCGCTATGCCAGCGAGACCGCGCAGGCCTTGCAAGCGGCGCGAGGAGAGAACCCGGCAAATGGTGTCGTCGCGGACGGCATGCTGCTTTGGCGGCGGGTGGCCGGGGAGACAGAAAAATCCTGTGCGTCCTGTCATGGCGATGCGTCATTTTCAATGCGGAGCGTGGGGACCCGGTACCCACGTTTTTTCCGGCCTTGGAAGAAACCGATCACGCTTGAAGGCCGGATCAATCGGTGTCGCACCGCGCATATGCGCGCCGAAGCGTGGCCGCGTGGATCAAAGTCGCTGCTGGCGATGACGGCCTATGTGCGTCAGCAATCGCGGCGCCAGCCAGTGCGTCCGCAAAACATCGGCAGAGCCATGTCATCGTTTCAACGTGGGCGTCAGGCCTTCAATCAGCGCATCGGCCTGCTCAATATGGCGTGCAGTTCGTGTCATGGTGCTTATGCCGGCAAGCGGCTTGGCGCGCAGACGCTCAGCCAGGGGCAGAGCAATGGGTTTCCTGCTTGGCGGCTCGGACTGAACGGTATCTCTTCGCTCCACCAGCAGTTTCAGCGCTGCAATATCCGGGTTGGCGCAGAGCCGCGCGATCTCGGTGCGGATGAATATGTGGATCTGGAGCTTTATCTGGCGTGGCGCGGGCAGGGCTTGCGGGTTGAAGCGCCGGCCGTGCGGGATTGATGGGCGTCGATGCTCGCCAAGATGTGAGGCGACAGGCGTCAGCGAATACGGGAACACATGAACTGCGTCGGAACTGACGACGACACCCATGAACAGGCCGCTATGACCGACATAACGCTCTACCTGATGATCGCCGGTGCAGGCTTCCTGAGTTTTCTCAGCCCGTGCGTGCTGCCGCTCGTCCCGCCTTATCTTTGCTATCTCGGCGGCACGAGTATGGACCGACTGGCGAATGATGCCGAGGCGATCCCTTCGGATGTTTCAGCTCGCGTGTTGCTGTCTTCGTTGTTTTTCATCCTCGGATTTACGACGGTCTTTGTCGCGCTTGGTGCCGGGGCCTCTCTGGCCGGTCAGTTTATCGCGGAGCATAAAATTCTGCTGGGGCAGATCGCTGGCGCAGTGATTGTTCTGTTTGGGTTGCATTTTCTTGGCGTCTTCAAAATTGGTCTGTTTTATCGCGAGGCGCGGTATCAAACGGGTGAGACGAATGCCGCGACGTCGCTCGGGGCCTACATTATTGGTCTCGCGTTCGCTTTTGGCTGGACGCCCTGCATCGGTCCGGTGCTTGGGGTGGTGCTCGCTCTGGCGGCGAATGAGGCGAGCCTCAATGCCGGGATCGGAATGCTCTTTGTCTATTCGCTTGGTCTCGGGATCCCGTTTCTTCTTGCCGCCATGGCGATCCGTCCGTTCCTCAAATTCATGGGCAAGTTCCGTCGACATCTCGGAAAGGTCGAAAAAGTGATGGGCGTGTTGCTTGTTGTCACGGGCGTTTTGTTCATGACGGGTTCGATCAACGATTTCGGTCAGTGGATGCTGGAGACATTTCCCGTGCTCAACGAGATCGAAGGTGCGGTGGTGACGGACGACTTTCAGGAACGCCTTATCGAGAGCACGCGCGAAGCTGAGTGAATGGTGCTGATCTGCCATGGCCGAAGTCTTGGCAGTCACGCGACGTTGAGGTCTGGAGTGGATCACCGTATCAGCAGGGCTCAAACGTTCACCAAGCGTGCGGCCTGCAATGACCAATCCGACTGACATCCCAATCGCACTCACGATTGCCGGGTCAGATCCTTCAGGAGGCGCCGGCATTCAGGCAGACCTCAAGACGTTTGCGGCCCATCATGTCTACGGTGCCGCCGTTCTGACAGCGTTGACCGCCCAAAACACCATCGGCGTGCAGGGCGTGCACGGCATCCCTCCCGCGTTCGTCACGCAACAGATTGAAAGCGTGCTGGGCGATCTTGAGGTGGGTGCGATCAAGACCGGTATGCTTGCGACGACGGAGATTATTGCCGCTGTATGCGACGGGCTCGATACGCGGGGTGATATTCCCGCTATTGTCGATCCGGTGATGGTCGCGACAAGCGGCGATCCGCTGCTTGAGGAGACCGCCGAGGAGGCTGTGCGTCGCACGCTGCTCCCCCGGGCGCGTCTTATCACGCCCAACATCCCCGAAGCGGCACGCTTGCTGGGGGCGGCGCAGGCAACGTCAATTGACGAGATGGAGGCGCAGGCGCGTGCACTGCTTGTCCTGGGGCCGGGCGCAGTGCTGGTGAAAGGGGGGCATGGCATTGGCACGAACGCAACCGACGTCCTGTTTGATGGCGTCGAGATGCATCGTTTCTCAGCGCCGTGGGTTGAGACCAAAAATACCCATGGGACAGGCTGTACGCTCTCGGCTGCGATTGCGGCGCGGTTGGCAGCGGGCGCTTCTTTGATTGCCGCTGTCGATGGCGCGAAACGCTATGTTCATGCGGCGATTTCACGGGCGGCCCAGGTGACCATCGGGGGCGGCCGCGGGCCGCTCATCCATCACGATCCGTCAACGATGCCACACCGCGCGGAATGATCGGAGCGGCGGGGCTCTTGCAGTTTCGGGAATCCGTACACGCTGGTATGCACGCACCATGCGATCGATCGGATTCGGACTGGAACGGCTTGGCGGACTGGCTCTTCGCGCGCCACGCGCGACCGTTGCCGTCCTGCTCGTTTTCACGCTGGTCTGCGGATACGGATTAAGTCGGCTTTCTTCTGTCGATACGCTGAGTGAGTTGTTTCGCTCAAGCAACGTTGAATATCAAAACTATGCGGAGATGAGTGCGAACTTCCCCGCGAGCGAATTTGATGTGCTGGCGATTGTCGAGGGGAAAAACCTTCTCACGCCCGAGCGCCTTGAAGAACTGCGCCTGCTCCATTTCGACCTCGAACTGACGGATGCGGCTGCTGGTGTCATCTCGCTTTTTTCGGTCCGCGACACGCCGGATGCGACAGGTTTCGTTCCGCCGCTGATCCCGGATGAGCTGACCGCCGGTCCAACGCACGATGCGCTGGTGACGCGTATTCTGGCGAATCCGCTCATCGAGGGGAAGCTCGTGGCGCGTGGCTCAGATGGTGATCTCGTGCTGTTCGTGATCAGCCTCAACAAAAGTGATTTTGAGCAGCGTGGCCTCTCCGAGTCCGTGGGAGAAGTGCGGGCGCTGGTGGCCGACATCCTCGGCGATGCGCCGGTGAATGTGCAACTGGCCGGTGCGCCCGTTATGCAGCTCGAGATCCGCGAGGCTATCGCGCGTGACCGGATCATCTACAACGTGTCGGGCTTCATTCTCGGCATGCTGTTGTGCCTTGCGCTCTTTCGGCGGTTCGGTCTCGTATTCATCGTCGCGCTCTGTCCGGCGCTTGCCGTGGTCTGGACAATGGGTTTGCTTGGCCTTGGCGGGTTCAAGCTCAACTCTTTCACCAACGTTCTCCCGGCTCTGGTGATGGTGATCGCGTTCTCGGACGCCATGCACATGATCTTTGCAGTGCGGCGCGGGTTGCGGGACGGGCTGGACAAGGCGCAGGCTGTGGGTGCTGCAGTGCGCGATGTCGGGCCGGCATGTGCCCTGACCTCGATCTCCACGTCGATCGCAATGGCCTCACTCATGCTGACGGATAGCGCGCTGATCCGCACGTTTGGCGGAGCCGGCGCTGTCGCGACGCTGCTGACATTCTGCGCCGTCATTTTTATTGTCCCCGCCATGAGCATGCTCATGATCCGTGATGAGGCGAAGTTTCGCGCCGAAGAGGAAACACGCGGCAAGGGCATCGCCTGGCTGACGGCGTTGTGTGAGCGGTTGGGTCGTGCGTTGGAGGGACACTTTCGCGCGATCATGGCGGGCGGTGTTGCCCTTTTTCTCCTCTGCGCATTTGCGCACGCGCAACTGGTTCCGAACTACCGTTTCAGCGATCAAGTGCCGGACAACAAGGAATCCGTTGCGGCGTCCGAGCGGTTGGACAAACGACTGACGGGCGCGCATCCGATCCACATCATGCTGTCGTGGCAAAATGGTGCGACCGTCCGCTCTCAGGCGATGCTCGATATCATTACGGATGTGCACGGGGTGATGCAGCAGCATGATCGCATCGGGAATGTGTGGTCGGTCCATACGTTGCGGCGGTGGCTCGCCGGTATTGGCGTCACGGACATTGCGGAGATCGGTCGTTACATCGATCTGCTACCGGACAATCTCGTCGGGCGGTTCCTGAATGAGCCTGCGCAGCGCACGCTGGTGACAGGACGCGTGCCGAATCTCGAGGCCGCCGAGGCCGTGCCGGTGATGCGCAGCCTGGAAGCTTCGCTTGCGCGCGTTCAGGAGAAATACCCTGACGTGACGATGAAGGTGACCGGTTTGACGGCGGTTGCCGCGTACCAAAGCTCCAACATGATTGCGCAACTCAACCGCGGGCTGCTGATTGCGGTTGTCGTCGTGATCGGAGTGATGGCGTTTGCGTTTCGCTCATGGTGGGTGCTTGTTGTCAGCATCCTGCCGAACATCTTTCCACTGGTTGCGGCCGGGCTACTGCTATGGCTGCTCGGTATCGGGCTCGGGTATGCCAGCGTGATCGCGCTGACGGTTGCCTTCGGTCTTGCGGTGGATGACTGCATCCACTTTCTTGCGCGCTATCGGTTCGATCTGGCGGCGACCGGCGGTCAGGTGCGGGCGGCCTTGCGTGAGACGCTGGCACACATTGGACCAGTTCTGATCCTGACGACGGGTGTGCTGATGGCTGGGCTTGCGGTCACGGCGCTGAGCGATCTCCCGGCAATGCGTCTGTTCGGCAGCCTTGTGCTCGTGACGCTGGTTGCCGCCCTGCTTGCAGATTTGATCGTGTTGCCCGCAACGATCGCAGTCCTCGATCGGTTCTGGCGTGGCGGGCCTCGGGTTGCGCAAGAGGCGCCGCAAGACGCACCTTGACCGAAGCCCGGGAGGGGGCTCGCAGCGAGAGGCTGGCGTTTCGCTCCGCCATTCACCGCACGCATGCAATTGGTCGTCGACCTAGAGAAACACTTGCCTCAACGTTTTGATTGGATAGAACACGCGTCATCACCGTCGACGAGTTCGGGGGGAATGCTGGACGCGTCGGTTCATCCGAGAAGTCCGGCACCGAAAGGAGGGCCGGTTCGCATCAGCGGACCGGTCCTTCTGCGTTTCGGTGCCGGACTTCTCGGATGAACCGACGC
>JBCBXF010000193.1:0-6132 GCA_039816705.1 Pseudomonadota bacterium | reverse complement strand
GCCATCCTCACCATAGCCGTAACCCAGCGCCAACCCGCCAGTCGATGCAAGATAAGGCGAAGGCAGCCCGATGGCATAAGTCTCAGCGGCCGGGATCCAACGCGCAGGCGTTGCCGGGTCATCGGGGCTTTCCGCACGGAACCGCATCACGCCGGATTGCCCGGGCGCTGCAAATTCAGCGTAGCTATAACTGCCCTTCGGCGCGCCACGCTGGGCGAGATACATCATGCCCTTGAGATCGAACGCAATGTCAGTGACCGGGCCATCCATTTCGAGATTGCCCAGATCGAGCTCGATGCGCGCACGCCCGGCAAAATCTCCATTCTTGTCGATGCCAATCGACCAAACGCGTTTTTCTCCCGCAACCGCATAGTAAAGCCGTCCGGCATGGATTGCGAGGCCGTGCACCCGGCGATGGATCTGCGTGAAACCCCAGGTATCCGGGTTTTCGCTATCGAAGGCGTCGCTGGTGATGTCCGCACGCACGCCGTCATCGACAATAGGATCAAAATTCCCAGCGACACGACCCTCAAGACCGTGATCAAAGATGCTTTGCGCGATACCCTCTCGGTCAAGTCGGTGGATCAGCCCGTTCTCAAGGTCGGAAACATAGAGCGAGCTGGACCGCCCGTCCCACACGAGATCGCCGATTCCCGGCGCCGTGTTGCCGGGCAGCGTCGCGAAAACCGATGGCTCACCTGTGCGCCCGTCAATCTTCCAGATCGTACCGGGGCCCGGTACACGATCCACAGCCACGTCCGGTTCAGCCGCCTCGCCAATGCCTTCAACGGTCGTGGCACCAAACTGCCCGGCCATGAACTGCGCCCCGGGAGCCCCGCGTCGCAGCCGATCCGGAGCACCATTTCCATCCGCATCCGGCCCGACAATCTGAAGGCCGTAAGCACTCGTCGCGCCAAGGAAGATATTTGGAACATCCTCATCGTCGATCGCCGTCGCAAAGACTTGGCCGATCCGCCGCGCCGTTATCTGCCGCGTCACAATCGGCGCGATACGTTGCCCTTCCGGACTGGCACCAAGCCCGCGAAGCGAAACAATCTGGGCGCTCGCACCGTCGAGATCGATATAGAAATGATCGAGCGGATTGGCATCGACCGGCAACGGCTTGTCCGTCTGCGTGATGCCCGCAAACCCCGTCGTCACCGCATCGCCCGGGAAGAGGACCCGGTCCTCCTGTGCCTTAGCCGCAGCGGAAAGACACGCGAGGCCAATTCCAACCATGGCGCAGGAGCGAACGAACTTTTTCATGCCGCTGACGACGAGCCGGGGAGATTTGAAGCATTGGGACATGAGGCGTAGCGGACCTTCCAGCGCATGACGTGACGCAGCGTAACACGCAGGCGTTCACAAAATGGAACAACAGCCTTTCATGACGCATACCGACCATAGAGCCGGTGAACGCCACTTGAACAGATGTTCGGTTTTCGCGTCAGGACTGGAGAAGCCAGAGCAATGCGTGGAGCTATGCGTCCAATGGGCCACGGCCGCATTAGGCAGATACGTTGGCAAAGACTGTGAAATTTGTCTGTTTCCCAGCTTCGGCCCGCGCAAGATCTGGCCCCTCGGCACGCCCATGATCCATCATTCGGATCGCCCCATTCGGCGTGCCGGACAGCATGTTGTTGGTCACAAATACGGGGCCCGCACCTCTAACGCCCGAGATGCCGATACCGATCGGCGCATTGCGGATGATGTTGCTGGTCGCGGTGACGTCACGCATATAGCGCCCCCACCCGATCGCGAGACCGACGCTTGGCGCGTTCTCGATCACGTTGCCAACAACTGCGGTATCCGCCTCGACCCCGATCCCAACGCCGCGCGCGTCCTCGTGATCCCGCAGCTTCAAATTGCGGATCAGGTTCCCCTGCACGACGGCGAGACGCCCGCCATCATTGAAGTTGGTCACCGAGATACCGGTCGAAGCGCCGTCTATGAGGTTGTTCGCAATCACCGCGCCATCGAATCCGAACTCGGCATAAAGCGCGACTTCCCCCAGCCGCAGGCAGTGATTCCCAACCATCTGGATGTCTGACGCCGCATTCCCGCGGATCGCGGTGAATGTGCAATCCGTAATCCTGTTGGAGTTCACCTGTACAGCGCCGGCGCGAAAGACGTTAATGCCGTTTCCGTTCTGACCGTCACCACCCGCACGCGCGTCGATATGACGGACGGTGTTGTTGCTCACAACCGTCCCGTCCTCGCCCTGAACAGAGCGCCAGATCTGAATTCCATTGTTACCGCAGCGTTCAACGCGGTTGTTCGTGATCGCGCTATCGCGCGCATCAAGAGAAAAAAGCCCCGTGTTTCCACAATCTGTGATCGTACATGCGGAGATCGTCGCCTGACTTTCGCGCACGCTTACGCCGTTCAGCAGACTGTTCGCGATTGCCACGTCGCGGAACACAACTTGAAACGCACCACGCGTCGAGACCAGCGCATCACGTTCAGCAAGGGCGCGCGACCGCCCATCGATCGCAATCCCATCGAGCCGCACATCGCGAGCATTCGCGATCGTGAAAACACCTTTCCCACCGGCAAACTCTATAATCGTCTGACCCGGCACGCCGACGATGTGTGTGTGCGAGGGGAGATCAATTCCGGAAATGCGATATCGCCCGGGCCCAAGCAGCAACGGCTGTCCCGCGGCGGCCGCCTCGCGCACCGCCCTTTGGAATGCGGCGGAATGATTTTTCGTCACCCGGGCATCGCGCCGCGCCGGGGTGATGCCAAACCGACGGGCGTCAATGCCGATGGGCGCGGCAGTGGATTGCGCGGAGGCTGGACGTGCACCTGCGCCGCTTGCGAGGCCCGCCATTCCGAGCGTCAGACCTGCTGCGACCGCCCGACGGCGTGCCGGATTTTCGGGATACGCGTCGCCGCCGTTTCTGGGGAGCTTCTTGGCTGAGCCTGGCATGACGCACCTGCACACGATGTAAGACCTGGAACGGGCCTTAGCGATGCAGGAGCCACGCCAAGCCTCCGCGCGATGCAGCAAGGTTAACGCGCGAGGTGTTCATCAAGCATCGTCACGACAGTCGTAAGCGCTCTACCGAGGTCTTCCGCACGCATTCCGACGTCCGCCAAGGTGACAGGGAGATGAATGAACAGCGCGTGCCGTGGCGCTCCCGTCTCTCGCGATCGCGTCAGACTTTCATGATAAATCGCATTGCAAAGATAACGCCCAGCATCATCGGACACGGTTGCCGAAAAGCCTTGCCGCACCAGCGCATCCCGCATCGCCAACACCGGGGCCCGGGTCTCAAGAGATCCCGGCGCCGATGGATCGAGAGCGCCCTCGGGCTGCGCGTGACCGGCCTCATCGACACGCCCATCACAAGCGTTGCGGGCGGTCCGCTCAAGGACGATCCCTGTTGCCCGCGCCGATACGCCAAGATGCATTGCAATGTCCGGCTGCGACGCGCGTAGACACGCCCTGACCCGTTGTGGCGCGTGCTGCCACGCCGTCGGCAAGACATGCGCCTCAACCGTGAACCTGTCCAATAAATCGCGCGTCCATATCTCCGCGCAGTTGAACGCCACTTCGCCGGATATGTTGCGCGGCACACCTGGGAACGGCCCGAAACCGGTGATCAGAACCTTCCTCGGAACATCAGGGCGGATATCATCAGGCATCAGACCTGCCTAAGCCGTCTGTGTCATGAGACGCACGACCGTATCAGCGCCAATTGACGGCGTGAGTTTTCCATCCCGCACATTGGCCTCGATCTCGGGTAGACGTGCCGCCACGGCACTGTTTCCCTGCCAGTGAGCGCGAAGTCGCTCCTCCACCATTTCACGCATCCAGCGAACATCCTGAGATCGTCGACGCGGCGTAAACGCATCCTCGTTCTCCAGTGTTTTGCGATGCGCCTGCACATCCTGCCACAGCGCTTCGAGCCCCGTGTTCGTCAGTCCGGAGATGGCATGAACCGTCGGGCGCCAGATTGCAGTCGGCGGGGTGAGGATGTGCAGGGCACTGCGATACTCCGCAGCCGCATGCGTGGCCCGCGAGACATTCTCTCCATCGGATTTATTGACCGCAATTATGTCTGCGATCTCAAGGATGCCTTTCTTTATCCCCTGCAGTTCGTCCCCGGCACCGGGCAGCGCAAGGAAGAGGAAAACATCCACCATATCCGCAACCGCGATCTCCGATTGCCCAACGCCAACCGTCTCGACGATCACCACATCGAAACCGGCAGCTTCACACAGTGCCATCGTCTCGCGGGTTTTCTTGGTCACCCCCCCGAGCGTTCCAGAGGTCGGTGAGGGGCGGATGAATGCATTGCGGTCGCCCGCCAGCTTCGCCATCCGCGTCTTATCACCGAGGATCGACCCACCGGAGCGCGCCGATGTCGGATCGACTGCCAGCACCGCGACTCGATGCCCGTCGCGCGTCAGGTTGCTGGCGAACTGATCTATGGTCGTCGACTTTCCAACCCCCGGCACACCGGTGATCCCGATCCGATGTGTGTCTGACGGGCGATCTGGCAGCAGCGTCTGCAACAGGGTCTGCGCAACCTCTTGATGATCGGCACGCGCGCTCTCAACCAGTGTTATGGCGCGCGCGAGTACAGCACGCTCACCCCGGCGCACGCCTTCCGCCATGGCGTCAAGATCGATGGTTTGCGGTGTTTGACGGGCTGACATGGCAGACGGGAGACACCCTTTGTCACAGGCGGGTGGCGCATGCGCGCCATTCTTGAAACCGATACGCGAGGTTGCGAGGCTGATAGGTGTGGATGCGCCGACTGGCAAGTCAGGCCATATGCGCGGGAACCGCATATGGCAAAGCTCTCGCGTTGAGCGTACACCGAAGGGCCACAACCGATCGCTGATGACGTTTCGCTCAATGGGGCGGTGTCAAAGGCTGGACCGTTCCGCGGAGTGAGACGATGACCCTCGAGATCGCAATCATGCTTGTGGCCGCGCTGCTTGCCATCGCGATGCTTTCGGTCGTGTTTGGATACGGCCGACGCCTCGGCATCGGGGCTAAATCTTCAGGCTGGGTTGCCGCATTGGCGTTGTTGGTGATCCCGGCTTGGTTGCTGCTGTCGCCCGAATTTTCGCAAGCACCCGTCGGATCATCTGCGCCAAGCTTGGAAAGTGCCGCGGACGCCGAACAGGAGGCCCCCTCCGATGCAGCCAACAAACGTGCGCCAATTGCACCGGCGCGCGAGTCGGCAGGCGGAAACTCCCGCCCCGCGAGTGCACCGCCAAAGAAAAGCGCGCAGGCGCGTCCTGCACCAGCCGCCCCCTCGTCTTCGTCACAGGTGATTACGAGCGAGGAGCTGACCAGCCAAGCCGATGAGCGCTTCGACACCGTTGACATCCTGTTCGGTACCGATCGCGTTGCCACACCAACGGCACAACCGGAATTGACGGAAGTTTCGTTTGGTGCCGGCAGGGCACGCAAACTCACGCTGGGTCAATCAACCGTCACCATCCCGAAAGCGCATCAGCCGGGTCTCGTCGAGCGTCCTTGGGAGCTTTCGATCGTAGGCATTACTCTCTATCGCCAAGCTGAAGATCCAGCGAAGCACTTCACCGTTCAAAAACTCGGTCTTCTCAGTGAGGCAGAGTTTGTGGCCGCCGCAAACTCGAAATTAGCAAGCGGCAATGACTACGCGCGGCAGGCTGTAATTTTTGTCCACGGCTACAACAACGACTTTGACACCGCGCTCTTTCGCACCGCCCAGTTGGTTTACGACATGCGTTTTGATGGGGCACCGTTCCTCTACAGCTGGCCGTCCGCAGCTGGTTACTCCAGCTACGAATATGACCAGCAGAGCGCGCGCCAAGCGATCGAACATCTGCGCCAATTCATTGAGATCGTGACGCAGAAAACCAACGCGGAGAAAATTCATGTCGTGGCCCATTCAATGGGCAATGACGTATTGCTCGAAGCATTGCGTGAATTGCGATTCCGCTACGGCCCACAGCACGACTACAACATTTCGCAGGTCATCCTCGCGGCTCCCGATGTCGACCGCGATGTCTTCAAGAGGCTGGCCCGGCAGATCTCCGGCATCAGCGACGGCGTAACGCTTTATGCGTCGGCAAATGACAAGGCGCTCCAGATCTCCCGAAAGTATGCCGGCGGCGTTGCCCGTG
>JBCBXF010000192.1:0-6170 GCA_039816705.1 Pseudomonadota bacterium | reverse complement strand
GGGGCATGGCGGACAGCGAGTTGGTGACCATTCTTGAGCGTGTCGGCAAGTCGATTGGTCAGGCCCAACAGACGGGAAACTTTCTGATGAGTAGAAAGAGCGCAGCGCGCCGGACTGTCAGCGAAACAGAAACCGGTTCGGACGACTGCGCGTGCGACGAGAATCTGCCAACGATCGCGGAGATGGGATATTCTCCCTTTCAGCACCTCGTGCTCGTCGTTTGCCGAGGCGTTTGCCGCGGTTACCTGACCGAAGATGTAAGTGAGTGGGACGAAGTTTACACCATATCCGAACAGCATCTCGGTCTGGTGGACGGCCCGCTGCTTGCGTCGGCCTGCATCAGCCTCTTACGCGGCGTTCGGGGCGACAGGCGGGGCACGTTCAATTTTCGCCCCATCGGCTGCAAGCACGTCTCAGTCGACGAGATGCGGTTGATGCGCGTGGTGAATGCATTTCAGGCGCGCCCGGACGGCCAGCACCGAACAGTGGTCGCTGAACTCGTCTGCAATCCTCAGCCGTTCCGTACTGTGCTCGCGGCCAGAGCGCTTGCCAACTTCGCACACGAGAAGGCCGCCGCCTCTCCGATGATTTTTCAGACACCGGATGCGCCGCATCTGTTGAACTGAACGTTCATCCTCTCCACCCGGCTACCGCCATCAGCGCGACGCCGCGCGCCTTTTCAACCCGGAGCACCGTTCGGTCATGTCTCACACCAACTTCTACATCGACGGAAAGTGGGTCTCGCCCGACGCTGACAACCCCTTCGACGTTATCAACCCGGCAAAAGAGGAAAAATGTGCCGTCATTTCCCTCGGCGCCCAGGCAGACGTCGATCATGCCGTCGATGCAGCGAGGCGAGCGTTGCCCGGTTGGCGGGCGACAAGTCAGAGCGAGAGGCTCGCGTATCTCAAGGCACTCGGCGAGATTTACAAGCGCCGGATAGGCGAAATGGCGGATGCAATCTCCCTCGAGATGGGCGCGCCAATGAGCGTTGCGACGACGCAGCAGGCTCCTGCCGGCTACGGGCACATCAAGGCGTTCTCCCGCGTGCTCGAAGCATTCGAGTTCGAACATCCACTGCGGAACGATACGCCGAACGACCTGATCGTTCATGAGCCGATTGGTGTTTGTGGTCTGATCACACCCTGGAACTGGCCGATGAACCAGGTGGCGCTCAAGGTCGCGCCGGCGCTGGCGGCGGGGTGCACCATGGTGCTCAAGCCATCGGAAATTGCTCCTCTCTCGTCGCTTCTCTTCGCGGAGATGATCGACGAGGCCGGTATTCCGTCGGGCGTTTTCAATCTCGTGAATGGCGATGGGCCGACGGTCGGCGAGGCTCTGTCGCGTCATCCAGACATTGAAATGATCTCGTTCACCGGCTCCACGCGCGCCGGCACGGCCGTAACGAAAGCTGGTGCGGACACCGTCAAGCGCGTGTCGCTCGAACTCGGAGGCAAGGGACCGAACCTTGTGTTCGCGGATACCGATATCGCGAAAGCGGTCAAGCGCGGCACGCTGCACTGCTTCAACAACTCCGGCCAGTCATGCAACGCGCCGACGCGGATGCTGGTCGAACGGCCGGTCTATGATCAGGCCGTCGAAGTCGCTCAGGCGACGGCCGAGGCCACAGCGGTCGGCGACCCGCGTGAGGAAGGGCGACACATTGGCCCGGTGGTGTCCGAGGTTCAGTTCGAAAAAATCCAGACCCTCATACAGGCCGGCATTGATGAAGGCGCGCGGCTGGTTGCAGGCGGCACGGGACGACCCGAGGGGTTCAATCGCGGATACTACGTCCGCCCAACCGTGTTCGCAGACGCCAGCAACGAAATGACGATCGCGCGGGAGGAAATATTTGGCCCCGTCCTGACGATGATCCCGTTCGACACCGAAGACGAAGCGATTTCGATCGCCAACGACACGTCGTACGGCCTCGCATCCTATGTGCAGTCCGATGACCCGGAGCGCGCACGCCGCGTCGCACGCGAACTTCAGGCCGGCATGGTGCACATCAACGGCGTGTCCAGCTCATCAGGCAGTCCGTTCGGTGGCGTCAAGCAATCGGGTAACGGCCGCGAGGGAGGAAAATGGGGGCTTGAGGACTTCCTTGAGGTCAAGTCCATGTCCGGTTGGCCGGAAGAGTGAGCGCATGACCCATGTCGATACCGATGCAGCACAATCGCCATTTCTACATCTCCGGACAGTGGGTCGAAGCCCCGGGGGTGCAGGAATTCCACGTCATCAACCCCGCGACCGAGGAGGCGAGCGGCACGATCGCGCTCGGATCGGCGCGCCATGTCGACTGGGCGGTAACCGCTGCGCGTGACGCGTTCCCATCGTGGAGCGTGACATCCGTTGATGAACGCGCCGCTTTGATGGAGCGCCTGGTCGAAATCTATCAGCGCCGTGCGGAAGAAATGGCGCAGGCGATATCGCTTGAGATGGGGGCGCCGATCACGTTTGCGCGCGGGTTGCAGACGGAAACCGGCGAAGGAGCGCTCGTCGCGACGATCGAAGCACTGGGAGCGCACGCATTCGAGCGACCGAGCCCGCGAGGCGGAAGTCTGCTGCTGGATGAACCGGTCGGCGTATGCGGTCTGATCACCCCCTGGAACTGGCCGATCCTCCAGATCGTCGTGAAGGTCGCTCCGGCACTCGCCGCCGGATGCACGATGGTGCTGAAACCGAGCGAATACTCTCCCTATTCCGCCCTTCTGTTCGCCGAAATGCTGGACGAGGCCGGATTTCCGCCCGGCGTGTTCAACCTCGTCAACGGGACCGGGCCAGAAGTCGGTGCGGCAATGTCGGCGCACCACGGGATCGACATGATATCCTTCACCGGCTCGACGCGTGCCGGCATCGCCGTCACAAAGTCGGCAGCGGATACGGTCAAGAGGGTCACGCTCGAGCTTGGCGGCAAATCGCCCAATCTGCTGTTTGCCGACGCAGACATCGAAGCCGCGACGCGCATCAGCGTCGAGGGATGCTTCGGAAACTCCGGACAGTCCTGCGATGCGCCGACGCGGCTTCTGGTCGAGCGCAGCGTGTATGACGACGTGGTGGATATCGCAGCAGGCATCGCCGAAGCCACACAGGTCGGACCGCCGGAACAGGAAGGTGATCATCTGGGGCCAGTCGTCAACTCGAGCCAGTTTCTGAAGGTGCAGAATCTCATCAGGATCGGTCTGAGCGAAGGTGCACGCTGCATCGCCGGCGGAACGGACCGGCCCAACGACCTCAATCGCGGATATTATATCCGCCCCACCGTCTTCGCCGATGTCGGCAACGACATGCAGATCGCCAGGGAGGAAATCTTTGGCCCCGTCCTCTCGATCATCCCGTTCGAAACCGAGGCCGATGCCGTCCGCATGGCCAACGACACGCCCTACGGTCTCGCAGCCTACATCCAGACCGGCAACGACGAGCGCGCGCTGCGGGTCGCGCGGCAACTGCGTGCCGGCTCCATCAACGTCAACGGCGAAGCTGCGGACTACGACGTACCTTTCGGTGGCTACAAGCAGTCAGGCAACGGCCGCGAATTCGGTCAGTTCGGTTTGCACGACTACCTCGAGGTGAAGGCGGTCAATCGGTAGGGCTGGCGGCACCAAGGCGTGGACGTCGACAGACCAACCAAACCGAAATCCAGACACTGGTGCGACGTCACAACACGTCATGAGCGGCGTGCGACGTAGTTCGATGGGTGAGCTATTGGGTTATACATTGCGCACCATACTGACAAGCATCTGAAATTATTGATAAATATTTCTCGGTTGGCTCCCTCTCTCTCCGCCAGATCCCTAAATGCAATCTCCTGCTCCGCCCGCGCGGGATCGAGGTAAGCCACGAGAGGCTGTTCAGGATCTACTGCGAGGAACGGCTTACGCTTCGCCGACGCGGCAAGCGCGAGCGGGCGTTTGATCTTGGTTCTGCCGGGCTTCACCTGTGCGTTTGCTATTTGCAAACCGTCACACCGTTCCAGGACGGCCTCTGATCGCAGCCTCCTGCATATGACTGTCAGCCTCGACGATCGCCGCGGCGAACAAAGGCAATGTCGGGCGTGTTCTTTCGAGTTACTCGGACAGTTCCGGTTCATGTCCTTCCAACCGAACGCCGCATTTGGACGGCGCGGCTGGCAAACTGTCGACGCTCGTGTCCAACGAGTTGCGAGTGTGATGAGGTAAGAGCTGCTGCAAACGCGGCCGCTACGTCGTTCACCCCACCGAGCAATCGCGCGCCTTCGGCACCCCGGAGCAGGCGCGGCAACTGGGCGGACCGTGCTTGACCGAAGCACGATCCCTCCATGCCTCGCAGAATGACACAGGATGCCAGTCTTCCGGCGGGAACAATGAACCGGTGAAGTTACCCCCTGTCTGACCGGACAATCTGCGGTTCCGGATGGGCACTTCAGCGCACGCCGGGAGCTATGCGGCGGCCTGCTGTTGCGCGGCTTTGCGCTGGGCATAGACGTCATCGAAGTCGATCGGGTCGAGGAGTAAGGGAGGAAAACCGCCTTCCCGCGTCACGTCGGAGACGAGGCGGCGCAGGTATGGAAACATAAAGCGCGGCAGCGTGCTGATCAGGAGTTTTTCCAGCTTGTCTTCCGGCGCGTTCTCCCACGCGACAAGCCCGGCATACTGCACAGAGAGCGTGTAAACGACGCCCTTTGCATCTTCCGCCGTCGCATCCACCTGGATGATGCTCTCAAACCGGCCACGCCCGTCTGCTCGACCTTCCACGTTCACCTGAACGTTCAGTTCAGGCTGTTCGGTGCTGTCGTCAATCGCGCGTCCCATGTCAGGGCTGTCAAATGTGATCGACTTGATGTGCTGGCTGACGATCGATGGGGCGCCCGCAGTGTCGATGTCCGACGACGCATGCTCTGCATCACCCGTAAGTTGAAGTGCCATGGTGGGTCTCCGGTGTTGAGGCCGTTGGTATCTGGCCACCGCAGATGCAGGACGAGTGCCAACATGCGGAAGTTTTCAACCGGAACGGCCCGAAGAGCGCACCATGAATTCAACGGCTTAGCGTTGCGTCATTGCCATGTCGCCAGACAAATCTCTTTCAACAAGGAAAACAAATTTTAACACTCAGATCGAATCAGACATCGCTTGTAAGCCGCAACCGAGGTGTAAACTTCGCGACGTTTCCGACTGGAAGAGGCTGCCATGCGACAGCGATCTGATACCAATTCGCCCCTGCGATACGGCGTCCTCGGCGCTTTCGTATACGCTGTGAGCTTCGTTTGGGCCTCAGGCGTGCCGTCAACGGCCACTGCAGACACCCTCAACCAGGCGCTTGTCTCGGCGTATTTGAAAAACCCGACGCTCGCCGCCGATCGGGCGCGTCAGCGCGCAACGGACGAAGAAGTGCCGCGCGCGAGATCAGGTTGGCGCCCGACCGTCACAGCACGTGGTCAAGTCGTGCAAACGGACCGCGAGACGAAGCCAACCGGCCTTGTGACCGGACGACACGACCGCTCCCACGGATACTCCGTGGAACTCAACCAGCCAGTTTTTCGCGGCTTTCAGACCGTGAACGGTGAGCGCGCAGCAGAAGCAACTGTGAGCGCCGGCCAATCGCGATTGCTCGCGACAGAACAGCAGGTGTTGCTACGCGCTGTCGATGCTTACGTCAGCGTCGTCCGCGATCAGGCGATCGTTTCCCACCGCTCACGACATCAGGCACTCCTTTCCCGCATTCTCCGTGGGACATCGGTGCGCCTGCGCGCGAACGAAGTGACCGCAACCGACTTTGCACAAGCGCGCAGCCGACGTGCGGCCGCGGTTTCGGCGTTCAGTCTTGCGAAAGCCAACCTGCAATCCAGCCGCGCCAGCTATCTCGAAGTGATTGGCAATGCGGCTGGCGGACTGAGGCAGCCCCATCCGCACACCACACACCTGCCGGATTCCGCCCGTGAAGCTGGCGAGGCAGCCGCCCATGGCGCACCGGCTGTCACGGAAGCACGGTTTGCGGCTCAGGCAGCGGAACACACCGCCGATCGCATTCGTGGGGAGCTTCTGCCGCAAGTCGATGTCAGAGCTCGTTACTCACAGGACTACGGGGCCGGCGAGTTTTCGTCCCGCGATGACGACCTGACCGTTTCGGCACACCTGACTGTGCCGATCCTGACCAACGGCGACATCGAGGCACGTGTTCGCCAGGCACGCCAT
>JBCBXF010000191.1:0-6180 GCA_039816705.1 Pseudomonadota bacterium | reverse complement strand
CGCCGCCTTTTTCCGCATGGTTGCCCGACGCCTATCCGGAAGCGTCGTGGAGCGGGATGGTTTTTCTCTCCGCATTCACGACGAAAACAGCGGTCTACACGCTGATCCGCGGCTACCCGGGCACCGAGTTGCTGATCTACGTTGGGCTGTTCATGGTGTTCTATGGGATCGTCTTTGCGATCCTTGAGAATGACATGCGGCGGATCCTCGCCTACTCGATCGTGAACCAGGTCGGATTCATGGTCACCGCGGTTGGTATCGGGACTGAGCTGGCGCTCAACGGAGCGGCAGCGCATGCCTTTGCGCATATCATCTACAAGGCGCTACTGCTGATGTCTGCCGGAGCTGTGATGGTGCAGACGGGCGGGCTGCGAAAATGCACCGACGTCGGTGGGCTGTTCCGCACGATGCCACTCACCTGTCTTTTTGGGATCATTGGGGCGCTGTCGATTTCTGCGTTTCCGCTGACATCCGGGTTTCCGGCAAAATCGTTGATCTCATCGGCGGCGCAGTACAGCCAGCTCGGGTTCGTGTGGTTTTGTCTCGCTGCGGCGTCGGCCGGCGTGTTCCTGCATGCGGGGATTAAATTCCCTTGGTTCGTATTCTTCCAAAAGGACTCCGGTCTGCGCCCCGGTGAGCCTCCAAGATCCATGCTGTCAGCCATGGCGATCCTGTCATTCGGTTGTCTTGCGATCGGAGTTGAGCCAAGCTTGCTGTACGACCGCCTGCCGTTTGCGGTGAGCTATGAGGCGTACACGGCGGATCATGTTGTGTATCAGCTGCAGCTGCTGCTCTTCTCGGGCCTTGCATTTTTCCTGATGCTCAATCTGCTGCAGCGTACTCTGACGATCACGCTCGATACCGATTGGCTCTATCGACGCGCTCTGCCGCGAACGTTGGGCTTTGTTCGTCGCACCGGCGAGATGCTCGCTGATGGGACGTTCGAGCCATTGCGATCACTTGTTGCGCGGCTGTGGCACGAGCTTTCTGCAACGCATGGTCCTGCCGGCGTCATGGGTCGGCGTTGGCCGACTGGCAACATGGCTTTCTGGACGACTGTTTTGCTTGGTGGCTGTCTGCTGGCCTACTTCCTTTGAAGGGTTACGGTCGCCCGCGGGAAACAGCAGTGCAGACATGGCATAGCGTATTTTTGGCCCAGTTCTCGCATGGCGAGTAAATTCGCGTTCCCGATAGCCGGGTTGAAACAAACGGTGATAAATTCTTCATATTTTGAACGTGACTTGTGTATTCGTGAAAATGTTGGCGGCATCCGTTCAATTGAACCTTGGATTAACCGAGTAACGACTGACCGCTTTACCCACGTCATGCTTTCTGGCGTGAGTATCGCCGCAATCAGGTCTGTGACTAGGCAGGAGGAGATAAATCATGGACGGTTCGAGCGACAAGCCGAATATTGTGGAGCTGACGGCGGATGTCGTTGCGGCGTACGTCAGTCACAATTCGGTCGAAGCAGGACATCTTTCCGGTTTGATCAGCGATGTGCATGAAGCGCTCAGCAGCGCAGCATCACGCAGTGCCGCGGGGGCGCGTCCTGAGCTTATCCCTGCGGTCTCCCGGAAAAAATCCGTGACGCCGGATTATCTGATCTGTCTTGAGGATGGAAAGAAATTCAAGCAGCTGAAGCGTCATCTGCGCACCCAATACAACATGACACCGGAAGAGTACCGCGAGAAGTGGGGTCTCGCGCCTGACTATCCCATGGTTGCACCAAACTATGCCGCTGCGCGGTCGGCCCTTGCCAAGCAAATGGGCCTTGGTCAGCGCCGCAACAAACAGCGCAAGTAAAGCCGCGGCGTCGTCGGTGACGCCGACACATTCGAGACTTTCAGAAAACACCCGCCGGACTAGCCTGGCGGGTTTTTACGTTTGTGCTCTGCGTTTACGTTGCCGTGGGTTTCAGTTTCTTGAGTGACTGAACCAGATTTCGATGTCGTAGCGGATCGTAGGCCCAGTGGCCTGTCATGCCGCGACGCCGCTCAGCGCACAGCGCCGCGTGAAGACGCGCCCGTATCGTTGCCGCATCGGCCTCGCGCAGCAAGTCTTCGTCGCCGGGCCAGCGCGCCAGCAAGCGGATAATATCTCCAATTGCATACTCATCGTGTGTCTGCGTCGGTCCACCCCCACGCGGTCTGTGCGTCGCGCGCGCGCGCGGTGAGGTTTTCCGGCGCCTATTGTCGTGTGTGACCGGGGCTTGTGGCAGACCCGTCGATGCTGGGTCGTCCGAGTTCACTGTTTCAGCAGATGATCTTGTTGGCTTTTGTTTACGCATTAACGATTATTTTCTTCCCTTTTACTTCGCGTTCTTGTCCAATGCATGAAGTTCGCCAGTCTTGGTAGCGAAACACCGTATCGGATCAGTTGTCGAGGAGAGTGTTGATGGGAACAGCGGCGTCGCGTTCAGCGTCAAAGTCGCGGGGGGTCTCAGAGCAGCGGAGGAAATCATCGGTTGGAATGGAAGGGCGGGACATCCTCCCCGTCCTGCGTCGGCTAGCGCGACGTGGCGCGCGCGCGCAGCTCCGGCGTGTTGATCCGCGGGATGCAGGCGCTTGGCACATTGTCTCCGCGCCTGACGGCGGTGGCGCAACAGCGCAGAGTGGCGGTGAGCGTGACGCATCGTCGTTGCATGCAAAAGCGGCTGAAACTGCATCGACAGGTGCCGGTGGCGTGCCGGTTTCACTCATGACGTCGGCGTTGAGTGCTGGGCTTGTCGAGCGTGACGGAGACTTTGTGAAGCTCTCGTCCGGAGGCGCCGCGTTTTTGAGACGCAACACGGCAGCGGCGGCCTCGGCCACGCAAGACCCGTTTCAGGCACAGCATCAAATCCGCCGTGAACGCACGCTTCCCGGCGTCACGACGGAGACCGTGACCGTCAATGAGACAGAAAGCCCGCTCGGCTGGTTGCGCAACCGCAAGGACCGGCGCACCGGCCAAGCCCTGATTTCCGCAAGCCAGTTCACGGCCGGTGAGCGGCTCCGGCAGGACTTTCTCCGCGGTCAGATGCAGGCGCGGGTGACGGCTGACTGGTCGTCTGCGCTCTCGGGGCATGCGCCGCGGCGGACGGATGGAGAAGGGCGGCTGGAGCTGAGTGATGCGGCGCTTTCGGCGAAGCAGAGATTTTATCGTGCGCTCGATGCGGTGGGAGAAGAACTCTCGGACGTTCTCATCTGGGTGTGCTGTGACGGGCGCGGTCTCCGTGAGGTCGAGATGTCGGCGGGGTGGCCGCAACGCTCGGGCAAAGTTATGTTGCAGACCGCGCTACAGGCACTTGCCCGGCACTATGGCCTCGCACCGTCGCGTCGCGCGGGGGGATCGGATGGCCCGAAGAGGCGTGGTGCAATTCGGCACTGGGGCGCGAACGATTACAAGCCGGCGCTCGATCGCTCGGATGACGCCTGACGAAGCACGGTCAGGCCGCGCGGGACGCTGCGTCGGTTCGAATCCGCTCAACCATGGAGGAAAAGCCGTTCGAGCGCTGCTGTGTCAGATGTTCTGCGAGGCCGAGATCGGTAAAGATTTTGTCGATGTCGGTTGCAAGAATTTCGTCAGGTCGCTTGCCGGAGTAGACCGCGATTAGAATGGCGATCAGGCCACGCACGATCATGGCGTCACTGTCACCTTCAAAAGCCAGTTGGTCACCGGTTTCGTGGGTCAACAGCCAGACCTGGCTTGCGCAGCCCCGCACCTTGTTGGCCTCGTTGCGGGCGCTGTCAGGGAACTCGGGCATCCCGCGACCAAGATCGATGACGTAGCGGTATCGATCCTCCCAGTCGTCGAGAAACGCGAAGTCCTCAAGGATGGTGGCGATGTCTGTGGCCATGCTCTGCGTCTCGTTACGCCGGGCCGGGCCGGCATTTCCGCAACTCTCGCCATTCGGATACGGCGCAGAGGAAACACTGGCAATGCGGCACACCGACGAGCTTACAGTCAGAAGCGGCTGTCGTCCTGCAGCAGTGCGTCGATGCTGGAGTTCCGAATGTCGCGGCGGGCGGCACGCGCGAGGCGGTCGCGATCATAGGCGGTGATGTAGCCGGTATGCTCGCCATAGCTCCGTGGCGCCGGCGCATAGAACGGTCGGGCGTCGACATCAGGGGAGGCCGCATAAGACCGCTGACCGTAGACGAGTTCGTGGCCGAGTGTGTAGGCGAACCAGGCTTTCGCTTTCAATCCCTCCCACGCATCCTCACGCGATACGCAGATGTTCGGGCGCGACTCGCAGAACGTTGTGGCCTGCTCGCTCATACCAAGTGCTGTGCGCTTCAATGCGCGCTGGCCTTCCGGATCGGATGGCAAAAGCGAAACGGCAATGACGATGATGACGGCTGTCCTGAACAACGACATGACATACCCTGCTGACTTTCCTGACCCGAACTCAGGTTAACGCGCTGGCGTCACCATTCAGCGAAACTGCGCGCCGGCATTTGATGCAAGTTTTCGACGTTCCGTTTATCTCCTCTTCACCATCACGCGACATAGTAGCGGAGAATGCCGTCGGGTGTCTGCCGACGTGTCACAGGCATTTGCGTAAAAGGTCATGCGTATGTCGGCCGTTCGGGCGCGCGTCTTGTTGGGAGCCTTCGTGGCGCTCTTTGTGGGTGTCGCCATCAATGCGATGGCGCTCCAGGAAAGCGCGCCACCTTGGTATGCTGACACAACTCTTGATGCCGACGCATTGGACAGTGACGCACAAGTTGCCAAACCCGCCGCACAACCGACGCGACGCCGCGTGCGGCGTGTGCTGCCGCAGTGGAACCCGACTGTCACGGCGTCGATAACCGAGGAGGAGACGGCCGAGACCGTCGAGGATGCCGAGACCGGTCCAGCCGTGCCCCGCCCCATTGCCGTCACTCATGCTGGCGCGCGTGAAGGCAGTGTCATCAGCGTGACGGCCACCACATCTGCCAGCAAAGAAACGGTGCGAGCGATCCAGCGTGAGCTTTCAGCACGAGGCTATGAGCCAGGACCGGTTGATGGCATCGCTGGTGTGATGACGCGCGCGGCCGTGATGGCGTTCGAGCATGACGAGAGGTTGACGCTGACAGCAGACCCGTCGGAGGCGCTGCTTGAGCAGATCATTCTCGGTGGCATCGGCGCCTCCGCGCGAGCCTCGCAACAACCTCCATCCGCGATCTCCCGCCAGTTGGCGAAAAGCGTTCAGCAGGCGTTAGCGCGACTTGGCTATGGCCCGGGGCCAGCTGATGGGATCGTCAGCCGCAACACTGCCAAAGCCATCCGCAAATTTGAGACTGATCACAGCCTTGCACCGACCGGACGGATTTCTGGACGACTGGTCTCGGAGATTGCGCGTGTGAGTGGTGCGCGCTTCAGTATTGCAGCGGGTTGGTAGCGGCGGCGGTGCAATGGCGGTCGCGGTTCGCAGGTGTGAATGAATCGCCGCGAATGGACGGTACGCGGTCGGGCTTTCTGTATCCTGGTTCTTTCGGCGTGTGAGCCAACTCTGCCATCGTGTCATTGCGGTAGCCAGCGTGCTGATCGGTAGCATTTGCGACAGCGCTGAAAAGCTCAAATCGGATCGTTTTGCATCGAAGCCGCGTCGCAAGGGCCGCAAGTGGACATTTCATAACGCGTTTTCTGGTGCGCAGTGACCGGGTGAACGCAAGTGCTGTAAGAAGGCGTATCGAACGAAAATTCCTCCGAGCGGCATCACGCTTCCGCAACAACACTCGCCCCTCGTCGCATGTGTTGATCAGCGGCAGCCCCTACGCCGTGAAGGCCACGCGCGACACGGTGCAGACCGGCTCGTCATCCACGAAAAATCGGCGCGACAGTTCACGGACGTTCGGTGTCCGGGCAGAAAATTGCGTCGGAACGGCACGACGGGCGTTCCCCAACGGCACGTACTCGGCTAGCTTGACCTTAACGTTAGCCAGGGGAGGGGCCAATGAATTTCGAAGCTCGGCCGTGGACGGCTTATTATGGGCCCGATGTGCGGCCTGAAATTGCAGAAGCATCTTATCGAAACCTGCCGGACCTCATTCAGTCTGTGTCAGAGACCTACGGCAAGGCCAAGGCGTTTACCACCTGTCTGCCGAACGGCATGAACGGCACGCTCACCTTCAAACAGGTGAATGAGATGTCCGATGCTTTCGCAGTGTATCTGCGTGAGGTGGCCGGACTTAAGCAGGGGGACCGGGTCGCGCT
>JBCBXF010000190.1:0-6204 GCA_039816705.1 Pseudomonadota bacterium | reverse complement strand
GGAAGTTCTCCACCATCCGCTTGAATGCGGAGCCCTCGATCACCTCGATCGTGTAACCATTGGCATCCGGCACATAAAGCATTCGAGCTTCGTTCTTGAGCAGATGATACCAGGTGCTCTTGTCATCGCCGGAGAGAAACCGGAAGCTTCCCCAAAGCCAATTGTCCAGATAGTCGGCCTCGAGCAGCCGGATGAACTCGTACGTCTTGATGTGCTTGGCGCGGAAGACAGACATCCGACCTGTCAAAGTCAGGACACGATGCGAGAGCGCATGTGACTGCATGGCGATACGGCGCTGGGCAAACCGCATCGTCAACCAGCGCTGCATCCATTTCGGCCCGACAACGATAACCTCTTCATCCGTCGTCAACGCCTGCAGATCAGGAAACAGCTCGAACAACGGCAGACATTTGCGGGCAGCGCCGGGCTCTATGACGAAGTCGCCATCCATGAAGATGACGAGTGCATCATCCTTCATGCCCGCACGCACCATGGCACGGAGAATAAGTGAGATCGCGATCCGCTTGCCCGGCTGGTTCTGCCGCACGATCCGCAGCGTAATATCGAGATCCGATGCGATCAGCCGCAGATGCTGCTCGATCAATTTCTCATCGTAAAGATCGCCGGACCCCAGCCAGATCGTCCCCGGAACGCCAGATTCGCGCACCTGATCGCAGATCCCTCGAACAACACGCTCTGTGATATCACGATGCTCACGGAACGTTGTCATCATGAAGTGCATTTCGTCCGGCCGCCATCCGCCATCCCAGATTTCCGCGGCCCGCGTTCGCAGTTTCGGATAAACGATCTTGCCGTAGATCATCGCCCGGATCGTATGATTGAACCACCAGCCGTAGCGCCAGATCCCGAGAATGCCGATCACGTAAGTGATGTGTGCGACTTCAGGATCCCAGATCGTGTTGGGGATCAGCGTGAGCGCGACGAAGCAGATGCCGAGATAAATCCCGATCGTGAGGAGTACAGAGAAAGACCACTTCTCATGCTGCGGAATTTTCTTCCCAAGATCGTCGATATGATAGTCCTGTGCGACGGCGCGCGTCGCTGACGCTCCAGGGGACAACATTACTGCTGACGAAACGATTTGGCGCCAAGTGAGCGCGCAGCAGTTTGCGTATCGTCTGCCGGACGGCTCGCTGGGTTACGAGCCGGAATGTGCTGCAGACGGTATCTGCGATTGTCAGGCTGAAGCATCTCGCGGACCTTGTAACGGAGTGCCGCCATCAACGATTTGCCCGTCTTAGAAACCCGCTCGAGTATTGCGGTCGAACCCTCACGTGAGCGCGACAGAAGCTCGTCAAACCCATCACCGAACAGAGAATCGAACTGTCCCTGATGCGCACCGGACCGTTCACGCTGCGGTGCCGGTTCCTGCGTAGGTTGAGCGTAAGGAAGCAGCCGCGTTCCATCAGTTGATGCGCCCTTCCTCAGGTGGCGCTCCACCGTCTCGTGCGGCTTGAAGGTGCCGACAACTGCGCCCCGCGATCCGAATAGAGCGATCGCGACCATCTTCAGCCGACGATTAATCTCCGAAAGCACCTGGTTCGTCGTCTGCTGCTGGAACAGCACGATCATCGGAAGGCCGGAGCGATACCGCTGCGCATCCTGCACAAGTTCGGGATACTCGAAGTCCAGACGAACGCGTGCCGAACGATCCCGAACACCGCGGAAGCGATAGTTCGATATATTTTCATCCACAAAACCGCTCGTCCGGTCGATCTCCCGAACAATCAGTGGCACACTCTCGTTCAGTGCCGGAATAAATCCATAAGCGCGATCACCAATGCCGACCTTCAGCACCTCATCCTGCTGCAGATAGGCCAGCACATCGCGACGCCGCCGCTGTTCGATGACCGCCACCGTTTCCCCGGGGCGGACGGACGCCATGTCGACCCGCGGCAGTTCCAACAGAACACCGTCAAATGGCGAGCGGACTGCAAGCCGAGCACGATGTTTTAGGAGAACCTCCAGCTTGGTCGACGCAATCCCAATGCGGCGCTCAGCCAATTCAACCTCGGCACCAATCCGCCCAACTTCACCGACAAAGTTCTCGCCCGTGAAGTGCCGCTTGCCGATATAACTTTCGGCCAGACGTGATTGCGACTTCAGTTCGAGGCGCCGCGATGCGAGCCGCTTCTTCGCATCGACCCAGGCGGCCTCCGCCGCTTCAACACGCTGGCGGGTTGTGAACCCCTGCGCCAGCAATGATGCCAAACGCGTGGCCTGGCTCTCGGCCGCTTTCGCTTCGACCTCGAGCGCGTCAATCTCCAGCTTGCGTTGCCGCACATTTTTCAGCGTGACGTCCGCAAGGCCTTCCATCCGGTGCAATTCATCCGCGTGCTTGCGGCGCAGGAACGCAAGACTTGCCCGGCGCTCCTCCACCTCGATCCGCGCGAAGTCGATATCTCTTTCAAGCTCGTTGTCCGCCACATAGAGCAAAACATCGCCTGTCTTGACGCGCTGTCCGGGGCGGTAGTCCGTCCACACAATGCGCCCATCAAACTGCGCTTTAACGGATTCGAGCGGCGCGGAGATGACGGCGGTGCGCACCTCCATGCGGAAATAATTCGCATAGAGCATCACACCGAAGTAGCCGAACACCACAAAGCCCAGCACCATGTAAAACGTGGACATGACGATCGTCTTCACCGGCAGCCGGCGCTTCGGAATCTCGGCAATCGGATTGGGGTCAGGCTTTGTCGAAACCGGTGTGACCGGCACATCGATGCGCTGGATCGTATCTTCAACGTCGACCATCGTGCCGCGCACGATCTCCTCGACGAAGTGCTGCATCAGTTCGCTTTCGCGTTCCCCGAGCTCGAGAAACTTGAGCGCAAACATACCGCCAGCGTGGTCGTTCCGGACGATTTCACCACGGGTATCGAACGCAACCTCGAAACCCTGAAAAGGGAGGGAAATATGCAGGTCGACAACATCACCGACATCCGGCACGGTGCCCGCAAAGTTCTCGATGCGTAATCCGCCAAGACTCCAGTCAGCCGCACGAGCCACATGACCATCGACCGTTGCGAACAACGGCGCGGTAACGCGGTGGTGCAGCCGACGGGACGGCCGATCACGTTTTACTTTCACACCCATGCGCTGCTCGCAAAACTCCCCACGGTTTGCAACCCTGCAAAGCTGGCACGCCCACCGTTAACCAACTGCTGTGGTCCTAGCGCGAGGAGAGCACCGTGAGGCAGCGAACAGCAGTTATGGTTGGAGAAGCGTGTGCGAGTGTCCCGGTTCGGGACATGTCGGGATATGCGGAAACGTCAATTTTGCAAAGCAGAAGCTAAACAGCCTACATCCGCTGCACAAACGCCGACTGGCGCATGATATCATACTCGCAAAGCATGTAGTTCGGCGCATTGCTCGTCGTGATGAACAAGTACGGATTTTTATACCGCGCCCGCCACATCAGATGGTTGACCTGCCAGAAATAGACATCGAGGTCACGCTTGCCGATCACCAGCTTGACGGATGACGGCTTGGACCACATCGACGCTGCAACCTGCGGCTGATCGGAACGGTCGGCACAGGCCTTGATGGCCGATTGCGCATACGTCCCGACAATCACGTCATACGTCGCCGAGCGATAAATCATCTGCTCGTAGGCAATCTTGGCGAGAAACAAACCAACAATGATGAAAACAAACTTGCGCATACGCGTGTGCCACCGATGACTGCGGCGCCGCTGAAGAGCTGACGCCATCACGCGAGACGGTGTCGCAATTTCATGAAGAAAACGTTGCGGGCTGTCACGCCATGAGACAGCTCACGACTGGGCCAATAGCATGCACGTCGCCGTGCCATGCGCGTAGAGTTTGCCGTCCGCATCGACAATTCGGCCTTGCGATGTCGCAATCCGACGCCCGCGATGTACCACCTCGCCGACAGCCGAGATTTCCCCGGCGTCCGTTCGCAATCCGCGGACAACATTCACTTTAAACTCGACCGTCGTGTAACCAACACCCGCAGGCAAAGTGGCGTGCACCGCACAGCTCATGCAGCTGTCGAGCAGGGTGCCGTAGAAACCTCCATGCACCGTGCCGATCGGATTGAAATGAAACTCCTGCGGTGTCGCATGGAAGACGGCACGCCCGTCACTGACCTCAGCGAGACGAAAGTCGAGGCTCCGCGCGATCGGTGGTTGCGCAACCGTCCCCTCTACGATCGCAGTGAGAAACGCGAGCCCGGTCATGTTTCCTGCGTGCGCCGCTGCCGAAATCGCGGGATCTTGCCAGGTCACAGTTCGGCTGCGCTCGGTCATTGTACGCCCCCGCTAAAACCGCCGGACCGTCGCGCCGCATCCAACACATGCGCAACATGTACCGCTTCACGCCCTGCGCCGTCTGCGATCTGATGCCGACAGGAGAACCCATCCGCAATCACGAGATCATCAGACTTCGCCGCCCGCACCGCCGGCAACAGCGACAGCTCTCCCATCTCTCGCGATACCGACGCTGTGTCTTTGCTGTATCCAAATGCGCCGGCCATACCGCAACAGCTCGACTCGATCGGCTTCACACGCAGGCCCTCGATCATGGAGAGCACCTCGCTCACGGCACCGAACGCACCGAAAGACTTCTGGTGACAATGGCCGTGCACATGCGCCGTGCGCGTAAGTCGGCCAAGCGTTTCCGGCAAACGTCCGGCGTCGCGCTCAGCGACCAGAAACTCCTCAAGAAGAAAGGCCCTCCGCGCCAAAGCCTCGGCACGCGCCCCAAGACCTAGCGAGAGAAACTCATCCCGTAGCGTCAAAAGACAACTCGGCTCAAGCCCAACGACGACCGTCCCCACTCCGTCGCTATCAGACGTAACGTCAAACGCATCAATAGCATCCAGCACGCGCATAGCCTCGGCACGCGCGTCCTCGACAAGCCCGGCAGAGAGAAATGTCCGGCCACAGCAGAGCGGGCGGCGCCCGGTCTTCGGCTTGAGTTCGTACACATCATAGCCAAGCCCGTTCAGGACACGGACCGCCGCAGCGCTCGGATCCCCTTCAAAGTACCGGTTGAACGTATCCGCGAAAAACAAAACCCGGGGTCGCCCCTCCGTGCGCGTTCCAGCATCCAAATGCCCCGAGAACACCGGTTGCGCATGACGCGTTGCGCCGGACTTCCAGCGTGGCAACGGGCGGTCCGCTGCAAACGCGGCGACCGCCTCACTGAGCGCAGCCATGCCCGGCACAACATCCCGAGCATTGGCAAGCCACGGCAACCGCGAGGCCAACGGCGCATATCGCGGCAGATAAGCGACCGCCCGCTCATGCAGCGAGAGCTTACCTGCCGCAGCGCGCGCCGCGAGCACCTCGATTTTCATCCGCGCCATGTCGACGCCCGTCGGGCATTCGCTGCGGCAGGCTTTGCACGAGACGCAGAGCTTCATCGTCTCGGCCATTGCCTCGCTTGCAAAGGCATCCTCGCCCAGCTGCCCGGAAAGCGCTAATCTCAGGGTGTTGGCGCGCCCTCGTGTTACATGCGTTTCATCGCGGGTCACGCGATAGCTCGGGCACATCGCACCGCCCACCTGTTTGCGGCAGGCGCCATTATTATTGCACATCTCAACCGCGTTCTGCAGTCCGCCCGCACCCGGTTGCGCCGAAACGGAGGAAAACTGTTCCCAATCCAACACCGGGGTTCGCGCACTTAATTGATACGACGGCTTGTACCGAAACAGCTCTCGATCATTCATCTTCGGCGGATCGACGATCTTTCCCGGGTTCATCATCCCATCAGGATCGAATGTCGCCTTCACCGTCTCGAACAGCGCGATCACGTCATCGCCATACATGCTGCGATGAAATTCCGAGCGCACAAGGCCATCGCCGTGCTCACCGGAGTGCGCACCCTTGTAGGTGCGCACAAGCTCAAACGCTTCCTCCGCGATCGCGCGCATCGTCCGTGCATCCTGCTCCAGCTTGAGGTTGAGCACCGGGCGCACATGCAGACAGCCAACCGAGGCATGCGCATACCAGGTTCCGCGCGTGCCGTGCTTTTCAAAAACCTCCGTCAGCTGCGAGGTGTACGCGCCAAGATGTTCCAGAGGCACCGCACAATCTTCAATGAACGATACCGGTTTGCGATCGTCCTTCATCGACATCATGATGTTGAGACCAGACTTGCGAACCTCCCATATGTCCTTTTGCAGCTGCGGATCATCCGTCCGGAACACGCCGTCGGG
>JBCBXF010000018.1:0-22708 GCA_039816705.1 Pseudomonadota bacterium | reverse complement strand
TCGCGTATCTCGCGCAGCAGCAAAATCTCTTCCGATGGCTCGGCTGGAGCCGCCTTCTCCTCTTCCATCATCTTCGCTTTCGCAGCGTTGAACGCCTTGATGATCATGAAGATAGCGCCAAGCACGATCACAAAGGAGATCAGATTGTTGAAGAAGGTCCCGATGTTGATGGCCGCAGCGTCCGGACCATCCGACAGCGGGATCTTGATGTCGGAGAAATCGACCCCGCCCATAAGCATGCCGATCGGTGGCATGATCACATCTTCAACCAGCGATTTGACGACCGTGCCGACGGCAGCACCGATGACGATCCCCGTCGCCATGTCGAGGAAATTGCTTTTCAGTGCAAAGTCCCTGAATTCCTGTAGCATACCCATTGTCAGCGTTCTCCGTTTCAGCGGTTGTCACGGCCTTCAGGCCCTGGTGGCGTCGACATCGCTGCGATGTGGACGGTTTCGGGATTGCAGCACCCGCGCCAGGCGCGCATCACAAACGCAACGCACACTGAAGGAGTGGCCGCAATTTTCGAGTTAGCCTGTGTACTGAGTCATGCCAAGCTTCAATAACACCCGCGTGATCGGCGCTGCGAAATGATCGACGGCTGGACAATTCTGGCGGTCGCGTTTGGGTACGTCGGCATCCTCTTCGCGATTGCCTGGATTGGCGATCGTCGCGAGCAAGCCAACCCCGGCACAACTCAGGCTGCGACCAAAGTTGGCACAGTCATTTATGCGCTGACACTCGCCGTCTACTGCACGTCCTGGACCTTCTTCGGCAGCGTCGGCCTTGCCGCAACCTCCGGCCTCGGCTTCATTCCGGTCTACCTGGGCGCCAGCCTAATGATCGGGCTCTGCGTCCCCTTCATGATCCGCATGGTGCGGCTGGCCAAATCTCAAAACATCACATCGATCGCGGACTTCATCGCCGCACGATTCGGCAAGAGTCAGACCTTGGCCGCACTTGTCACGGTCATCGCCGTGGCCGGCACGATTCCCTACATCGCCTTGCAGCTCAAAGCTGCCGCGGCATCAGTTGAGGTCCTGCTTCGCCCCTATGCCAGTGGGGACGTCTCAATGAGCGCGATCACCTGGGCACTCGCCCCCGCGGGTGACATGGCATTTCTGATCACGCTCTCAATGGCGGCGTTTACAATCGCCTTCGGCACCCGCCACATCGATGCAACCGAGCACCAGGGCGGCCTGATGCTCGCGGTCGCCGCTGAGTCGATCGTCAAGCTTGTCGCATTTCTGAGCGTCGGCCTGTTCGTCACCTACGTCATGTTCAACGGCTTTGGTGACCTCTGGGCGAAGGCGAGTGCCGCCGGCCATGTCCGCGATACCATTAACGAGGGCTGGTCGCTGAGCCGCGGCATCACGATCACCGTCCTCAGTTTCGTCTGCATCCTGCTGCTGCCCCGCCAGTTCCATGTGGCAATCGTTGAGAACCAATCCGAAAACGATGTCCGCACCGCCGCCTGGCTATTTCCGCTCTACCTCATTGCCATCAACATTTTCGTGCTGCCGATCGCGCTTGCCGGCTTGTTGATCTTCGAGCCGGGCACGGTCGATGCGGACATGTTTGTGCTCGCCCTCCCGCTTTCCGCCGGAGCCAACACACTCGCCATGTTCGCGTTCGTCGGCGGGCTGTCTGCCGCGACAGCGATGGTTATCGTCGCATCGATCGCGCTCGCCATCATGGTCTGCAACGAAATCATCGTTCCGTTCATGCTGCGTCGCGCCGCATTGCGCCCGACGGCCAACAACGAGACTGCGGAAATCGGCCCGCTTCTGCTGAACATCCGACGTATGACGATCATCGTCATTCTTCTCCTCGCCTACGGCTTCAATCGAACCATGGGCCAGAGCGCTGCGCTTGCCGCGATTGGCCTGCTATCCTTCTCCGCGATCGCGCAGTTCGCGCCCGCCTTTTTCGCCGGTCTTGTCTGGCGCCGCGCGACAGCCCGCGGAGCCATCGCCGGAATTACCGCAGGGTTCCTCGTCTGGTCATGGACGATGTTGGTGCCATGGATCGCGACTGCGGGGTGGATCGCCCCCGGTCTCATCGAAGCTGGCCCGTTCGGCATCGCATGGCTAAGGCCGGAAGCTCTGTTTGGCGCTGAAATGACACCGCTGGTGCACGGTGTGTTTTGGAGCCTCGTCATCAATGCGTTGACGTTCGTGCTTGTCTCGCTCTCGCGCGATCCGCAACCGGTCGAGCGCCTGCAAGCCAACGTTTTTCTGAGCGATCAGCCGGGGGGTGCGAGCCCGACGCCATCGTTCAAGCTCTGGCGCAGTTCGATCACGGTCGATGATCTTCAGCGCACCGCGGCACGCTTTGTCGGCACTGCCCGAGCTGAACGCAGTTTCCAGCAATATGCCAGTGAACGTGATATTCCGCGTGACGGCGCCGCGACCGCCGATGTCGAGATCATCCGGTTCACCGAGCGCCTTCTTGCGAGCGCGATTGGTGCGGCATCATCACGACTCGTTTTGTCACTGCTGATGCGTCGCCGCGATGTCGGCTACGGCTCGGCATTAAAACTCCTCGATGATGCATCCGAAGCAATCCAGTACAACAGGGTGCTTCTGCAGTCCGCGCTCGACCAAATGGGCCAGGGCATCAGCGTGTTTGACGAAGACTTGCGGTTGATCTGCTGGAACCGCAGCTTCCGCGAGGTGATGGACTTGCCGAGTGAGTTCGGCGCGGTCGGAGTCCCGCTCGACCGCATCATTCAGCACAAGATCGATGCCGGCCACTATGGCCCATCGCAGGATGAGACGTTTGACGCAAATGTCATCCGAGACGAGCTGGTCACCCGGATCGCACTCGCAAATGAAAGCTTTCAGGACACCAACAAGATCACCGGTCGCGTTCTTGAGATCGCAGGCAGCATGATGCCACAGGGCGGCATCGTCACGACCTATACTGATATCACGGAACGCGTGGATGCCGCAGCTGCGCTGGCTCGTGCGAACGAGTCACTCGAGCGGCGCGTCAACGAACGTACCGCCCAGCTGACCGAAATGAACGCGGAACTGGGGCGGGCGAAACGCAAGGCAGATGAAGCCAACCTCGACAAGACCCGTTTTTTGGCTGCTGCGAGCCACGACCTGCTGCAGCCGTTGAACGCAGCGCGTCTCTACGCCGGCAGTTTATCCGAACGCGCCCGCAACACCGATGCCGACGACCTGTCCCAACGCATCGATGCCTCACTCGAAGCCGTTGAAGAGATCATCGGTGCACTGTTGGATATCTCGCGCCTCGACGCCAAGGCGCTGAAACCAGACTTCGGCATCTTCCCGATCGGCGATCTCTTTGAACGGCTGCGGCTGGAGTTCGAACCCCTTGCTGCCTCCAAGGGTTTGCGGCTGCGCTTCGTCCAGTCGAGCGCGTGGATCCAGTCGGATCGGCGATTGCTGCGGCGCATCCTGCAGAACCTCATCTCCAATGCGATCAAGTACACCGAAGCAGGCTCGGTGCTCGTGGGCTGTCGTCGCGATGGCGATCAGGTCAGTGTCCAGGTACTGGACAGCGGAAGCGGTATCGACGCGAAAGACCGTGCGGCAATATTCAAGGAGTTTCATCGCCTCGATGGCGCAGCCCAGTCCGTGCGTGGACTGGGACTTGGGCTCTCCATTGTTCAGCGCATCGCCGCCGTCCTGGATCACCCGGTCGAGGTCGAATCCGTTGTCGGCCGCGGCACTCTGTTCTCGGTCTCGATACCGCGCCGACCCGAAGGCGTGCGCCCGATCGAGGATCGACGCACGCGGCCGCTCGGCCATGATGTGAGCGGTACAACCGTGCTCGTAATCGACAATGAACGCGAGATCGTCGAAGGCACGCACCTTTTATTGTCCGGATGGGGCTGTCAGGTCATCACGGCGGAAAGTGAATGCGAGGCACTAGCCCGATTGCACGACGACAACATCGTGCCGGATCTTATCCTCGCCGACTATCACCTGACTGAAACCCTCGGCACCGCAACCGTCAAAGCCGTGCGTGACGCGATCGGCCACAGCGTACCGGCGATTATCATAACGGCTGACCGGACGGCAGAAATCACGCACGAGATCGAAGCGATGAACCTCACCGTGATGCGCAAACCTGTCCGCCCGGCGGCCTTACGCGCCGCAATCTATCAGTTGAGAGAAGCGCCCGTCGCAGCAGCCGAATAGACGCGTTTCAAGCCACGGGGCGGCTCACGCCGGGGTCGGCTGCCACTCGTTGGGATCGACGCTATTGATTGCGATCACCGCCTGCGTCCGGCTTTCAACGTCCAGTTTCTGCAGGATTGCCGAGACATGGGCTTTGACCGTTGCCTCTGAGACGCCGAGCTGGAAGGCGATTTGCTTGTTGAGCAATCCCTCGCCGAGCATCATGAGAACGCGCATCTGTTGCGGTGTCAGTTTGCCAATGCGGGAGAGCACGTCATCGTCCGCGCCATCTGCGGACAAATCATAATCCTCCGGCACCCAGACATCCCCGTTCAGCACCGAACGTACAGCAAGTCGGATATCATCGACGGGCAGTGATTTCGGCACATAACCGGATGCACCAATTTCGAT
Source organism: Pseudomonadota bacterium (assembly GCA_039816705.1). GTDB lineage: Bacteria > Pseudomonadota > Alphaproteobacteria > Rhizobiales > CALHAX01 > CALHAX01. The sequence continues at coordinate 18,143 of JBCBXF010000018.1, read as the reverse complement.
GCAGCGCCGCACAGTCTGCGGATCCTCCCGTGCAGAGACCACCATCACGGGAATCTCAGCATGCTGTGCCCGCAACAGCATCAATCCTGAGAGCCCACGAACCCCCGGCATCGTGAGATCAAGCAGGATGAGCGCGATCTCGCTTTCACGTTGCAGCACGCTCTGTAGGTCATCAAGAGATCCCGCCTCAACGATACCGAACGTCTCGGCATCCGGCTGCGCTCCACCTCGGAGTGCCTGACTGAGTGCGCCGCGAAAGATAGGGTGATCATCGACGATCACGATGGTCGTGCTGGTCATAACGCGACGTTACGCACACTGAAGGAGCCGTGCAACGTACGTCGCCAACGAAATCAGTGGTAAAGATAAACAGGAGATCATTCGTTCATCGCCTCACGAGACGCATCGCGAGATGAGCAACTCGTCGCGAAAGTGCCCTGATCATAAGCGACGAAGCGAGCGGCGCGCGGTCTGAGGAGACCGCTGCTTCCGATTAGCGGGGAAACAAAAGCCATGATCAAGTTCCGCCGTCGTCGCCCCTACTGGAAGCGGACGAAATTCCAGATCTTTGCCAGCCTCGTGCTGCCGGGGCTCGTGATGCTGGCAACACCGCTTTATGTCGACACCCTCAACGTTCACACCCTGGCCGGCTTTCCGCTCGGTTACCTGATCTCGACGCATGGCACGATCCTCTTTGCCATGGTCGCCGTGTTCCATTTCGTGGCCCGCCAGGATGCCGTCGACCGCTGGCACGGCGCGCACGAAGATATCTGACACGTCACAGCCCAAAAGACGCACACCGGGAGAGAGACAAATCATGCAGACGGCTGCGCATCGACGCCGCGTGACGCCACGCATTGGCGTCTACCTCGGCATATTTACGAGCGCACTGATCAGCCTGATGCTGGTGTTGTTGATTCTCGAGCAACTCGGTACCGACGTCGAAACAATCCGCTCGACGATGATCATCGCGCCGCTCGGCCTCTATCTCATGGTAGCACTGCTGGCGTACGCTACAAACGCACTTGAATATTTCTCTGCAGGACGGGCAGTCCCGGCACTCCTGAATGGGCTTGCCATGGCCATCACGTCGCTCGGCGGCATCGGTATCGTGACACTCGCCGGATTGTTTTTCTTCCTCGGCCATGACGCCTTCGCCTTCGCAATCGGCTGGATGCTTGGCCTCATGGTCCTTGGCATCCTTCTCGCCCCGTATCTTCGCAAATATGGTGCGTCGACCATCGCGGGGTATCTCGGTCGCCGCTTTGCAAGCCGAACCATTCGCGTTGTCGCTGCGCTGCTCATTGCACCGGCAATCGTGCTTGTGATGGCTGCGGAGATGAAAATTGTCGGCGTCCTGATCTCGCAGTTCGCAGGCGGACAATTCGCGGAGATTATCGCCATTGGCGCCGTGCTTCTGTTCTGCATGGTATCGATCGGCGGCATGTACGGGCTGACGTGGTCCAACTGCGCACAGGCGATCACAGCGCTGTGCGGTCTCCTCATCCCGCTGACGATCGTTTCGCTGAAACTCACCAATCTGCCGTTCCCGCAGATGACCTATGGCCTCATGTTCGACCGTCTCGCACTCCGCGAGTTGAGCAATGGCGTCTTCGAGAAAGCATCCGGCACGACGCCCGCCTTCGCCATCCCCGGCGTCGAACCGCAGGTGATTGAAAAACCCTTCATCGAAGCTTTTGGCGCCATGAGCGCCTCAACGTTCATCACAGTCGCGCTGGTCATCATGGCCGGCATCGCAACAATGCCGGCGTTGCTTGCCCGCTCCGGCACGACGCGCGGCGTCTACGATATGCGCAAGTCGATAGGTTGGACGGTGTTTTTTGTCGGCCTCGTCATGCTGAGCCTTCCGGCACTTGCCGTTTTTTACCGTTTCGTCGTGTTTGATACGGCTATTGGGTCTAGTGGCGCCGATATTCCTGGATGGTTCCGAACTTTGGAAATCGCGGGCATTGTCGCGATAGACGGCAACCAGTCCGCCTTGAGTGTTGATAATGTCCGGTTCGCACGTGATGGAATCTTCGGCGGCTTCGTTACGGCAATCGGTATGCCGACCGCGCTGGTCTATCTCGCCATCGCCGCCGCTCTCGCAGCAACCGTCGCGGCAATCACGGCGCATGCCCTCGCCCTCGCCAACACACTGACGGACGACCTTGCATTCGCAGGGGATCCAAGCCCGGCAAGCGATCTGCCGCGCCTCGTCACAGCTCGCCTGTTCGTCTCGGTTGCGCTGGTCGCAGGCGGCGTCGTCGCCCTCTACACCGAGGTCGATCCGTTGCGTCTCTTTTGCTGGGGGCTCTCCTTGTCAGCGGCGACGCTGTTTCCGGTCCTGGTGATGTCGATCTGGTGGAAGCGGATCAATGGGCAGGGTGCCCTGACCGGGATGATCGCCGGTTTCGTTACGACCGTCGTGTTCATTGCGTTGGTGAGATCAGGGTTCGCACCGCAAATCATCGGCAGCGACGATCTCCTTGCCGCGATGGTCGGGCTACCGGCCGCCGGTCTTGTCACAGTGACAGCGAGCCTCGCCGGTCCGGCACCGCAGCACGCGCTGCTCGAATTCGTACGCGATTTGAGAATCCCGGGCGGTGAAACGATCGCCGACCGGGAAACGCGCCTCGCCAATGGCAACGTGCGCTAGCCTGATCTCGACAAAGTGGCGCCCGCAGACGTTCGCCAACAGATGAAAACATTTTGTCGTGCAGCGTTATAGCGGCGTTCCGTCCGGCTGTTCGCGACGCAAGTCATCCACCAAGCCCTTGAAGCGACGAATGATGCCTTCAACAAAACTAAAAGCACGATCGACCTCCGCCTCGCTGGGCAGCCCTTCCGATCCGAATGACGATGACGGCTTCGGCGCACCGAGTGTGCGTGTTCCGGTGTCGGCGCCACGCTCAAGTGCAGCGATGCGATCTTTCAAACGCCGGTTTTCAGCGCGCAGTAGCTTCATTTCCGCGGTGTCAGACACACCGTCGTCGGCAATTCTGGCACACGACCATGCACCGTCATTATCCTTGCAAAGCGACATCGCACCCGTCGCAGTGTCGAGCCGAAGAACGCCGTCGTCCGTCGTTTGCATCTGATAGCGCCCGTCAAGTCGCCCCTCGTTGGCCGCCTTAACGCTCAGCGCAGGTGCAGCTATCATCAAACCTGTCACCGCAAGCGCACCCACGCCTGTGATCAAGCTGCCGCGCCTCGCGTTAACATTGAAAGATCTCGGCATCATTTACTCCATCACAGTTGGTCGCCAAAAACGGCACACATCGAAAACGGCGCGGCTCAAGCAACCAAACGAGCCTGCGCCTCACGAAGCTACAACTAGTGCACGAAATATGGGGGAAATTCGGGTTATTTCCGCCACATGCAAACGCCTCGATTGCGACACCCGCATCGCCCGTTAGGGTGCGATGAAGCGAGTCAGATACAGAGATGGCGTGGATAGCGTGCGCGTCAAGCACGCGAGACTGCGGTCCTTCAATACGGTCGCCTCGTCCCGACCAGTTTCAAGCGTACTCAAATTAACGACCGTCGCCGGCGTGGTGATCGCAACCTTCACGCTTGGTGCCAGACAACGAGAGCGGCTTGGCCTGACCAATGACGAATGCGACGCCCGATCAACGCGCAGCCGCGGGATCCAATCAACATGTGATTGACCCCGCCCGGATGGCACACCTCGAAACGCTGTTGTCCGGAATTGCGTCACATCTTCAGATGACGGGTAACCGACACAGCGATGTTGTCGAGCAACTTCATGCGCGGTTTGGTGTTTTGCGGCACGGGGCTGGCAGCAGCGGCGCAGGCGCGGACCTGGCCCATCATCTTGCGCTCTTTGAAGCTCAGCTGATTTCGCTCGCCATCCGCACAGGGGTGCCCGTTCCCGACCAGGCGAAATCGCCACATCAGGTGACTGCGCCTCAACAGCCACGTCCCAACTCAGCCGCACAAACGAACCAAGCGCTACAAAGCGCGCCGCGCCCTCAAGATCCCCCACGACCGCCGGCGCATCCGCAGGCAAAGCCACCCTCACGACCAATCGGGCAGCCCACTGCTCAGCCGGCGGCGACGTTGGCCCGCCAAGACCCGGCACAGCCTCAGCCTCAAACTCTGCCACAACCAAAGGCGGCGAATGCTCCAATCGTGGCCCCTGTCGGCCAACCGGTCGGGGCTGAACCGGATACGCCGCCACGCGGCCCGATTGGCGCGCCCCCGCCAGCAGCCCACCCTGCGTCAGGCCCGGGCCTCCTCGCATTAAGCCGCCAGTCCGAAGAGTCGTTTGAAGATGCCGTAGCCGCATCGCAGAGCGAGGCTGCAGCACGCGAGGCGGAGGCCAAACCGGCCGCCGATCCGATCTTTACGTATCAACCGCCCGCTCGCGAGGGCACACAGACACGGCCATCTGCCATTCGCTCAGCCATTCTTGGAGAGCCAGAGGTGCGTGCTGCTGTGGCATCCGAAAAGGAGGCCGTTTCCCAGAGCGAAACACAATCGAGCGCGACGAGCTCGCTGGTCGATAAGGCCGCTCCGCTTCTAAAAAAGCTCCCCGCGCTGCCAGAAGGGTTTCCACTTCCCCGCCGCACACGCACGCCAGTTGACACAAAACCCGTTACGCAGACGGAGAAGCCGGCGCCGGACACACCGATCCCGCCATCGCATCCGGCGCACACCGAAGGAGCCGAAGCCGAAGCTGCGCCCCTTGAGCCGGATGTCACTGAAACGGATGCGCCGCCTGTTGACGAACCGCTGGAGGCAAAGCCGCAGAACAGCGCGCCAGACCCAGTCCCATTGCCGGAAGAACCGGAGCTGACAACGCCGGACAGCACGAACGCGATCGAGCAGCGTCTGAGTGAGCTTCAGCGCGCATTCGAAACGCTCGAAACGCGGGTTGCAGCAACCGAGGAAAACATCAGGTCCGATGTCGCGCCAATCGCGCAGCAGATTGACGATCTCAAAAAAGAAACCGCCCAGCAGATAAGCAACGTAACCGAAACGCTGACGTCTCGCATGGACCAACGTCTCGACAGCGCAATCTCGGAACTGGCGAAAGATTCAGAAAAGCGCGAACACGCCAACCGGCAGTTTCTCGAAAATGAAGTCGCTCGCGCGACAGCCGGGATGGCGACCGTCGCCAACCCTCGCGTAAGGACCGCAGAACCACCTGCCATGCAGTTGGCCGACCCGTCGCCGGATCACACGACGCAACCGCACGACAATGACACCCACCGATCAAAACCTGGTCGCACCGTCATGGAGCGTCTTGCACCAGTTGGCGAAGTCATCGCGCGAAAGTTCCCTGGCAACAATATCGCGAAAGCGACCGAGACAGCGGCCACCGACAAAGCTTCTCGCACGTCGGCTGCGCTGGACGCTGATCGTCCACCTGCGCAGGCGCGCCATGAGCTTGATGCTCTCACACCGCCGCAGCAGGATCGCAACGAGCAGGACGGGCCAACCTATCTCACCGACGAGGACCTCGCCAGTCAGTCCGTGAGCAACCTGCGGCGCTCCCTTTTTGCGTCACTGCGCGAACGCACACCCAATGCACTCGCCGTAATCGGCGGCATCGTTGCAATCCTCACGACAGCGCTTGTCCTCAGCCTTATTTACAGCGGCGATCCATCAACAGACCAAGTCACAGCGACCAAGCCTGTACGTCAGCCAGAGGCCTCCGCCTCTTCGCGCGCAGGTGGCGACGTCACGACATCCGAGACCACACATATCGAGACCGAGGGTGAGGTAGCGCCAACCGCCGCGTCTCCCGAAAACGAGAGCGACATCACCGGCACGACAACCCCGCTGTCACCGGCCACACTCAAACCTGCAGCGCCGGACGCGACGGCGAGCATTGGCGGGCTGTCAGACAAGAGCTCCAAACTTGAACTGCCTCCGCTCGCAACCGGACCACTCTCGCTCCGCCTCGCTGCGGCAAATGGTGATCCCGATGCGCAGTTCGATGTTGCCGCCCGTCTGGCACAAGGCAACGGCGTGACCCGCGATCCAGTGGCTGCGGTGAAATGGTATACGCGCGCCGCCTCGAGCGGACATCCACAGGCGCAGTATCGTCTGGCCGCGCTCTATGAGCGGGGAACCGGAGTGGCGACCGACACGGGCCGCGCGAAAGTCTGGTACACGCGCGCTGCGCAGCAGGGCAACGTCAAGGCAATGCACAACCTCGCCGTGCTTTACGCGGGCCAGGCGTCCGGATCACCGAACTATGTAAATGCGGCGCAATGGTTCGAGCGCGCGGCCAATCACAATCTTGCCGACAGCCAATTCAATGTCGCGATCCTCTACATGAATGGCCTCGGCGTGCAGAAGGACCTGCAGACCGCACACAAGTGGTTTGCGCTCGCAGCAGGCCAGGGCGACAGTGAAGCGCGCCGTCGTATCAAGGGGGTCGAGCGTCTGCTTAAACCGGCTGAACTGCGCGCCGCTAGAAAACGCGCGAAGGATTGGACGCCGAAGCCAGTGAAACCTGAGGCGAACATCGTCACCGCATGGCGGCCCAAGGCGAACGCGACATCATCGTCACGTGCACCGCAAAAAACCGCTCTGACACCAACGCCGACAGAAGCTCCATCTCCGTCTGCCGTGAACGAATCGGACATCGCAAAGACCCAGCGATTGCTGAACGGTCTGGGCTTTGAGGCCGGCAAGCCCACCGGCACCATGGACGCGAAGACAAAGAAAGCGATCAAGTCGTTTCAAACGCGCAATGGCATGGTCCCAACCGGCATCGTCGACAGCACGCTCATCAAGCGGATCGAGGGTGCAACCCGTGAAAAAGCCGCCAAGCTGGGGCTGCTCTAACAGGCATCGGCGTGATCAGTCAGTATAATCGACAACGCTCATCGACGGAACTGATCAAGCCAAGGTGAAGGGTTCGCGCTTTCCGCAACCTGGGGCGAATGCTAGCTCACGTTTCGTGTCGTTAATGCAGCCTTCGAGCCTCCTCCCTTGAAGTACCGCAGAGATATTGATGGTCTGCGTGCACTCGCCGTTGTGCCAGTGGTGCTGTTTCACGCTCACCTGCCAGTGCTCCCCGGCGGCTATGTCGGGGTCGACATTTTCTTCGTAATCTCGGGCTTCCTAATCACGGGCATCCTGCACCGCGAGATCACGAACGACACCTTCACCTTTGCCGATTTTTACGAACGCCGCGCGCGCCGCATTTTGCCCGCGCTGATCGCGGTTCTGACGACGACACTGGTGGTCGCCGCGGCTCTCATGCTCCCTGACGACTTCGAGGACGCAACGACGAGCGCTGCCGCCGCATTATTCTCCGTTGCAAACATCCTCTTCTGGCTGGATAGCGGATACTTTTCCGGCCCGGCAGAGGCAAAACCATTGCTGCACACCTGGTCTCTTGGGGTTGAGGAACAGTTTTATATCTTCTGGCCAATCATCCTGATCGTCCTCGCACGCATCAAACGGCCATCCCTGCCGCTCGCGATCGGCATCATCACGATCGTCTCATTCACAATCTCGGAGTGGCAGGTTCAACATGCGCCGGACGCAGCATTTTACCTCCTCCCATCGCGCGCATGGCAACTGGCCGTTGGTGGCGGCCTCGCGATCGGCATGATCACGGCACCAAGATCACAGCGCTTGGCAACGATTGCAGCAACGGCAGGGCTGCTCGCCATCGTCGTAGCCATGCTGACGTTTACACCCCGCACGCCATTTCCAGGGGTTTCAGCGCTTTTACCGACGCTTGGCGCCGCACTGATCATCTGGTCCGGCACGGGTCAGACCCCATGGGTCGCCCGCCTGCTCTCAGTTCCACCAATGGTCGGGATCGGCCTCATCTCCTACGCACTTTACCTCTGGCACTGGCCGGTCTTCGTCCTCGCCAAGTACGTTAGTCGTGAACCGTTGAGCGGCCTCTCTTATGTCTTCCTGACTGCGACGGCTGTCGCACTTGCGGCGCTCACTTATCGTTTCATCGAGCAACCCTTTCGTCGACGCGACGGCGCGTTCCCCCTTCCTCGGCTGACAAAAACGCTTGGGGGCGCCACGGTGCTGCTGCTCGCCGTGTCCGCCTGGAGCTACGCCACAAGCGGAATTCCAAACCGGCTCCCGGAGGATGCACGCCGCATCGCAGCGATCGAAGCCTCCTTCGGGATTGCCGACGATCAATGCCTGAACCGCGGACTTGAGCGTATCTCGAACGGCGATCTCTGCCAGCTCGGAGAAAAAAATCTTGCTGACGCTGCACCCGGATTTCTCCTTTGGGGAGACAGTCACGCAGAGGCGATGGCTCCAGCTTTCGAAACACTGGCGCGGACCCACGGCGCCTCCGGGCTTTATGCAGCGCGCGATGCGTGCCCTCCGGTCATGGGCGCCACACAGTGGCCAACGATCCGCAACAAAAAATGCCCCGCATTCCAGAAAGCAATGCTGAACCAGGCACGCCGCTCAGGCATACGCGATGTCGTACTCGTCGCGCGCTGGAACCTGTATCACAACGGTTGGCCGGAAACCGGGATCGAGAGCGCTGCAAGTGCAGACTTTCTCATCCATGATGCACAAACCAAAATGGCAAGTGTGGAAGAAAACGCCCGCGTTCTTGCACGCGCGCTCCGCAAAACGGTGGCAACGCTCCGCGCCGCAAACAAACGCGTCTGGCTTGTCACACAGGTGCCGTATGTTGGTTTTCGCGTGCCAACAGAACTCGCGCTCGTGGCATTTTCACCGGTGCCACAGCGCCGCGCGCGCCCTTCACCCGATGCACACCGTCAACGCTCTAAAGCAGTGGCGCAGCTCTTTCAGGAACTCGCGAAAGATCGGGGTGTTTTCATCCTCGATCCATCGCACCGGATGTGCGCGCGCACGACCTGCCGAATTGAGAGCAGCGGCGTGCCGCTCTACCGCGATGACGATCATCTCTCGCGGGAAGGCGCAGCGTTTATCGTGCCAACGTTGATCCCACTCGTCGACGCGCTAACGCAGCACTGAACCTTCCCAATGCATCGCGTCGCTCCAGTGACACAGCATCACCGCCACATCTTCGCTCACTGTTCGTTGCGCTGGCACACGTATCAACCGCACGATACGACTGTTGCGCACGAAAGTTGAACCACACGCGCCACGACTGTCCAGGAGAATGCCATGGATCTGATCATGAATATCCTCCTGAACGTGTTCGAGTTTCTCGGCATCGAACACGCCAATCAAATCATCATCTTCATCATGGTGATGGGGCTGGGCCTGATGTTTAAGCTCGGCGATATGGCGCGATGGGTCATCGGCGTGTTTCTCGTGATCATGGGTGTCGCACTTGTAACCGCGATCTATCAACTGAGCTATGATGCACGTGCGCAGTGTGTCTACGTCTACGACGAGACAAAACCGGTGATCGCCGACAGCGACACACGAAAGCTCAGCTGGTCAGACGTCAGAGAGTATAATTGCCCATCGCTATGGGTCGCCCGAAACGAGATCTACCGGAGAAACAACTACTGCTTCTATAGCAACGCGGCATATTCTTACTTCGGAGAAAAATCCGGCGGCTGCGATGACGCTGTCACCGGTCCGGCAAGCACAATTGGCTGGGATAACGTCAAGCTTTTGGGTCGCACGGCAACCCGAAAGGGATGCCGTGTGCCTCCGAGAAAATGCTCCGATCTCGGTCGCGTGTCGTCATCACGCCTGGTCATCAATCGTTCCCCGCAAAAAGGTGACGATTGAACGGTATCAATTGTTCTAAGTCCCGCTGGCGGAAGTCTGAGCGTCAGTTGTTATCCATTTTCAGCGCAGCGATAAAAGCATCCTGCGGTATGTCAACCTTGCCGAACTGACGCATCTTTTTCTTCCCCGCCTTCTGCTTTTCGAGCAGCTTGCGCTTGCGGGTGATGTCGCCGCCATAACACTTCGCCGTCACGTCCTTACGCAGCGCCGCTATCGTCTCGCGCGCAATCACCTTGGCGCCAATCGCCGCCTGCACGGGGATCTTGAACAGGTGGCGTGGAATGAGATCCTTGAGTTTCTCGCACATGCCGCGTCCCCGCGCTTCGGCACGGTCGCGATGAACGATAATCGACAGCGCATCCACTGGCTCCCCGTTCACGAGAACAGACATCTTCACGAGCGCTTCAGCCTCATAACCTTCAATCTGATAATCGAATGACGCGTAACCCCGCGTCACGGACTTCAGCCGATCGTAGAAATCAAACACAACCTCGTTGAGCGGCAGCTCATACACCACCATGGCGCGCGCACCGGCGTAGGTCAGGTCCTTCTGCCGACCGCGCCGATCTTCGCAAAGTTTCAGCACCTGCCCGAGATATTCATCCGGCACGAGGATCGTTGCAGAAATCCACGGCTCCTCAATGCGTTCAATCTGCACCGGGTCCGGCATGTCAGCCGGATTGTGCAGCTCGATCATTTCGCCATCGTTCGTATAGATATGATAGATGACGCTCGGCGCCGTGGTGATCAGATCGATGTTGAACTCGCGCTCGATCCGCTCTCTCACGATCTCGAGATGCAGCAGCCCAAGAAAGCCGCAGCGGAAGCCAAAACCGAGCGCCGCCGATGTCTCCATTTCGTAGACGAAGGACGCATCGTTGAGGCGCAACTTGCCCATGGCTTCGCGCAGATCTTCGAAATCCGAATTGTCGACTGGAAAGAGCCCGCAGAATACGACGGGTTGCGCAGGTTGAAATCCTTCAAGTGCGGTCTCGCACCCCTGTTTTTCATCTGTGACCGTGTCACCGACGCGCGTGTCAGCGACTTCCTTGATGGCGGCCGTAAAAAACCCGATCTCGCCCGGCCCGAGAATGTTCGTCAGATCCTGCTTCGGGCGAAACACGCCAACCCGGTCTACCAGATAGGAAGCGCCCGTCGACATCAGTTTGATTTTTTGTCCCTTCTTAAGGAACCCGTCAATCACGCGGACAAGCACAACCACGCCAAGATAAGCATCATACCAGCTGTCGACGAGCATCGCCTTCAGCGGAGCATCGCCTTCACCCTGTGGCGCTGGCAATCGTGTAACGATCGCCTCCAGCACATCGGCAATGCCGAGCCCGGTCTTCGCGGAAATCTCCACCGCATCAGATGCATCAAGCCCGATCACATCCTCGATCTGCTGGCGAATGCGATCCGGTTCGGCGGCAGGCAGATCGATCTTGTTGAGTACGGGTACGATCTCATGATCGTTTTCGATCGCCTGGTAGACGTTGGCGAGCGTTTGCGCCTCGACACCCTGACTTGCGTCGACAACCAGCAACGACCCATCGCACGCGGCCAGCGACCGGTTCACCTCATAGGCAAAATCGACGTGACCAGGCGTGTCGATGAGATTGAGCTCATACGTCTCGCCATCCGCTGCCGTGTAGTCGAGCCGTACCGTTTGCGCCTTGATCGTGATCCCGCGCTCTTTCTCAAGCTCCATATTGTCGAGCACCTGCTCGGTCATCTCCCGATCACTCAACCCTCCAGTCAGTTGGATCAGACGATCCGCGAGCGTGGATTTCCCGTGATCGATATGCGCAACAATTGAGAAGTTGCGGATTCGCTCAAGCGGCATGATCTGCGCAGCCGAAGCCGGGCGCGATTTGGTGATCGTGTCGGTCATGGATTCGATGTAGCAGGCCGCCGCGAACGGTCAAGCAACAAGGCACCGAGAGGCCTGCGTCAGACATTCGCGCTGGGGAATGGGAGCCGTAAAAAACGCTCGCGGACGCGGCGTCAATCAAGGTGCAAGAAACAGCGGCGGATCGCTCAGCGAGGCCAGAATGTCAGAGACCCCGGCGAGTCTCGGGTCACTCCGTGGCATGATCTCAGCGACATCAACAAGTGCGTGAACCCCGGCGTGCGCTTCGCCGGAAACCGGCAACATCACGATCGGTGCGGCAACCGGCTGCAACTGACGCCCACGCGGATTGGCAAAAGTCATCACCATTCCGCGTATCACCGGATCGTTCTCCGGCATGTGATAGGCCGTCATCAGTCTAGCCGAACCACGGTCCAGCGTGACGAAATGGAGGAATTGCGTGCCGGTCGGAACCGTGATGACCCCAGACTGCTCATACCCGGCATTGCGATCACGAAACATCAGCGCGCCGCGCTCGCCATCCCAGTAGATACTGAGCGGGTAGACGGTGACTTTCTCCGACGGCTGCCCATCACCCGCAAAAGATGGCCGCAGACACACATACTCCTGTTCGTAGTAGGCATAGAGTTCACGCGAGTAGCCACCATACTCGATCCTGGCAAACGCTGCCGCGAGTACCGTCGCATCCGTTGCATCGATGCCGAGTGCACGCTGAACCTTGCGGAGTGTTTTGGTTGAATACTGCCCTTTGAGCAGTCGAAAGATCGTCGACTCGCCAACAACGGCCTTGTCCGCCAGATCCCGCTGCGACCAGCCCAACCGATCCATATCGTCGCGAATCCGTCCGACGTCGTCATCATCGCCCATGCTTTCGCGACCGCCGCTCATCGGGGCAGGCATTCAAGAAAACCACATCGAACCATCACGCATCCCATCAAAACCGGTCAACTCACCGTCAAACAAAAATAGGGTGATGACAACCTAATCATGGCATTGTCATCGTTTTCGGGACATTGTGCCGTCAGACATGGATTTGAGACGGATATCGAGCCTTCGGTGACATGTTCGCCAACCATTATCCGGCGGCGGCTTCACGGCCACATCGGGCAAATGCGGAAGTGGCGCCCCCAACGCCTCTCCTGCATTTTGGGGCGCCGCGGCATCGCTGCGGCGCCCCTCTTTTGATCTACACTCCAAAACTCCAACGCCAAACAGTCGTTAACACCGGTGAAAAGGTGTGCTGTCGGACCACTCACATGAGATCGCCGACGTGTGCTAAATCGTGTGCGACGTGCCATCTCTGCCTTCATGAAAAGCGATGACCGACATCGAAGCCAAGCTAGGTCAGGCACCGGCTGACCTCACTCTCTGTAGACCGCACGCAGAAATGGCGGATCATTACGAGGTGATCATCGTCGGCTCCGGCTACGGTGGCGGCGTTGCCGCGTCACGGTTGGCGCGTGCCGGACTTCGCGTCGCGGTTCTCGAGCGCGGCAAGGAGTTCGCAACCGGCGCATTCCCGACACGCCTGCCTGAGCTGCGCCGCGAACTACAAGTGAGTGGTGGCCGCATGCGGATTGGTGGTGCCCGCGGCCTTTTCGATATCCGCCTCGGCGAAGACATTCACGTCCTTGTCGGCTGCGGTGTGGGTGGTGGTTCGCTCGTCAACGCCGGCGTTGCCTTGCGCCCGGACGCGCGCGTGTTCGAGGACGAAACGGCATGGCCGGGCCAGATCCGACAGGACGGCCTGCTTGACGAAGGCTATCGCCGCGCCAGAGCCTGGCTGAGACCAGAGACAGACAGCGGAGCCCGCGACAAAACCAAATTTAAGGCGCTTGACCGTGCCAGCAAGGCGGTCGGTACACCACCCGACCCGGCTGAAGTCGTCATCAGCTTCGACGATACGATCAACGCAGCCGGCATACCCCAACCGGCTTGCACGCGCTGCGGCGACTGCTGCGCCGGATGCAACATCGGCGCAAAGAATACCGTCGCGCTGACCTACTTGCCGGACGCCATCTCCCACGGCGCTGAGGTGTTCGCCGAAGTGACCGTCATGCACGTCACACACGCTGACAACCGATGGCAGATCGCACTGCAAACCGATACCGACAACGATGACGCCGCACCGGCATACGTGACTGCCGATCGCGTGATCCTCGCAGCCGGCGCACTTGGCTCAACCGAGATCCTTCTCCGGTCGCGTGACGCCGGTCTGGATGTGTCAGATCACGTTGGTGAAGGCTTCTCCGCAAACGGAGACATCATCGCATTCGGCTACGGCGCCGAAGTTCCGGTAAACGCAATCGGCGTCGGCAATCCCCCACGCGAAGATGTGCCGAGCGTCGGCGCGTCCGTTTCCGGCCAGATCCGCATTCGGGACAAAAAACACCTGAGCCACGAAATGTACATTCAGGAAGGCGTCCTGCCTTCAGCGCTCGCGCCTCTGTTGCCGGTATTTTTCATGCCGGGAGGCAAGCTTCTGGGTGCAGCACAGTCCCTGTTGAAAGGTGTGTACAATGGTCCCCTCTCGAAATTGCACACCTTCTTCGTTGTCAGCCATGACAGCGGCACCGGCCGCATGGAGCTCGCCGACGACAAGCTGAAGGTGCGTTGGCCAGGCGCAGAGAAAGAGCCGGTCAACGACCGTGTCGATGACGCTCTCAAAAATCTCGTTGAAGAGAACGGCGGAGAATATATCAAGAGCCCTCTCGCCGCGACGTCAGTTGGCTCCAAGCCCGCGACGGCGCATCCGCTCGGCGGATGCGTCATGGCGACAGACCGGGAGTCCGGCGTCGTCAATCACAAGGGGCAAGTCTTTCGCGGCGTCACATCCGGATCGCAGATGAATACCGATGTCCATGAAGGACTTTATGTCCTCGACGGCGCAGCCGTCCCCCGCTCACTCGGATGCAATCCGCTACTCACCATTACGGCACTCGCAGAGCGGGCGATGATCCACTTCGCAGCCGACCATGGGCTCAAGTTCAGTGCCGAACCTGTAAACAGCGAGCTGCAGACGCCCGGCACAGCGACTCATCATGAGGCCGCTTAAGCCGTCGCAGTAGTGAGACCGGGCATCGTGACGAAGCCGGGCAACTGCGTGATCCGCCTGCACCACGCGCGCGTTGCTGGCCACTGCGCAAGGTCAATCCCGCCTTCATGGCTCAGGGCGGTGTAAGGGTAACAGCCCAAATCAGCGAGCGTAAACCGGTCCAGCGACAGCCATTCGCGACCGTCGAGCCGTTGCTCCAGCATATCGAGCGCAGCCGCCGCAGCAGCTTCCAGCGGCGCCGGCTCCAGCCCGCGCTTGAAGATGATATTGGCGCGAACCATCGCCAGCCCGTTGAACACCTCATTCACCGAGAACGACAGCCATTGCTGGATGTCTGCCATGTCGCGTGGATCATCAGGATATAAATCCGTTCGCCCATGCGTCCTCGCGAGATAAATCAGGATCGCCGCCGAATCGCGCAGCACCACGTCGCCATCTTCGATCACCGGCACCTTGTGCAGCGGATTGAGCGCCACGAAGTCGCTATCGAACTGATCCTTGTGGCGCAGATCGATGTCGACCCGTTCGTACGACACGTCCAGCATCGCCAGAAGCATACGTATCTTGTGGCAGTTTCCGGAGAGGGAAAAGTCGTACAGCTTCATTTTCGACCCTTTGCTTCGCAACCGCAGGCGATCAACTCGCCTTGACCACCAGATCCGTATCAGCGGCAGACAGGCACTCAGGCGCACCGTCCGTCACAATCGATGTTCGCCCAAGGGTCGCCGCCACACCGGCATCGGAATCAAATACGATCATGTGGAGAAAAAATACCATCCCCGGCACCAGCACCACCGGATTTCCCGCATAGAACATCGGCCAGTCCATCCAGTTCGGCGCGAAGGTTGTGCCAAGCGAATAGCCACACGCATTCATACGCGCCGCACCCAGCCCGCGTGCGTCAAGCGTATCGGCGTGCGCTTGAAACACCTCACCCATCGTCACACCCGGGCGGAGCTTGTCTTCACAAGCAGTGAGCGCAGCTTCCGCAGCGTCATGGAGAAAAATTTGACGCTCGGAAGCCTCCCCGATCACCAACGTTCGCATCATTGCCGCGTGGTAGTGCCGATAGGTACCGGCCCATTCGAGCGTCAATTGATCTTGATCCGACAGATACCGGCGGCCGGTGAAGTATCGGCACATCAAGGCGCCGTCACCAGATCCGATGATAAATTCGTTTCCCGGATAATCGCCACCGCCGGCAAAGATAGCACTGTTCATGTCCGCCAGGATTTCCCCCTCGAACGCGCCCGCCTCCGCCAGATTGATCGCTTTATCCCAAGCTGCATCAGCGAGGCGTCCGGCTTCCCGACAGTAATCGAGTTCGGCCGGACTTTTCACAACCCGCAGCTTCGAGACGATGAGAGACGCATCCTTCAACGTGCAGAAGCCATCGAGCCCGGCATCGAGCGCACGCCCGTTCGCTGCCGTAAGCCCATACGCGTCCCACTCGACGCCGAGCGTTTTGCCCCGACAGTGCTGCTCTTCAAGGATCACCTTCAGATCGTCCACCGGATTGGCCTGTGCACTGTCCCGCCAGATCCGAATATCTCGCACCACGGAGGTAAACTCCGCCTGCCGCTTGTCCGGTGCGCGCGTCAGCAGCGTCATGTCACCTGACACGGAGAGATACAGGCACTGGAAAAAGACGTATCCGAACGTGTCATAGCCCGTGAGATAAAACATGCTCTCCTGACGAAAGATCAGCAGCCCATCGAGCCCCGCAGCCTGCATTGCGGCGCATGTGTTGGCCCGGCGTTGCGCCAACTCAGCTTCACTGAAGTGGATATGCGGCATGCTCGGTTTCCCCTCACGATGAACTGCGCTAGCTCGTGTCGCATGCTCGATCCCACGCCGCAAACCCTCATCATTCCCTTCACACGCCGCGGCCGCTGGCGATGGTGGGCGATGATCGTGATCGGTGGGATATTCACAAGCTACGCGCTGGCCGTGCTCACCAGTCCCGCCTGGTCACGCAGTGAAATCTTCGGCAACAGTCTCTGGCTCGTCTGGCTTCGCGGCCAGATCTATCTCGTGTTTGGTGCACTTCAGCTCGCGATCGGCATCGGCTATTTGCGCCTCACTTCGCGGCCGGCCGAGGCCATCACGTTTGATGACAAAGGCGTCGCGGCCCGCCGAATTTTTGGTTGGCATCGCCTCCCCTGGCACCGCATTGAAGAGATCAAGCATGGCCGTCGTTCACTCATGATCGCCGCAACCCCGATCACCTGGTTGAAGATCATGTTTCAAGACCCGCGCCTCCTCCGTCTTGACGCCTCGCTGACGGACGCCAGCCTTAGTCATCTGGAAGAAACCGTGCGGGCAGGGCGGCAACGTGCCCTTCATCTCCGGCAGGACTAGTCGGACGATCACGCTCGGATACGATTGAACTTCCGCGGGTCAATCGCACGCTGCGCCTCGGAAACAAACGTACGGCGCAGGTCGTTTAACGACGCAAGCCCTGGAACATTGTCCCGCGCTTCGCCGCCAGTATCGCCGGCCTGGAGTGCGGCCATCGCTTCATAGAACGAGACGAGCGGATCGAGAATCTTTTGCCGATGCCCCTGAAAGGCCGAATGCTTGTGGCGGCCATGCGTCAAGCTCTTGTGGTTCGGAAAATAAAGCCGTCCCTCGTCGATCAGAAAGCTGAGGCGGGAGCGCAACGAGATGTAGTCGTCCTGCTGCAGGAGCGCACCGTCAGTGTGGCCGTGTCCACTTGCGCGTTCTTCAACTTCGGCGAGGATCGCAATGCAGTTCTGCACCCACGCGATCACATGGTCTTCGCGATGCAATCGAAGCTGCCAACGTGACAACCGCTGCTGGCGAAAAAACACCCAGAGTGAAAGCCCGAGAGCGATGACAGACAGCAGCGCTGCAAGCGTCTGACTGAAGGCAGCAAGCGCATTGATTTTCTCAGCACCATCAAGCGCGCTCCAAGGCACCGGGAGCAGACCCTCAAACCACTGCCAAACACGATCCCCCATCCTGTACCTCTAACTCATCGTCGGAATCGAAAACTCCGCGCCGTCCTTGATCCCGCTTGGCCAACGCGAGGTGATCGTTTTCGTCTTGGTGTAGAACTTGATCGAGTCCGGCCCATGCTGGTTCAGATCGCCAAAGCCCGAGCGTTTCCACCCGCCGAACGTGTGATAGGCCAGCGGTACGGGGATCGGCACATTAACCCCCACCATGCCGACTTGAACGCGAGAGGAAAAATCACGCGCGGCGTCGCCATCACGCGTATAGATGGCAACCCCGTTGCCGTACTGATGATCATTTGCGAGCGCCAGACCTTCTTCGTAGTCATCAGCACGCACCACACTCAAAACCGGACCAAAAATCTCTTCCTTGTAGATCGTCATATCCTTCGTCACGTTGTCGAACAGACATCCGCCAACATAAAATCCGTTTTCGTAGCCCTGCATCTTGAAATCACGCCCGATGCCGACATGGATCAGGCTGTCGATGCGCTGATCGGCGCGGGCTATGGCTCCGCCGGTGAGCGTTGCATGG
>JBCBXF010000189.1:0-6231 GCA_039816705.1 Pseudomonadota bacterium | reverse complement strand
CCTGATCTGTCTCGTCGGTCTGCTCGTGACCGCTGCCTTCGCTCTATCGGTCGACGGCAACTCCGTCGGCTTCGGCCTGTTCCCCGCCATCCCAGCCGATGCCAATGCGCCGTTTCAGAGCGGATCGGAGATTGCCTTCATCGTTGCGGCGGCAGGGATCGGCCTTTTCGTCGGGCCGCTGCAGGCGGCGAGCCGGAGCTATATGGCGCACCTGACGCCGCCGGAAAAAGCGCAGGAGTATTTCGGGCTGTTCGCCTTTGCCGGGAAGGCCACCTCGTTTGCTGCGCCGTTTCTGATTGCGACCATCACGACGATCAGTGGCAGCCAGCGGATCGGCATGTCGATGATCGCGCTGTTTCTGGTGACCGGTTTTCTGCTGATGCTGACCGTTCGACCGGTGAACCAGCTCCGGTGAGCATGGACGGTCTCAGTGGCGGAAGTGGCGGGTGCCGGTAAAGACCATCGCGATATCGTGTGTGTCAGCAGCGGCGATCACCTCGTCATCGCGCACCGAACCGCCCGGTTGGATCACCGCCGTCGCGCCAGCTTCGACGGCGTTGAGGAGGCCATCAGGAAAGGGGAAAAATGCATCCGAGGCGACGACGGCGCCGTTTGCGAATGTGCTTTCTGCCCCTGCCGATGTTGCCGCCTCCTGCGCTTTCCAGGCGGCAATGCGGCTTGAATCGACGCGGCTCATCTGGCCGGCGCCTATGCCGACGGTCGCACCGTTTTTTGCGTAGACGATTGCGTTGGATTTGACGTGCTTTGCCACACGGAAGGCGAACTTGAGATCCGTTAGTTCAGCGTCGCTTGGCGCGCGCTGCGTGACCACGCTCAGTTCGAGATCATCAACGATCGCTGCGTCTCGGGTCTGTGCGAGGAAACCGCCAGCTATGGGGATTACCCGCGTCCCAGCCGCACTTGCGCTTGCGAGCCGGTCGGTTTCCAGCAGGCGAAGATTTTTCTTCGTTGCGAAGATTTTTGCGGCCGCATCCGTGACACCCGGCGCAATCACAACTTCGGTGAACACATCGACGATCAGTTTTGCCGTCTCGGCATCGAGCGGCTGGTTCACCGCGACGATACCGCCAAACGCACTGACCGGATCGCACCGAAGTGCGAGGCGATAGGCGTCCTCCAGTGTCTCCGCCGTTGCCACACCGCACGGATTGGCGTGCTTGATGATCGCGACAGCAGGCGTGCTGGTGAACTCACTGACCAGTTCGAATGCAGCGTCCGTGTCGTTGAGATTGTTGTAGCTGAGCGCCTTGCCCTGCAGCTGACGCGCGGTCGCAACGCCAGGCCGGTCGTCGCCCGTCAGATAGACTGCGGCGTGCTGATGTGGATTTTCTCCGTAGCGCAGTTCGGCAGTACGCCGTCCGCCAATGGACAAAAACTCAGGGAGCGGTGTCTCGAGCGTTCGCGCGAACCAGCCCGAGACGGCCGCATCATAGGCGGCGGTGCGGGCGTATGCTTTTGCGGCGAGACGCTGGCGGGTGGCGAACGTTATGCCGCCGTTCTCGACAATCTCGACGCGGACCGCATCGTAGTCCTGAGGCTCGACGACGACAGTCACCGCTGCATGGTTCTTTGCCGCCGCACGGATCATGGCCGGACCGCCAATGTCGATGTTCTCGATTACCGTCCCATCGTCGGCGCCCTTCGCGACCGTTTCCTCGAACGGATAGAGATTGACGACCAGCAGATCGATCATGCCTATGTCGTGCGCTTCGGCGGACGCCTCGTGATCCGCGTTGCCGCGTTCGGCGAGCAATCCGCCATGCACGACCGGATGAAGCGTCTTCACGCGTCCGTCCATCATCTCGGGAAATCCGGTGAGGTCAGCGACGTCGCACACGGTAAGCGCCGCATCACGAAGCAGCTTGGCCGTGCCGCCAGTGGAGACAAGTTCGACACCAGCGTCGGCAAGGCTTTGCGCGAACGCGACCATTCCGTCCTTATCTGACACGGAGAGAAGAGCGCGTTTGATAGGGCGGATGTCAGTCATGTGGGAAATCACACTGGTTCAGGCACGCGGCGCAGGAGTCCCGGTAAACATGACATGTGGCGCGCGGAAACGATCGCGCGCAGCGCCAGGTGGCATGCAATAGATGGTAATTGGAGCGGGCGATGAGATTCGAACTCACGACCCTCACCTTGGCAAGGTGATGCTCTACCCCTGAGCTACGCCCGCGTCCTTGGGTTCGCGGTATATGACGCACTCTCAGCACGTTTGCAACAACGTTGCCCACCCGGTACGACGGCCGCTGATCGACGCGCCTCATTGGGCGCAACCTGCGTTCAGGGACACAACAATGGCCGCGACGCGCGATGACCTCTATGCCCGCTTCGACGCACTCAGCATCACAACGAAGACCGTCGAGCATCCGGCGGTGTTCACGGTGGAAGAGAGCACGGCGATCCATAAGCAAAAGATGCTTCCGGGCGGGCATACCAAGAACCTCTTTCTCAAAGATAAGAAGGGAAAGATTTTCCTCGTGGTGGCGCTCAATGATGCCGTACTCGATCTCAAGGGTTTGCATCGGCTGATCGGCGCCAGCGGTCGGGTGAGTTTTGGCAAACCTGACCTGTTGGATGACCTGCTTGGCGTGAAACCCGGGTCGGTGACGCCCTTTGCGCTCATCAACGATACCAACGTGCAGGTGAACGTGGTGCTTGAAGCACGCATGATGGCGCACGATCTGTTGAATTATCACCCGCTGGAGAACACGGCGACAGTCAACATCGCGCGGGACGATCTGCTCCGCTTCATCCAGTCGTGCGGACATGAGCCACGGATTTTGGAACTGGACGGCGTGACCGGATAGAAATTGGCTGCACTTGGGCCAGCCCGGCGGGGCCAGAGCGACGCGCACGACACTTCTTATAAACGAACTATTGGCGGACGAGCATGGCGAGCATTGAACTTCCCCCCGGCGCGGCCGGCAGCAGCGCAGTGGAACCAGCAGCGGCAGGTGATGGCCTGATCAAGGACACGACAACCGCGACATTCATGGCAGACGTGGTGGAAGCCTCGCAAAGCGCGCTGGTGCTGGTCGATTTCTGGGCGCCGTGGTGCGGGCCGTGCCGTCAGTTGACCCCGACGCTGGAGAAAGTGGTCAAGGCGTCCGGTGGCGCCGTACGGTTGGTGAAGATGGATATCGATACCAACCCGGAGATTCCCGGCCAGATGGGTGTACAGTCAATTCCAGCGGTGTTCGGCTTTATGGGCGGGCGTCCGGTTGACGGGTTCTCTGGCGCGCTGCCGGAGAGCGAAATTCGCGCGTTCATCGAGCGGCATGTTCCAAACGCGTTCGATGGTGGCGCAGGTGGTATCGACGCGGCTCGGGCAGCGCTTGCGGACGGCGATTTGCAGCAGGCGGCAGATTTGTTTGCGGCGTTGCTTGCCGAAGATAAGGGCGACGCGGATGCGATGTCAGGCCTCGCAGAGGTTTGTATCGCATCTGGTGATCTCAGCCAGGCTGAGGCCATCCTCAATGATGTGCCTGTGGACAAACAGCAGTCGGGCGCTGTTGCAGCCGCGCGGGCGCAACTTGATCTAGCGCGGCAGTCCGAGGCTGCTGGCGACATAGCGGATCTTCAGGCCGCCGTCGCGCAGGACCCTGCCAATCATCAGGCGCGGCTTGATCTTGCGATTGCGCTTGGCACCGGTGGGGACCGTGAGGCGGCGATCGAGCACCTGCTGGAACTTTATCGCCGGGATAAGGAATGGAATGAACAGGCTGCACATTGTCAGATCATGACCTTCTTTGAAGCCTGGGGCCCGACGGACCCCACCGTCATGGCTGGTCGGCGTCGCCTGTCACTGCTGATGTTCTCGTGAGTGGGATAAGGCAGCTTTTTTCGTCGCCTCAGCTGGCGGCCCGTTTGAGCGCACATCGCGTTTGCAAGGGAGAATGGTGTTCATGACCTCCATCACCGACGTCTCTCGATTGCCGACCACGGTTCCAGTTTTTCCGTTGACCGGTGCGATCATGCTGCCTCGCGTCAACCTCCCGCTCAATCTGTTCGAACCGCGCTATCTTGCGATGTTCGACCACGCGTTGGCGCATGACCGCTTTATCGCAATGGTTCAACCCGGCGCCCCGGCGGCGAGCGCGGATTCGCCGGAAGGACACGTCGCCGTCCGGCGTGTTGGCGGGCTTGGGCGGATTACAGCGTTTCAGGAAACCGATGACGGGCGGTACATACTGGCGCTCACCGGTGTTTGTCGCTGCACGATCGGCGAGGAGATCCACACTGACGCGCCCTTCCGTCAATTCAATGTCTCTTACGAAAACTTCGAGAAGGATCTCGTCGAGGACGCAGGCGCGGCGGATGTCGATCGCGAGCATCTTCTATCCGTGCTGAAAGCCTATCTGGAGGCGAACGATCTGCGTGCCGACTGGGACGCGATCCGAACCTCGCGGAATGATTTCCTGGTGAACTCACTGGCGATGATGAGCCCGTATGAGGCGGAAGAAAAACAGGCGCTTCTGGAGGCCCCTGATCTCAAGACACGTGCCGAGGTTCTGGTCGCGCTCGCAGAGATGGAGCTGGCTGCAGGCGGCGACGGGTCAGGGTCCACGCTGCAATGACGCAGGATGACTCCTCCCCGCGCGATATCGCTCCCGAACTGCTGGAGTTGTTGGTCTGCCCGCTCAGCAAGGAACCGCTGCACTACGACCGTGATCGTGGCGAGTTGATCAGCCGCAAGGCGCAACTGGCATTTCCGATCCGTGACGGTGTGCCGGTGATGTTGATCGATGAGGCACGTGACCTTTCGGAAGACGCGCCGGTCCCTCCGAGAGCGGACGGGACATCGAGCTAAACATTGGCCGCGTTGAGGCGCGGCTTTAAGCGTTGGCCGCGTTGAGGCGCGGCAGTGGCCTCTCATTGATCGGGAGGTGCACGAGTGTCGCGAGCAACCCGAGCGCAATCCCGGCGTACCAAATGCCATCGTAAGATCCGGTGACATCATACAGGTAGCCACCAAAATACACCCCAATGAAACTGCCAATCTGATGGCTGAGGAAGACGATGCCGAACAGCGTCGCCATGTAGCGGACCCCGAAAACCTGCGCCACGATCCCGGTGGTCAACGGTACCGTTGAGAGCCACAGCAAGCCCATAACGGCGGAGAAGATATAGAGCGTGGTCGCTGTCTTCGGTGCAAGCAACAGCATGCCGATAGCAACTGCGCGGAGGAAATAGATCGCAGCGAGACTGCGCTGTTTTGCAAAGCGTTGGCCGATGGCGCCGGCTGCCAGCGATCCCGCAATGTTGAACAGCCCGATGAGTGCGAGGCAGTACGCACCGACCTGAGGTGCGAGACCGAGATCAATCACATAGGCCGGCATGTGCACCGTCATGAAGGCGACGTGGAAGCCGCACACGAAGAAACCGATGGTCAGCAGGATGTAACCCTGGTGAGCGAAGGCTTCCCGCAAAGCGTCTCCCATGGTCTGCTCCGCCTCCGCCATTTTGCCTGCCTCCTGCGCACCGCTGGGCAACATGAAGGCGAAAGGGATGATTGACAGCGCCATGCCAACAAAGATGAGCAGTGCACTCTGCCAGCCGTAGTTGCTGATGAAGGCCTGGCCGAGAGGAGAGAAAACCACTTGGCCAAACGACCCGGCTGCCGTGCCGAGCCCCAGAGCCAGCGATCGACGCGACGGGCCGACGACGCGAGCCATCGCGGCAAGTGCAAGCGTGAAAGCCGTGAACGCAATGCCGGTGCCGGCAAGGACGCCAGCGCTGATCACCAGCAGGCTTTCGCTCGGCGCATAGGCCATCCCGGTGAGACCTGCCGCGTAGAGAAGCGATCCAAACGCAATGACGCGGGCCGGGCCGATCTTGTCAGCAAGCGCTCCAGCGAATGGAAGGCCAAGGCCCCAGAAGAGATTTTGCACGGCCAGCGCGAGGGAGAACGAGGCGCGTGACCAGTCGCGGGCCTCCGTCATCGGCTCGAGAAACAGGCCGAGAGACGAGCGCAAGCCAAAACCGATCACGGCGATCGCGCACGCCGCGAGGATCACGATCAAGACGGCGGCAGGACGGGGGCCAGTGGGCATCGACGCGGCGGGTGACATCAGAGTGTATCCAAAACAGGAGATTTTTCTGGCGCCTTGTTGAGTGCACCGTTGTGGGGAGATGACCGCATCAGACTGGGAAGATCTTCGCCTGCTGATCCGGCGGGCCCGTGGCCTCGAAGTCGATGGCGATCTTGCC
>JBCBXF010000188.1:0-6318 GCA_039816705.1 Pseudomonadota bacterium | reverse complement strand
CAGTCTCGCGGAGTGGAACAGATCCCGGCCAGTGAAGCAGATAAAGATCAATGCGATCTGTCCCAAGCCGCTTCAGGCTGCGCTCGCACGCGGCGCGCATGCCGGCGACACTCGCATTGTGAGGGTAGACCTTGCTCACCAGAAACATCTCGTCCCGTCGTCCGGCGAGCGCCCTACCGACAATCTCCTCGGCACCGCCTTCGCCATACATCTCGGCGGTATCGATGAGGCGGACATCTTGGTCGAGAGCATAGGTGAGCGCTTCAACCTCCGTTTCTCGCTGACGCGCATCCTCGCCCATCCGCCAGGTCCCAACACCAAAGGCCGGAACAACCTCACCGCAAGGCAATGTTACGGTTTGCGCGTCGGCAGCAGTCATGGCGTCATTCCGCTTTCGCCTGTCTCTCCCGCAGATGCCGGCTTTTCGATCCCACCGGCATAACGGCGCAACGCGTCCACACGATCATCCATCGACGGGTGTGTCGAAAGCAGGCCGGTGACCCGGTCAGCTAAAGGGTTCTCGATGAAGAAAGCTTCCATCCGGGACGGGACATCGAACGTCGCGTTACGCTCGATTTTGCGCAGGGCGGAGATCATCGCATCGGGGTTCTTTGTCAGTTCGACGGCACCGGCATCGGCGAGATACTCCCGCGACCGCGAAAGCGCGAGGCGGATGAGCACAGACACGCCCCACGTGATGAGGACGATAGCGATGGCAATCGCGATGGCAATAAGTGCACCGATCGCGCCGGCATTGTTTCCGCCCTGGTTGTCGCGACGGCTTGGATAACCGATCGGTGTGCGCGTGAAAGGTCCGGCCGGGCTTTCTCCGGGGCCGAGCCCGACGTCATCATTGGGCCGCCGTCGCTGCCCGGAGGGTGACCAGCCGTAAGGAAAATCCCAGCGCCGGATGATCAGGTCGCCGAAGAACGCAAAAATTCCAGCAAAGATAATCGCGATCACCATCAGCTGGGTGTCGCGATTGCGAATGTGTGTCAGCTCGTGCGCCAGAACCGCTTCCAGTTCGTCACGGTCCAGCACCTCAAGAAGTCCGCGTGTCACCGAGACCGTATAGTCGCTTTCGCGCAATCCGGAGGCAAACGCATTGAGCGCCGGGGTGTCGATGATCTGGAGCTTTGGCATCGTGATGCCGCGCGTGATGCAGAGATTTTCAAGCGTTGCATAAAACTCCGGCGCATCGGACCGTGCGACCGGCACTGCACCTGTCGCGAAGTTCGTGAACGAGCGGTGAAAAAAGTTCGCGATCACAAACCAGATCGCAGCGCCGACAAGCCCGAGATACCAGGTGCGGGAAAAGCGTGAGATCGCTCGATCCCAGATCGCATCGAAAGTGCCGCCGCCGAGCGCCTCGATAACGAGGCCGAATGAAAAGATCAGTGCAATCAGCAGAAGGATAAAACAGGCCAGCAACACACCCGACCGCATACGGTTAGCGCGGATGTGAGAGTAGAGCCCGTAAGCCTGAAACATGCCGCGGCCCGCCGCCCGCCGGAGAAAAATCTAAAACTTCACTTCCGGTGCGCGTGAGACAACCTCGCGATCCTCGTCCTGCACCTTGAAGAATTCCTTGTGCGGGAAGCCCAGCGACGCTGCTATCAACACGGTTGGAAAGGTCTCCCGCGCCGTATTGTATTCCGCCACGACATTGTTGAAGAAGCGCCGGGCCGCTGCAATTTTGCTCTCCACATCGGAAAGCTGACGCTGGAGGTTTTGAAAGCCTTCGTTGGCCTTGAGATCAGGATAGGCCTCGACCAGCAGCATCAGACGACTGATCGCGCCTGTGAGCTTACCTTCGGCTGCCGCCTGCTCACCCGTTCCCTGTGCGTTCATAGCCCCGTTGCGCGCCTGAATGACGCTCTCAAGCGTCTCTTTCTCGTGCTTGGCATAGCCCTTCACGGTCTCGACGAGATTGGGGATGAGATCATGCCTCATGGTGAGCTGCACGTCGATATCGGCGAATGCTTGCCGCCAGCGTTGCCGCAATTCAACCAGTCCATTGTACGCCCCGAGCAGCCACATCGCGACGAGGCCTACGAGCCCGAGAATGACCAGTCCGATTGTCGTCAACACGTGCGCTGCTCCATCGTCTCAAAATGCGTTGCCGCCTTATAAAGGAGGCATGCGACCATGGCGAGCCAAGCAACGCACTGAGATGAACGCCGCCTGAGGCCCGTTGGTCAGAACAGCTGCGGGAGATCGAACCGCGCCCGCAGACGTGCATCGACAGCGGCGTCGATATAGGGCTGTTGCGCAGCAGCAAGTATGTCCTCAACGCGCCGCGTCGCGGTCGTGCGGATATCGGGCGCCCCGGCGTCCTGCCACTCTGCGATCGAGCGGCGGTCTGCGATATCGGGATAAAGATAGTCCGTTTTCATCCGCCGATACGTGTCCGACGCTGCGAGAAAATGATTGTCCCCGCCAACCGCCGTCGCGATCACCTCTTGCGCCAACGTCTCCCGAGAAATCTCCATGCCGCGGACGCCGCGCAAAATGCATCCCAGCATGTCATTGTCGATCACGTAGCTCTCAAGCGCGCACGCCATCAGGCTAGCCTGTACGCCGCAGGCCTGCGTGATCAGATTGCATCCGGCATGCGCGGCGAGCGCAACCGCATGGGCTTTCTCATAGCCGCTTTGCGCATCGGGCAGTTTTGCGTCCGTCCCACCTGCGATGCAGCTGTTTGCAAGCCCGTAGTGACGGCACATTTGCGCTGCGGCCGCGGTGGCGATCGCCTGCTCTCCAGAGCCGCCGGTGAGGGCGCCCGTGCGCAAATCGGCGACAAGCGTCCGTGGCCCGATGATGCCGACCGCCCGGTCATCGATGCAATGTGCGACCACGAGACCGGCAAGACACTCAGCGAGTGACTGAACGAGCGACCCGGCAAGCGACGCCGGGCTCGATGCGCCGGCCTGATCAAACGCATTGATCTGCATCGGGATGCCATGGCGCAGTGCCGCGATCATCACGGCGCATGAGTGCGGATCGAAGCGCAGCGGAGGCACAACGTGATTGATGTTGAGCGCGAGAAACGGCGCGCCACGAAACACGTCGGCACCACCGACGGTCTCTGCGCAGAGCGTCGCGATCGCATCGACGTGTTCCGGGGCAGCCGCACTCACGAAAACCGGTTTTGTCGTACCGGTGAGCGCCGCATATGCAGTCGCGATGTCCATCCGCATCGGGTCTTCGATGTCACGCGCCACAACCGGACGGACGAAAAAGTGGGTATGCTCCAGTGCATCAACCACCCTTGCCGCCTCGTATACATCCTGCAGCCGAGCAGGGCGAAATGCCTGCGTTCTGTGATCGAGCATCTCCGGTGCTGCGCCCCCAGGGCCGCAGTAAACCCGGCCCGGGCTGAGCTCCAGAGTGTGCAAGTCCGTGCGACCATGCAGCGTGACCGGCCGTGCCGCCTTGGCAATAATCTCCTCGACGAGCGTAGCGGGAAACAAAAGGCGGCCAGCCTCAGTTATCGAGCCGCCGCATGCACATATCGGCTCAGCAATACTGTGCGGCGCGTCTCCAAGCCCGATTGTTGCCAGCACGTCGAGTACAGCCGCGTGCACTTCACCGACTTCATGGTCGCTTAGTGGATTGAATGCCCCGCCTCGAGAGCCCAAAGGGACAACGCGGTGCACGTCGCCGCTGCGAGCCGTGCCATCGGCATCGGCGAGGCGAGCACGTCGACCGCGGCGCGAGGTGGGTTTCGTGGTTCCGTGCGTCATCACATGTTTTTCCACATCACGAGGTCAAACACGGTCCACCTCCGTCACGTCGTGCTCGGGCAGCGGATCCTTAACACCGCGCCGCCATGTGTCATCCCGCTTCAAAAAGTCATGCAACGTCTTGCCAGGTTCGTTGCGGAAGTGAGTCTCGGCGACCTCGAATGCACTGATCCGATCGAGCCGAAAGGTGCGGAAATCACACCGCAGGTCACACCACGCGGCCAGCAGCCACACAGGCCCGAAATACGCAAGCGAGAGCGGGCGAACCGTGCGTGTCGTTGAATGTCCGACAACGTCGATGTAGTTGAAAGAGACGGCACAACGTTCGCGGATGGCCCGCCGCAGATCAGCCAAAGCGAATGTAATCGGCTCCATGAAGTGTTCAGACGGCGCCAGCAGCGCAACCTCCGCCATGTAGC
The DNA here is from genome assembly GCA_039816705.1 of Pseudomonadota bacterium. GTDB lineage: Bacteria > Pseudomonadota > Alphaproteobacteria > Rhizobiales > CALHAX01 > CALHAX01. Next base: position 2,153 of record JBCBXF010000188.1, on the reverse strand, counting down.
GACGCAATCTCTCCGGCAGAACTGCTTCAACTTTGGCGATCACATCGCTCGCCGCGGCCGCAAGCTCTGGATCAGCCCACGATTCGACGATCCGTGCGCCAAGCATGAGCGCCTCTATCTCGTTCTCCCGCAGCATGAGTGGAGGGAGATCAAATCCCGCCTGCAACACATACCCGACACCCGCTTCGCCATCGATCGGCACGCCGCTCGCCATGAGATCACGAACATCACGATAAACCGTGCGCTCGGAAACCTCGAGTTCTTCCGCCAGATCGCGGGCGCGGACGAGCCGACGGCGCCGGAGGATCTGGATGATCTCGAAAAGCCGGTCTGCGCGTCGCATGTGCTTGTCCTGTGCTGCTGCATCGTTGAGCAGGAAGCTCTAGCCTAACCCTCCTGACAGCACGGTGTCAGGAGCGGACATTCCTCCTGCCAAAACGTTGTCAGGAGGGGCAAGGCACAACGTTCTCACCCGACATAAAGCACGAGAGGACAGGCTCATGACCGCTATCGATACGACTATCCAACGCCCGACACTGACGTTGACCGGCCTCTACCGCCGCGCTGTCCGCGTGTTCAGGTTGGCGCATGCGCGGCAAACCGAGCGCCGTGAAGTCAGTCAGTTGCTGGAGCTGGATGAGGTACTCTTGCGGGATATCGGTCTTGCGCGCGGTGACGTTGAGGCCGCGCTTGTGAACCCGGATAACCGCTCAGCCGGGGACTATCTTTCGGCCCGGCGACGTTGCCGCCTGAACGCCCAACGTCGGGCGTGGCGTGATGTGAAGCGGATCCGACAGCATTGACGAAATACCTTCAATGCGCGCGGACCGATTATCCCTCTGGGCGCGTCCACAAGCCGTCACGCGCATGCGTCGAATCAGACACTTGCGGCAGGCCCTGGAACCAAAGGGCTTGCCCAATGCCCTGCGTCACGCGGAGCAGTTTGCGCGCACCCGTCGTCGAAGCGCGCGCGCGATACGCGTCATCTCCCTGTGCCCGCAACGTGGTTCCAATGTCACGATAGATATTGCGGGCCGCCGCGATCGCGGCCACCGCGCGGCGTGGCAATCGTGGGATGCCAACAGCCGCACTGTCATAATAGCAGTCCGCCAGATCAAGCAGACGATGAACGACCCTGAGCACAGCGCTGCGATTTTCTTCCGCAGCGATGGACGCCGGGCTCACTTCGTCAAGGCCGGCCGCGCGCAGCCAGGATGCAGGCAAATACACCCGTTCGATCGCCGCATCATCCATCACGTCACGGGCGATGTTTGTCAGCTGAAACGCGATCCCGAGATCGCTTGCCCGGTTCAGCGTATCGCGTGTTTCTTCTCCGCTGCCCTGCAACATGATCCGCGCCATCATCACGCCGACAACCCCGGCGACATGGTAGCAATAGGCAAGCGTCTCCTCGATCGTCTCGTAGTGACGTTCCGCAACGTCCATCTCAAATCCATCGAGATGCGCCATCGGATCGCTCCGGGGAATGTCGTATGCCTCAGCCACATGGGCCAACCCGCGATAGACCGGCGCCTGCGAAGGTTCACCGCCTAGTGCCGCAAGGGTCTCCGCACGCAACGTTGCGAGCACAGCCGCCGGATCCGTATGCTCTGACCCTCGCGCGAACCCGAGATCCTGATCGTCAATTTCGTCGTCGCAATGCCGGCACCACGCATAAAGTAGATGCACCGCATCCCGCGTCTCGTTGTCGAAGAGCTTCGAGGCGGCGGAGAAACTTTTCGATCCCTTTTCGATCTGCTCCCGCGCATGCGCGACGAGCTCGTTCGGCAAGGCGCGTGACGACATGGCAGGAAGTCTTTCGGCGAGTGGCGAGTGAGGTCGACGGTCAGGCGGCGTGCCCGAGCCGGGGTATTCCGGCGCGTGTGCTCTCTTGGTCGGGCAGATGATAGAACCGCGCGTGCGCGACGCCAAGGGCTCCGGGCGGCGGCAGATAGCGCTCGAGCCAGACCAGATTGACGTCCCACCCCTCGCGCATCTGCGGATCCTCCAACAGGCGCAGTCGGAGATACATCTCGAACAGACCCTCGATCCGCGACGCCGGCGGATAACCGACGCCCCGCGCATCGATGAAATCGATCAGATGGGAGCGCAATGCATCAGTGTCTTGTGGCAGGTCCTCGAGCCCGAGAGCC
>JBCBXF010000187.1:0-6340 GCA_039816705.1 Pseudomonadota bacterium | reverse complement strand
GGCGCGACGACGACCAGCAAAGCACCTGCGGCTGTCACGCCCCCAGGCGACGTCAGCTCCGCTCCGACGGGCCTCGGCCAGAGCGTGCCGGCGGGCGTCGTAGGCCCGTCACGGACCCGCGCAGCCGCGCTGGCAGCCAGCGAACGGGTTGCCATTAAAACCCCTGCCATCGAAGGATCGATCAACCTCACCGGCGCGCAAATTGACGATGTTGTACTTCCAAAGTACCGCACGACAACCGCTGACGATGCGCCGCCGATTACCGTGTTCTCGCCCGTAGGCGCTCCAGATACCTACTTCGCCGAGCATGGCTGGGCGAGCACGACAGGTTCTATCGTCGACTCAAAGACCAAATGGACGCAAACCAGCACCGGCGCCCTGACGCCGTCCAACCCGCTTGTGCTCCGCTACGAGGGTGCAAACGGACTGGTCTTCACGCGCACGATCACGGTCGATGACAACTACATGTTCTCCATCCGACAGGACGTTGAGAACACTGGCACCACCGCGCAATCTCTTTTCCCGTACGCCTTCATATCGCGTCACGGTGAGCCGGAAGGCGACAACATCTTTATTCTCCATGAAGGGCTGCTCGGAGTCTTTCAGGAAGATGGTCTTGTCGAGGTTGACTACGACGATGCCATCGAGGCGAAGCGCACCGCCTATGAAGGCACTGGTGGCTGGGTCGGCATCACCGACAAGTATTTCAGCGCCGCGCTCGTGCCGGATCAAACGCGCAAATTCAAGGCCGAGATTGTCGGCTCAGCCGTTGGCGGCACCAACTACTATCAGGCGAACTATGCACTCGGCAGCATGACAATCGCACCGGGTGGCAAAGCGAGTGTCACAGGCAACGTGTTTGCCGGGGCAAAACGCGCCGACATCCTCGACACCTACGAAACCAAGCTGTCGATCGACCGTTTCACGTTGATGGTCGACTGGGGCTACTTCTGGTTCATCACCAAACCGCTCTATTGGCTGCTCAAGTATATCTATGACGTCATCGGAAACTACGGTGTCGCAATCCTGCTCGTCACCGTTCTGATCAAGATTCTTTTCTTCCCGCTGGCCAACAAATCATACGTCTCGATGGGGCGGATGAAAAAGCTCCAGCCGGAAATGGAACGCATCAAGGAGCGCTTTGGCGACGATCGAGCACGCCAGCAAAAGGCGATGATGGAGTTGTATCAAAAGGAGAAGATCAACCCGATGGCCGGGTGCCTTCCGATCCTCCTGCAAATCCCGGTATTCTTCGCGCTCTACAAGGTTCTGTACGTTTCGATCGAGATGCGTCATGCGCCGTTTTTCGGCTGGGTGCAGGATCTCTCAGCGCCCGATCCGACCTCTATCTTTAACCTGTTCGGACTGTTGCCCTATGCCGTCCCGGCATTCCTGCTGATCGGCGTCTGGCCTTTGCTTATGGGAATCTCGATGTGGGTGCAAATGAAGCTCAATCCTGCCCCGACGGATCCGATCCAGCAGACCATTTTCACGTGGATGCCGGTGTTCTTCACATTCCTGCTGGCGTCTTTCCCGGCCGGCCTCGTTATCTACTGGACATGGAATAATATTCTTTCAGTCGCGCAGCAGTGGATCATCATGTCCCGCGAAGGCGTGAAGGTTGAGCTGTTCGACAACATCCGCAAGTCACTGGCTTGGATGCAGCGGGGCAAACCAACCGGCGACGCCTGATCGCCGAAACCGTGCTTTGGTCTGAACGAAAAGCGGCAACCAAGCCATGACAGCGTCGCCCGACGAGGAAGCTGCCGCCTCAACGCAGACTGTGTCCGTTGGCTCAGCCGAGGAGTTCACAAAAGCTCAGCTTGAGCGGGGTCGCCTGCTGTTTGCGCAAGAGTGCACCTTCCTGAAAGGCGTCGTCTCCGTTGCTACACTGCCACCGCCGGATCGGATGGAAGTCGCGTTCGCCGGACGATCAAACGTTGGCAAGTCATCACTGCTGAACGCGCTGACGAACCGCAACAATCTGGCGCGCACCTCGAACACACCGGGCCGCACACAGGAGATTAATTTCTTCGGGATTGGCGACGCACTCTATCTGGTCGACATGCCAGGCTATGGCTACGCTCGCACCTCACGCAGCAAGGTCGAAACCTGGACACAGCTGATCAAGGATTACCTTCGCGGGCGTGTTTCGCTTCGTCGCGTCTTCCTGCTGATCGACGCGAGGCACGGCTTGAAACCCAACGACGTCGAGATCATGCAACTGCTCGACACATCGGCCGTGTCATACCAGATCGTGCTGACAAAAGCCGACAAGCTGCGCGGAAAAGCCGGGAACACGGGCGCCAATGCATTGCTCCAGCGCACGCGCGCGGCCCTCAAGAAACACCCTGCAGCCTACCCGGAGCCGCTTCTGACATCGTCGGAGAAAAAGACCGGTATCCCGGAGTTGCGCGCAACCATCAAAGCGCTGCTAGAAGAACAAGCCTGATCAACAGATCAATCACTTCAGCGCCCATCATTGCGCACGAACGACAGAAAAAAAATCAGTGCTCGTCCGTGGCTGGAAACGGGATCTTGGAAAGCTCGGTGATCGTCTTTTCGGCCTTCTCACGCAGCGACGGATTGAGCCCGGCGATCAACCGAAGGCACATGATCGCTTCATCGCGCTTAGCAGCCGTCTCTGCAAGAACCGAAGCGGCACGTCCCGTGCCCGCATCGGTTTCGATCGCGCGCAGCACTGTGCCGACATCGCCGACAGAGGCTGTGCTGACATTGGGTTGACCGACAGTTTTGTTCGACATTGTTTCACCACGCTGCATCACACGACCATGCCAGTTGTAGCGATCGCGTGGTTAACGATGGTTTAACGTCCGCAACGGGAAGAAACATTTGTGCAAAACCGCCGCAGATCGGATCGCGCCAGATCAGGTTGGACCTAACAGCTATTCAATGAACGGTAGAAGAAACCGATAGGCCGGTCGCGCCGCCAAACCGAGGACAAGCCCTCCGGCGAAAAACAAACCGAGCGCAAACAGCCGCTGCATGACGGCTCCGACACCACGAACAATGCGCACCTCGACCATCTGCTCCGGTAACGCCGTCTGAAGCACGACACCATCACGTGTCACGATGCGCGCCGTTGCGAAAAGCTGCAGCCGACCAACGCCGGATTTCGTGGCCGTGATCTGCCAGCGCCAACTGGTGGAATCGTCGTCTGCCGGTGCTGCATTCGGCTCAAACCATTGCACCTCCGGCGAGCGCGGTTCGATGGTGAAGCTGCCGGACGGCGACCGCAGTCGCAGACTGAGCGACCGCGAGACCAGCGACGCTCCACTGATCGCAAGATCGCGGCCCTCGAACTGCCCGGTCAACTCGTCGATATCGGCGTTCATCACGCGGATCTCGACCCGCTCCGTCACACCGAGCCGTACCTTCGAAGGAATAATCTCCGTGAGGATATTGTCCTCAAGCTGCACCACGCCGTCGACCGTGCTGACCGGGTCATCCGCTCCGTCCCAATCATCCACCTCACCAGAAACCGACGGGGCAGGTGGCGGAGAAATCCGCGACGGTGCGTCTCCCATTCCAGATCTCGACGTGGGCTTGGATGTCGGCGTTTCAGGGAACGGGGGCGAGGGAAAGGGACGCGGCGGCGGCGCAACCGGAGCGTCCGCGGTGGCACGCACTGGCGGCGGTGTGACAGCAGCCACGGACGCAGGCGCTGAACCTACCGATCGGACCGACGCATCGACTGCCGGTCCCGCTGGACCATTCGGCGGCGCAATGTTTGGCTGGATGACAGCTTTTGGTGTCGGCTGCGCAGCCGAATGTCCGCTGCCATTGACCTGCCGGCGCGGCGCCGGCTGTCGTAGCCGGGTCCGTGTCAAAGTCGGCGTCTCCAGTGCCGGGACCGTCTGATAAGGCGTCGCGGGGCTGGATGCCCGAGGCGGCTGCGGCGCCGTGATAGCCTCTCTTCGGGAGACGATCGGTTGAGAGAGTAGGGCATGCACGTCGCTCAGGTCTTCGCGCGTCGCCGAAGCAGGTAACTCGGCTCCATGAGCAGCAAACGGCGCCTCTGACGACGCCTCAAGATCTCTCGGGTCAGCCTCGCTCACCTCATCATCAAGCCGCAGGCCGTGCTGGCGCAGCATCAATGCGGCGTTGCTCGTGCCCTCACCAATGATCGCGGCAACAACAAGCGCTCCATCGATCTCATCGCGATTAGACGATTGCGCTGCCGCCGAGGATACATCGAAAATCCGGTGCATCGCGGCGTCAGGCATCGGCGTTTCGACCGCCGGAATGCTCTCCACCGCAGCAAGGTAACGGGCTGTGAAATCGCGAAAGCGGGCGACGTTGACGCCATTCGCTTCAAGCACCCGCGCCGCGTCGGTGTCATCGACCAGCGCGAGAACAAGATGATCCAGCGTGACTTCACCGTGCTGCTGCTCACCGGCAAACATGGCGGCACGCGCTACGGTATCGGTCAGCCGACGGCTGAGGCGGACCCAGCCGAGCTCCTGTCGCGCCACATCATTCATACGCACGGCCACCCCATGAACGCCGCGGACACTGTCAGTCGTGGCACGCCTCTCCAGCGCTGCACCTCGACAATCTCGATCTGCGGTGCGTCAGCCTTGAACCAAAAATTGGGCAGCGACAAGAACGCAAGCGAACACGATGTCAGGTTGCATACGCCATCTGGTAGTCGGCCGCCCGAGCGTATGTCATGTGCACTTGTAGATCGCGCTCGCACGTCAGCTCGCTTGACTTTACTGGACCTCACCCGGATTGAGACGTCGCCCGCGAAATCGTCACAACTTCGGCACCACCATGTCTCAACACATTGATGCCCAGACCCAGGCCGAATTGCTGTCCGAAGCGTTGCCACATATGCAACGCTATGACCGCCAGACGGTGGTCGTGAAGTACGGCGGTCATGCAATGGGCGACGCCGAGCTGTCGTCCCGCTTTGCCCGCGACATTGTGCTTCTCAAGCAGTCCGGCGTGAACCCGGTCGTCGTGCACGGCGGCGGACCGCAGATCGGCGGGATGCTCGACCGGCTGCAGATCAAGAGCGAGTTTCGCGACGGCCTGCGGGTGACCGATGGCGACACAATCAGCGTCGTCGAAATGGTCTTGGCTGGCTCGATCAACAAATCCATCGTCGCGGCGATCAATGCGGAAGGCGGCCGCGCAGTCGGGATTTCCGGCAAGGATGGCGGCCTGATGCGCGTGCGCAAGCTGACCCGCGAAGCGCCAGACCCGGAGTCAAACCTCATGCAGGCGGTCGACCTCGGCTTTGTCGGCGAGCCTGAAACGGTCGATCCGCACGTCGTCAACATTCTGACGCGATCTGATCTGATCCCTGTGATCGCGCCGACAGCGAGCGGTCCTGATGGCGCGACCTACAACGTCAATGCAGACACGTTTGCCGGAGCACTCGCTTCTGCGATGCAGGCCAAACGACTTCTTCTGCTCACGGATGTGCCTGGTGTGCTCGACAAATCCGGTTCACTGGTCGCCGAGTTGACCGCCGAGGAAGCGCGCGCACTCATCGCGAACGAAACGATTTCCGGCGGAATGATCCCGAAGATCGAGAGTTGTCTCTCCGTGATCGAGGCAGGCGTGGAGGCTGTCGTGATCCTGAACGGAAAGGTGCCCCACGCTGTGCTGCTCGAACTGCTCACCGTCCATGGCGCCGGTACACTTTTGAGGCGCGACGCATGAGCGATTTTGCCAGAACGGACATTTGGGTCTTCGATCTCGACAACACGCTCTATCCATCAAGCTGCAATCTCTTCGAACTCGTCTCTGACAAGATGAATACGTTCATCAAAGAGTTCCTCAACGTCGATCTCGCCGAAGCCAAGCGCATTCGCCACGACTACTACCTCAAATACGGCACAACACTGTCTGGGCTGATGCAGGCGCATGATCTCGAGCCTGATAAGTTTCTCTCCTTCGTCCACGACATCGATCACTCGCGTCTGGAGGAAAATCCAGAACTCGGTGCTGCGATCCGCGCGCTGCCCGGCCGAAAGCTGATCTACACCAACGGATCAGTGGCCCATGCCGAAGGCGTCGCAGGAAAGATTGGTATTCTTGATGCGTTCGATGGCGTCTTCGACATCAAGGCAGCCAACTATGTACCGAAGCCGGAGGACAAAGCGTTCGAGCAGTTTCTCACTGATCATAACGTCGATCCGTCACGCGCCGCGATGTTCGAGGATCTGCCGCATAATCTCGCGCCGGCCCACGCGCGCGGCATGACCACCGTCCTTGTCCACTCTGATTTTGACGACCACCCTTCGCAAGCCACCGCCTCCGCGAACGCCCTGCCGGCGCATGTTCATCATCGCACGGAAGATCTGAC
>JBCBXF010000186.1:0-6372 GCA_039816705.1 Pseudomonadota bacterium | reverse complement strand
CGCATGGTACGGTCGGCTGCGTGTTCAACTGACCAGCGCGGTGATCCTAACTCTGCTCCTCGCCCTGCTCGCGGCGACGGACTGAATGCGGGCGTCCGTCGTTCTTTCCGCACTGGTTGCCGTGCTCGTCGGCTTCGCCGGCTCGGTCGCGGTGATCCTCGCAGCAGCCGATGCGGTTGGCGCGGATGCCCGGCAGACGGAATCATGGATTGGCGTGCTCTGCATCGCGATGTGTGTGACGAGCGCCATGCTCAGCGTGCGCTATCGCATGCCGATCGTCACCGCGTGGTCTACACCTGGGGCAGCGCTGATTGCGACAACCAGTGGCATCAGTATGCACGCTGCGGTCGGCGCTTTTATTCTCGCGGCGCTGTTGATCCTCGCGACGGCACTCATCCGTCCGCTCGGCTCACTCGTTGCACGCATTCCAACGGCGATCGCGTCGGCGATGCTGGCCGGTGTGTTGTTCGCGTTTGTTGTGGCGCTGGTTCCGCAAGCCAGTGGGCTCCCGGCCCTCGTGCTGCCGCTGATCGCCGGCTTCGTGATATTGCGGCTCATCTCTCCGTTTGGCGCTGTCCTTATCGTGCTCGCGGTCGGGATGGCGCTTTCGCATCTTCTCGGGCTGGCCGGGCCGTTGCCTGCGCTGAGCGTTACTCAATTCGCGGTCATCGCACCTATTTTCGACCCGCAAACGCTGATCGGGCTCGCGCTCCCGCTTTACCTGGTGACCATGGCCTCGCAAAACCTGCCGGGACTGGCTGTACTGCGGGGCGATGGGTACGACCCGCCGGTGAGCGCGGCGCTGGGCGTGACGGGCCTTGCGTCTTTGGCAAGTGCACCTTTCGGCGGGCATACCTCGAATCTCGCAGCAATCACGGCGTCGATCTGTACTGGGCCTGACGCGCATCCAGATCCCGAGCAACGCTGGTTGTGCGGACCATTTTATGCGGCCGGATACGCCGGTCTCGCGCTCATCGGCGGATGGGTCGTTGCGGTCTTCGCGAGCTATCCGGATGCGCTGATCATCACGGTTGCAGGCCTCGCGCTCATTGGGCCGCTCGTTGCCTCGCTCTCCGCTTCACTGGCGAACGATGCAGACCGCTTTGCGGCAATCGCGACGTTCGTCGTCGCAGCATCCGGCATCAGTGCGTGGGGGATCGGCGCGGCGTTCTGGGGATTGGTGGCCGGCCTGCTGGTTCATGCATGCGAAACCGCCTTCCGCCATCTGCGACAAGACGGATAGCGGCTTCAGTATCGGACTGGTCGGGGCGTTGTTAGTTGGCAGCGGCGGGGCCCCAATTCCCCGCCGCTTTGCCAACCGGAGCGGACACATCACCCCCAAATGTGACGCACCCTCCCCTAAAGGCTCGCACCGAGCCGTCCCTTCGGCATAATCGCCATACTTTTTTCAAACAACGTCTAAAGGCGTCTGGGAGAGGCGCACACAGGCCGCATCAGGTGGGAGGCAGCTCATGCCGGAAAACTGGAGTGCCGTGATCCGCCAGTATCGCGCGCGGTTCGGGCTGACGCAGCAGGCGCTGGCCACACTGCTCGGTGTTTCCCAGCGCACGGTATCGCGTTGGGAGCGCGGGCAGGATCGGCCCAACATCGAGCGACAGCGCCAGCTCCGTGATCTCGGATGGACACCGACAAGCCTGATGCTGCGCAACCTTGCGGTCTCGGTGCGTCACTGCCCGGTACCGCGTGCGCTGAGCCACACGCGTGACCTGCGACTGCTGGAAGTTTCAAAGGCCGCGGTCGCGAAACGCCCATCGATCCGCAACTGGATCGGCCACCGTCTACGACCAATTGCGGTCGGTGTGCTGGCGGACATCATGGACGATCGGGACTTGAAGAAATCGCTGGCACGACGGGAACTCGCCAGTCTCGTCACCACCACAGGCAGCGTACTGGACACAGCCGATGCGCCGATGACCAGAAAATTCCACACGACGATCAGCTACTTTTACGAGGATGGAGACCTGTTCAGCGACGCGATTTCCGTCCCGGCGGCTGCGGATGCGACATGCGGGTATGCGCCGATCTACCACGACGATGTCGGGAGCGCGGGTTGAAGCCGACGCGGCGCCGTCGACACGTCACATGATGACGGCCCAGGCGCTGGCGAGGATCGTCACGAAGAACAGATGAATCCCCCAGACATCGATGATGTAGCTCATGGTGACGCGTGCCTTGTCGATGATCGGTGCATCGCTGCGTATCGTGGCCTTGGCGAAATCGACGTCAGAATGGTTGTACGGACACTGCTGCATGATGTCGTTGTAGCGCTCGGCATAGGCAAAGATCGCCGCTCGGTTGAGTTGTCGATCTGACTTCATGATCGCGATCTCATCCGCCAGTCGGGTCAGATCCAGCGCACACGCCTGCATCCGCAACGCCTTGTCCTGATAGCTGCCGAGCGCGACGATAAAACCGAACGCAAGCACGAGCAGCGACATCGCCGACGCCATGAAATCCAGCGACGGGCGGAGCGCGGCAAATTCTGGCATCGACTGATGTGTGCCGCCGTACATCTCAATCGAAATCGCCATGATGGAAACGAGGGTGAGCGCAACGATGCTTGCCCGGTTTTTCGCCTCGAAACGGAGCTGCGCCTCGAAGCGGGCGCGTTTCACGCGGCGCGCCTTTTTCAGCAAGCCTTCCAGCGCGTCACGCAGTTCATCATCCGCCGGCATAGTGCGGTCAGCGCCCGCCCCATCACGTACGAGTTGGGGCCGGTTGGCACGTTGTGCGGCGCTGCGCTGTGTGTGATTCGACATGTGGACACTGTGCCGGGCGAAGGGGGCGGCCAGCAAGCGGCGTCATGCGATGGTGTGTGGATGGACGCTCAGCGCGCGAACGTGAGGGTGAAGGTTTTTGCGACGCCGCCGGAGGGGATGAAAATCTCTTTACAGTTACCCGGGCCATCGGTGAACATCCAGGGATGACCGACGAACGTCTGCTGCACGTAGGACTGGCCGGGCGCCAGATCGCGATAGTGCTTCGGCTGGCCGTTGTAATCGATCCACATCACGCTGCGATGCGCGCCGGAGCTGTTGACGAAGCGGATGGAGACCCTCTTCCGGGTATCCAGCGAGACAAGACTTCCGAAGCCGTTGCAGCTCGACGACGCCGCAACGTTGTTTTCCGGATTGCTGCTTTCCCCGCCGGAGAAATTTTCCGTCGCGTTCTGGATGGCGGCGCACTCCCCCTGGAATGTCGCGACAGCGCGGGCAGCGTTCTTCAGATGGATGCCGGCCTTGCCGAGACCTGAAATCTCATACTGGAGATAACGTCCCTGCGAGAGCACATTCCAGAGCCCGTCATTCGTCTCAGTCTGGAACAGAATGCCGCTTACGCCTTCGCTGCTGCGCGGACGATAGACCTGCCCTTGCTTGACGAGAACTTCCCGGCCTTTGCGGTAAAACGAAACCCGCACATCCTTGAGCTGGCGCAGGCCGGTCGTGTTGTAGGTGAGGATCGCATTCTGTCCGCGCGTCGAACATACGGCGGTGAATGCAACGTTGTCCGTTTCCGGCACGGACTGAACGAGACGTGCGGTGTAACGCCCGCCGTTTGATGGATCATTGTCAGCCCACGCCCGCCACGTGAAGGTCTCGGCGCTGGCGGTCGCAGGGGCGAGCAAACCCATCGTGACGAGTGCTGCGGCGGCGCGGCGAACGACGGCGTGAGGTGGGCGGTGCGTTGGGGATGCCATTGGGATGCGCTCCTGATTGCGTGACGGACTTACAAAGTTGGCGTGGCGGGACCAGTACCGTGCTGCGCCTGTGATGAAGGGATCATGAATAAACTCCGTTGCGCAACTCAGGAGGAAATCGGCTGTGCCTTTGAAGGTGGATGACGTGCGTTTGACTGTGGGATGACGGGCAATCGTCGCGGCTCACTTGGCACAACGGACGCATGTTGCGATGCTCGGGTCAATCGCCAGACGCGCTTCTGCGATCTCCTCCCCGCACCGCTCGCAAAAGCCATACTCGCCATCTTCGATCGCAACGAAAGCAGCTTCGATCCGTGAGAGTTCAGCAATGCGCTGGCGCTCGGTCGCGGCGGCCATGGCCTGCTGCTGCATGGCGTCCATGCGCGAAAGCCGGCCGACCGATTGCTGATCCAACGCCACCGTGTCCCGTGCGTCCGCGGCAAGCGCGCTCAGGCTCTCGAGTTCAGCCTGCCGTTCCTCAAGGCGCAGCTTTGCTGCCGCGGCGTCGATTGCCATACCCACCTCCTTTTGTACTTGGTGTGGACGTGGTCATTCCATACGGCGATAACGTGCGTGGCGTCTGCGGGTGGGTCAATGCCCCATGGTCGGCGCACGACTGCAGCACCGGCAGCGGACATCGCTGCAATACGGGAGGATAAGGTGACATGGGACAACTCGTGGCCGGGATCGGGCTGTTTTTCTTTGCTCATGCCCTTCCGCTCATTGGCACACTGCGCGCGCGCTTGGTGCAGGCCTTCGGCGGCGAGCAGCGCTATCTGCTCGGCTTTGCGCTTGCCTCACTCATTGGCATGATCCTTATGGCGCGGGGATACGGGGCGATGGATTACGTCGCGCTCTGGGACCCACCCCGCTGGACGCGGGCTGTCGCGTTTGTGCTGATGCTGCCGGTGTTTTCGCTGATGATTGCGGCGTATCTGCCAGGGACGCTGCGCAAGGCAATTCCTCATCCCATGTTGCTCGGCGTGAAGCTGTGGGCGCTCGCACATCTGATCGCAAATGGTGATCTCGGCTCGTTGCTGCTGTTTGGCAGTTTCCTCGCCTATGGCGTTATCGATCTGATCTCAGTGAAGCGGCGCCATCGCGCAGCGGGCAGAACCCCGACAATCGGGCCAGTGCGCAATGACATCATCGCGCTCGTTGCCGGGCTTGCGATCTATGGCGTGACAATGGTGTGGGGTCACGCCGCGATCATCGGCGTCGCGTTGGTGGGGTGAGCGGATGAGCGTTCAAAACGCGACGCGGCGGATCACTGCGCCGGAAATCGCGGCACGCAAAGGTGACACGCCGATTGTTTCGCTGACGGCCTATCATGCGCACACGGCCGCGCTCGCCGACCCGCATGTTGATTTTCTCCTCGTCGGCGATTCGCTTGGCATGGTGATGCATGGCTATGAGAGCACCGTGCCCGTGCCGCTCGACCTGATGATCATGCACGGCAAGGCGGTCGTTCGCGGATCCCGCAAAGCGCTCGTCGTCGTCGACATGCCGTTCGGCACCTACGAAGAGAGCCCGCCTGTCGCATTTCGCCATGCAGCGCAGGTGATGAAGGAGACGGACTGCGGCGCGATCAAACTCGAAGGCGGCGCACGCATGGCGGAGACCATCGACTATCTGGTGCAGCGCGGCATCCCCGTGATGGCGCATATCGGTTTGACGCCGCAGTCGGTGAACGTGCTGGGCGGGTTCAAGACGCAGGGGCGCCGCAAGCCGCAGTGGGATGCAATCGAGGCGGATGCGGCGGCTGTGGCTGACGCCGGCGCTTTCGCCGTCGTGCTCGAGGCGATGGCCGAGCCGCTTGCTGCACGGATCACAGAGCAGATCGCCATTCCCACAATCGGCATTGGTGCGTCTGCGGCGTGTGACGGTCAAATCCTCGTTATGGAAGACATGTTGGGCCTCAGCCCACGGGTGCCGAAATTCGTGAAAAAGTTCGGAACGGTCGGGGACGCTATCGGCTCTGCAATCGAGGACTATGCAGGCGAAGTTCGTGCGCGGACATTTCCAAGTGCGGCGCAAACATACGCCCTCAAGGACGACTGAAAGGTCAGCGTGATTCACGCCGCGTCTGCCTGTCCACGGTGGTCACAGTGCAACTACAGCGTCGCGCGGCTTGCCCCGCAATCCGTCGCGCCCTATAGCGCACGCCAAGATTTTCATGAATTCCCGCACCGGCGCACAAGGCATGCGGCCTGCGACGGGGATCACGACAGCAAGGCTGAGACGACCCATGGTCGAAGGGGACGTATTCCGCGAAGTCGAGCAGGAGCTGCGCCGCGAAAAGGCGACAGCGTTCTGGCAACGCTATGGCATTGCAATCGTCGGTGCCGCGATTGGCATCGTCGCGGGTGTGGCCGGCTGGCAGGCGTATCAGGCCTACGCGCTCAAGCAGGCGAGCGAAGCAGGGGCCCGGTTTGAGGGCGCGGTTGTCGCTAGTGAAGATGGCAAGAGTGATGAGGCGCGCGCCACGCTGGAAGAGCTCGCGACGGACGGACCATCCGGATACAAGGCGCTGGCACGGTTTCGCCTAGCCGGTGAGTTGGCGCAGGCCGGCAAGACTGCGGAAGCTGTCGCGGCCTATGATGCGCTTGCGAAATTGACCAGTGAGCTGTCCGCACCCTCGGCTTTCGCAAGCG
>JBCBXF010000185.1:0-6410 GCA_039816705.1 Pseudomonadota bacterium | reverse complement strand
GCAAGTTCCAGGAAGCTGACGGGGGAACGTTGTTCCTCGACGAAGTGGGCGAACTTCCACTCGACGTGCAGGTCAAGTTGCTGCGTGCGCTGCAAGAAGGCGAGGTTGACCCGGTCGGCTCGAAGAAATCCGTGAAGGTGGACTTCCGGCTCGTCTCCGCGACGAACCGCGACATGATCCAGCTCGTGAAAGAGGGGAAGTTCCGCGAGGACCTTTACTATCGCCTCAACGTCTTCCCGGTTTGGGTGCCGCCGCTGCGTGAGCGCATGGCCGACGTGCCGTTCCTCGTCGAACATTTCATCACGAAGTTTGCCGCCGAAGAGGGCAAGCGGGTCGAAGGCATCGCGAAACAGGCGCTCGCACTCTTGATGGCCTACAGCTGGCCGGGCAACGTGCGCCAGCTCGAGAACACGATTTTCCGTGCCGTCGTGCTGGCTGACGACACGCAGTTGCAGGTCGCCGACTTCCCGCAGATCGCAACGCACGTCGAAGGCTATCAGGCCGAAGTGCCGGCCGCGCCGGCGCAGGTCGGTGACAAGGCGGCGTTCGAAGGTCCGGCCCTTTTGGGCGCTGAAAACGCCATTCCGACGACGATGGAAGTCCCGGCGGAGCCTGGCACATCATCCCTGGGCATCCCCGCGGTGAACGACGCAGGCGAAATCCGTGAACTTGAAGCCATCGAGGCCGATATGATCCGCCTGGCGCTCGGGCGCTACCGCGGCCACATGACGAAAGTCGCCGACCGCCTCGGCATTGGGCGGTCGACGCTCTACCGTAAGATGAAAGACTACGGCCTCGAAGCCCGCGCGAGCTGATCGCCCATCGCGCGACCATCCGGTCTGCCGCACTGTCGTCGCAACCAGTACGGCCCACGCCGCCGCATGCCTTCTTAAAGAGGCGTGCGGCGGCGTTGTATCCGCGGTCGGCCGGCGTCCTGCCGCGCCATCACGACGGGTTGCGCATGCAGTTATGCACAGCCGCAACACTTGTGCTCAAAAGCGAAATCCGCCCGGAAAACGCGGCTCACAAGCGTGTGCGGCGACTGGTTTTGCACACCGACGTCACGTAGGGTCCGCGGCGATCTCAACAAGGAACAAACCCATGCGGACTCTCCGAGCCACACTCGTCGGCGCATCATTGATGGTCGCAGCAGGACACGGCGCGACGCAGGCTCTGGCGGTTGAACCAGGCGCGCCGCACCGTTTGCTGACGCATGATGTGCTGGTGGCGGAGGCACTCGAGGCGCAGCTCGCCGCGCTGCCGGCGCGCGCGGAGGCGGACGGGATCAGCGCGATGAAGGCGTTTTATGCCGCGCGCGATTTTCGCCCGATCTGGATCACGGAGCAGCGGCTGGGAGAAGCCGCGCTGCGGGCGGCCGACGAGATCAGCAAAGCGGATACGTATGGGCTCGATCCGTCGGCGTTTCGGTTGCCGGAAATTGGCCGCACGGCGCTCGGAGCCGAAGCGCTCGTACGAGATGAATTGACGATGACGCGGGCGGTGCTGAGCTATGCCGTGCACGCGCGCGGGGGGCGGATCGACCCGCGCAAACTGAGCGCCTACCTGGATCGCGGGGCGTATCCGGTCGCGCCAAAAGACGTTCTAGCCGGTGTGGCGTCGAACCCGACACCTGATGCGTATCTGCGCGGACTGCAACCACAGCACCCCGAGTTCAAGCGTCTGCGCGCGCGCTACCTTGCGCTGCTCGAGGGCGACGGCGCCCCGGATCGGGTCACCATTCCGGGCGGGCCGACACTCCGCAAGGGCACGCGGCATCCTCAGGTCGCGTTGCTGCGCGAGCGCCTCGGCGTGCCAGCGCCGCAACCGAAGCCCGAGCTGGTTTCCGACAACGCTGATGCTGAGGGTGAGGCCGAGGCTGCCGATCCAGCGATCGTCGCGGCACAGCGAGAGCGCGCGGCGAAACGGCTGGCGCAAACGTTCGGCGATCCACTGAATGATGCTGTGCGCGCCTTCCAGAAAAAGAACGGCTTAAAAGTTGACGGGATCGTCGGCTCGGGCACGCGTCGGGCGTTGAACGGGGACGGTGTCGCGCTGAAAAAGCGTCTGCTGGTGAATATGGAGCGCTGGCGGTGGATGCCGCAGGATCTCGGCGACTACTACGTCTGGGCAAATATTCCGGACTATCGGTTCTACATCGTCAAGAATGGCGAGATCATTCACACCGAGCGCGTCGTCGTCGGAAAATACCAGAACCAGACGACGACGTTTTCCGACGAGATGGAAAAGATTGTCTTCAACCCGCGCTGGTATGTGCCGCCGTCGATCAAGGAGTTCGATCTGCGGTCGGCGAGTGCGATTCGGCGCAAGGGCTTGCGGGTGCAGCGCGGCGGACGGTACATTGATCCGGGCAGTGTCGACTGGTCGACGGCAAACATGGCGCGCTACAACATTTATCAGCCGTCGGGTCCGAGCAATGCGCTCGGCAAGCTGAAGTTCCTATTTCCGAACAAGCACGCGATCTACTTTCACGACACCCCGAAGAAGAGCCTCTTCAATCGGACGCGCCGCGCTTACAGCCATGGCTGCGTGCGGGTGCGCGATCCGCGGCGCTTTGCTGAAATCCTGCTGGCGAACGATCAGGGGATCTCGCGCGCGACTGTTGGTGCACGCCTCGCCGGGGGCCAGCGCAGCACTGTCTTCCTGGAGAAGAAGGTGCCGGTGCACATCACGTATTTCACGGCGCGCGCTGATGGCGAGGACGGTGAGGTGCGTGTCCTGAGCGACATCTACCGCCACGATAACCGCATTTCACGGGCGCTTGCCGGCAAAAAGGTGCCGTACATCGCGCAGAACGCGCTTTCCGGACGCAAGCGGGTCCGTCGCACGCAGGTGACGCGCCGCAAGAAGAACAACGGCTTCTGGATCAATAACATCTTCGGGCTGAACTGAGCGGCCCGACCTCTCCTCGTTGCATGACGCTTCGACGGCCGATCCCGAGGGGTCGGCCGTTCTGCGTTCCGGCAACGAACGAGCCGCCCAACCTCTGCCGTTGTTGCGGCGCATGACACTTGGTCGGTGGCGAATCAAGCCACTGATATCGATGGGTTAACGCGGTCTTAATCGATGGCGTGGATGGTGCTGATTGGCCGACGATCAGTGTACGGGGTGGCAAGGTGCGCGGTGGCGCCCGGACGCAACCGCCCCGATGAGAGCCCGGAGCTTGGCGTGCCGCAGGGACTGAACAGCACAATCGCTGGTGCGCGCATGGCAGGGCTCGGTCTGCTTGTGGTGATCGCTGCGAGCGCGTTGATTGCCGCCTCTCCGCTTGCGGCGAACTCCGACACGAACCGCGTGCTCTCGATTTACAACATCCACAACAAGGAGACGGTGACCGTCACCTACAAACGCAACGGCAGATATCAGCCGAAGGCGATGAAGAAGCTCAATTGGGTGATGCGGGACTGGCGTCGCAACGAAGCGACCAAGATGGACCCGAAATTGATCGACATCATCTGGGAGATGCACAGCGAACTCGGCTCGAAGAAACCGGTGCATCTGATCTCGGGCTATCGCTCGCGCAAGACGAACAACAGCCTGCGTCGCTCGCGCGGCGGGCAGGCCCGCAACAGTCGCCATGTCGTGGGCAAGGCGGCGGACATTCACTTCCCCGACGTGCCCGTGCGGCGACTGCGCTACTCTGCGCTCGTCAAGGAACGCGGCGGGGTCGGCTATTATCCGACGTCGGCGCTGCCGTTTGTGCATGTCGACACCGGGCGGGTGCGCCACTGGCCGCGGATCGGGCGGGATGAGCTGGCGCTGCTGACCAAGGGGCGGTCCAAGCACATTCCCCGCGGCGGACGCGCTGTGACGAAAGCCGATTATCGCAAGGCCCGGGCGCGGAACAAGAAATTGCTGCGCCGCGTCGTTGCGTTCGAGGCGTCGCGTCGTCCGCCCGGACGGCGCGCAACAACTGCCGTCGCCAGCCTCGACACGAAGACACCGCGCACGTGGTCGATTCCAAAACCCTCAGCCGCCGGGCGCGTGGTTGCGGCCGCACCGGCCGGACGTGAGGCCAGCGAGAGTGGCGGGGAACGAATTGTCACAGCGGCGCTGACACCAACACCACGCCCAGCTGCGCCACGCCCCGCTGCGTCCCGTCCGACCGCATCACGACCAACGCCTGAAGCCGCGCGAGCGACGCCAAAGTGGTCCGAGCCGGAGGTGCGGACCAATGACGAAATCTTCGCAGCACTGGACGGCGAGCCGGCAGATCTCAACCGCGCTGCGCTGCCGGCGCCCGTTGTGCCCGCATCACCGCAGGGCGATGATGACGCCGAAGCGGCGTTGATGGCCAAGGCCGCAACGCCAGCAGCGCCGCCGCTTCCAGTGCGGGCCAATTCGGCGCCGGTGCGTGTTGCGAGCCTGACGCAGGACGATATTGCGGCGGTGCTGGAACGCGTGCCGGCTCCGCTCCCAGCGGTGGAACCCGTCCCGGACGCCGCCGGTGCCGAGGACGACGCACCGCTTTTCGAACTTACCGGCTGGGCGACAGCGCCGAGCTATGATGACGAGCACGCCGGGGAGCTATCCTATCGACCTTTCCCGGTGGGGCCATTTTTGACCGCCGCCCCGTCAATCGACGATCCCGCGATCGCACGCCTCGTCCACCCGGATCTGTCGGGCACACGGCAGTTGGTCGGACGATCGGAAGAGGAAATTGCGCTGCGGTTCAAGCCGGGGCTGCAGTACGCGGAGTTGCTGTGGTCCGATGTCTTCACGACCGGTGGTGGTGATGATGTCCTGACCGGCGACCCGGCCTTGCGTGGCGATGGGGAGCAACCGCTGGTTCGAGCCGCCGCGCAGTAAACGCGCTGGTGCCTTTGGCGATGATGCGGAGATCTATTCGTCGAAGTCGGGTGCCATGCCAAGCGCGCGCAGGTACGTCTCGAGAACGGCCTCCTGTTCCATGCGCTCGTTCGTATCCTGCTTTCGGATGCGCACGATCTGCCGCATGACCTTCGTGTCAAAGCCAACCGACTTTGCTTCGGCAAACACCTCTCGGATGTCTGACGCAAGCGCCGCTTTTTCTTCCTCTAGGCGTTCGACCCGTTCAACGAACGCTTTCAGCTGCTTGGCGGTCGTATCGTTTGCAATGTCCATGGGCGTCCGCCTTCGATCGGGTGGGAACTCATCCGGACACGCAAAACTCGTTTGTCCGGCTCCGGCGCCGTCGTAGGGAACAACGCGGCAGGCGACAACTCCCACCACCGCCGATGGAGAAATTTTCCCCGACTTAGTGACTGTGCTGCGCTTCGGCCGCTTTGAGTGCCGCGATCTGTTCCGGCGTTGCCTCAGTCTGGTGCTTCGCCTTCCACTCTGGATAGGGCATGCCGTAAACGTGTGTGCGTGCAGCGTCGCGGCTCACCTCGTGCCCGGCCTCGCTTGCCGCATCCTGCAACCAGTGCGAAAGGCAATTGCGGCAAAAACCGCTGAGCGTCATCAGGTCAATGTTTTGCACGTCCGTGCGGGACTGCAGGTGCGCCACGAGCCGCCGGAAAGCTGCGGCCTCCAGATCACGCTGCATCTCATCATCCTCGACAAGAGGCGCGGGGGTTGTCTCACTCATATCGGCACTCTCCTCGTTCAGCATCCGTCGACAACCGCCACCGGGCGCGGGGTCGTCAGCTGCGTCAAGACGTCGGGATCAGCCCAGAGCGTTTCAAGGATGCGCGCAAGCCGATCCGCCCACGAAGCCTGACCGTCAGCATTGGCAATCAAGTCCTGACGGATTTCAATCAAGGCATGCGGCAAACCGCGCTTCGTGCCGTGACGGTGCATGCAATCGCCATCAAGACGACCGGAATACGGCTCGTTTTCGTCGACGCACAAATCAGCCTCATGTTGAAGCGCCGCCAAGAGCGGGCGGGCGAAACGGGGATCATCATCCCAGAGCACCGTGATGTGCCAGGGCCGCGGGGCCCTTTTCCAGGCCGGGGTGAAGCTGTGGATCGACAGGAGTGTCGGCGGGTGCGTCGCCGTCTTACCACTGCCTGCGCTGTCAATCGCGGCATCGATCGCGTCATGATACGGGGCATAGGCGAGTGACATACGGCGCGCCACTTCGGTGGCATCTGCTGTGCGGTTGCCCGGAACGACCGCGCCATCGGACAGCTTCATGAGGAGCGTCGGGTCGTCGACGCCCCGGTTTGGGTCAATGAACAGGCGGGAAAAACGCGAGAGAACCGCAGGCGCACCAAGCCGTGCTGCCAAGAGGCGCGTCACTTCAGCAGCGCCGATATCATAGGCGATGTGGCGCGCGAGGTCTGTTCGTGACAGCCCGAGCGTGCCGTAGCCCGGCGGGATCTCGTTGCTCGCATGATCGCACAGCAGCAAGAGACCGCGCGCAGCGCTGTCACGGTCAGGGCTGGCGCCGGGAATTAGCTCGACGG
>JBCBXF010000184.1:4423-6474 GCA_039816705.1 Pseudomonadota bacterium | reverse complement strand
GGCGCCGGAAATCTTCAATTGCAACGCGCCCGATACCGGCAACATGGAGACACTCGATCTTTACGGCTCTGTCATGGAAAAGCCGGAGCGGATGTCCCCGGCAAGCAGCGGGGTCAACCACTCCGCTTTCTGCGTATCCGTGCCGTAAAGATCGAGTGTCTCCATGTTGCCGGTATCGGGCGCGTTGCAATTGAAGATTTCCGGCGCCCAATAGACGCCACCCATGATTTCGGCGAGCGGCGCATACTCGAGGTTAGACAAGTTGGCGCCGCGCTCATCTGGCAGGAACAGGTTCCAAAGGCCGGCATCGCGTGCCTTGGCCTTCAGAGCCTCGAAGAACGGCGGTGTGCGAAACGGGTCATCTGTGCTCGCCATATACGTGGCGAAGGTTTCCTCAGCAGGGAGGATATGTTCTGCCATGAACGATTTTATGCGGGCGCGAAACTCCTCGACGCGGGGCGTGTAATCAAAGTTCATCGGGTTTCCGTGTCGTGCGGTGGCATCTGCGCGATGCCGCGCTCAAGAAGGGCATCGATTTCGGTCGCACTGTAACCGGCTTCGCCGAGGACGTCAGCGGTGTCTGCACCGAGCTTCGGCGCGCTGTTGCGATGCTCCGTGGCGCTCGCGCTGAACCGTGCCGGGGGCCGCGCCTGTCGCAGCGGCCCCGCATCCGGATGTGTGTCGTGCATGACGATGTCGTTGGCTACGATCTGCGGATGGCGGATCATTTCGGCCCGCGTGAGGACGGGGGCGTGCGGCACGTCATGGGCATCGAAGCGCGCGATCCACTCGGCACTCGTGCGGGTGCGCAGTGCGTCTTGCGTCAGCGCGAGGCGTGCGTTCTTGTGATCCTCCAATCCGGCTGAGGTGCGAAACCGCGGATCGTCTTTCCACTCTGGTTGCTCGCAGGCGTCCGCCAGCTTTTCCCAATCCACGCGACGGAACGCGGCGACGGAAATGTAGCCGTCCGCGGTCTCGTAGATCAGATCGATGAAGCTCTGGGCGCGCTCGGTCTCAAGTTCGTCGCCGACGAACGTATGGCCGCCCATGTCAGACGACCAGAGGAAGTAAATGACCGTGTCGAGCATCGAAAGCTCGATATGCTGGCCGTCGCCTGTGCGCTCCCGATGGAACAGGGCGGCGCTGATCGCCTGCGCCATAGTGAAGCCGGTCAGCTTGTCCGGCACGATCGTGCGCACGAGTGCGGGGCGGGCATCGTCGGAACCTGCTTGAACAGTTGTCAGGCCCGATAGCGACTGGATCAGCGGATCAAACACCGGCTTGTGGGCATACGGCCCGCGCGTGCCGAAACCACTGATCGAGGCGTAGATGATCTTTGGATTATTCTCCTTCGCGGCGTCATAGCCAATGCCGAGGCGATCGACAACGCCCGGGCGGAAATTCTGCAACACGACGTCGGCGTCGGCGATCAGGCGCAAGAGCACATCGACTGCGCCCTCCGCCTTGAGGTCGAGCACGACCGAGCGCTTGTTGCGATTATTGTTGAGGAAGGACGCGGAGAAGCCGCCCCGACGCGTCGCGACATGCCGCGCGTTATCGCCGAAAGGGCTTTCGATCTTGATGACGTCGGCTCCCTGGTCGGCGAGAATCATGGCGCCGAGTGGGCCCGAGATCATGCCGCTCAGATCGAGAGTGCGGACACCTGATAGTGGTCCCGACATCTATTTCTCTCCTGAGACTGTGAGCGCTGACATGTCCGCTCCTGACTCCCACATCGCAACCATCTCCGCGGCCTGCGTGGCGAACGGGCGCAGCTTCGGGCGGGCATAGACATGAGCTACGTGTGCGGCAAGCGCGTCAAGCGCCGCCATGCCGTCGAGATGTGCGACGCTGGCGTACCAATAGGCGAGCGTGATGTCAGCGAGGTTGATTTGCGCCCCGAGAAGATGGGGGCCCAGTTCAGCCACCTTTCCATTCAGCGCTGTGAGACAAACACGCACCTCAGCCTCGGCGTCACGTCTCACCAGCGGGGCCGTTTCCTCACCACCAGCGTAACGTGCCGGATACCACATGCGTTTCAACGCTGGCTC
>JBCBXF010000184.1:0-4413 GCA_039816705.1 Pseudomonadota bacterium | reverse complement strand
CATTCCGGTGATGTAGAAGTATGTGGAGAGAAATTTTGCGCGGTCCGGATCACTGACCGGCGGCACGAGGTGGGCATCAGGATACCGCTCCGCCAATGTCAGGTTGATCGCAGCGGTTTCCGCGATGATCTCGCCGTCCGGTGTGACGAGGACCGGGATCCACCCGGTCGGATTGATCGCGAGTAACTCTGGCGTGCGGTGGGCGCCAACAAAGGGATCAATCAGACGCGCCTCGAACGCAACGTCAAGCTCCACCAACACATGCTCAACCAGCTTTGAGCGCGTGAGAGGATGTCCGTAGAGAAGATAGGGATTGCCCGACATTGAACGATGCTCTCACCTGGCCGTGACCGTGTCAACTGCTGCACGAGATCGGCGTATGAGGCAACGCTATCGCGCGAACACCGCCACATCCGGTAAGCGCAGGTCGAGCGTCGCACCATAGTGCTCAGCGATCCACTCCATCGTGGTGGGCGTGTAGAACGCAACGTGGCTTGGCTGAAGGCGATAGCGCCATGTGGCGAAGTCGATATCCGGAGTGAGCATCTGCGTCATGACACCGATTTTCCCTCCCTCGCGTAGACATGCGAACAAGACTGCAAACTCCCGGCTGGGATGAAAGAAGTGCTCCGTGGTCTCGGAGCAGAAGATGAGATCGTAAGTCTCGCCGAGTGCCGCTCTGTCAGGCGCAAAAAACGGGTCATAGTTCCGTGCTGTGTGCCCTCGCTCCTTGAGCATAACGGAGATTGTCGGACCAGGGCCGCTGCCATAGTCGAGCGCGGTGATCGGCGTGACGACACCTTCCAACATGGGATCGACAAGCCTGGAGAGCCAGCGCCGATATCGCGGATCGCCGGGGTCGTTCTCATGCAGATCGTACTCGGCTTTTTCTTCTGCGGGGGTCGGGCGTTGCGCGGGATCGAGAAACACAAGATCGCATTTCGGGCAGCGCGCATAACGACGCGTCCCACACTCTGCTTCCTGCCCCGTTTCCGGCACAGCACACAGCGGACACACCGGCGGCCATGCCTCAGCCGCGTCACGCACGTCTCGGCCCCGTCAATCTCAGGCCGCCGCAGCCCGCGACTGGTGAGCGATCAGGCGATCGATGAAGGCCAGTCCGGTTTCAATTGCCGAGATTTCGATGAACTCGTCCGGCAGGTGCGCCGTTGAGATATCACCCGGGCCGAGCACCAGCGTCGCAATACCGGTTTGCTGGATGTAGCAGGCGTCCGTCCCGAACGAGACAACGTCCGCGGGTGGCAGGTTCCAAAGCCCCTGCACGAACGTGAGGGCGCGGTCTTGCGGATCGAGTTTCATGCCGGGGAAAATGCTCTCTTCACCAAAGAAGATGTCGGCCTCGGCGTGCGTCGCGCGCATTTCGGGCACAAGCTCATCGCGGATGAACGTCTTGATGCGTGCGAGATGCGCCATCCCGTCATCTTCTGGCAGCGGCCGCATTTCCCAAACGACGTCACACGTATCGGGGATGATGTTGCGCGCCTCTCCGCCCGTTATCTTGCCCACGCTGATCGTCGTATATGGCGGATCATAAAGCGACCCTTCGAACGGATTTGCGGCCAGTTCGTCAGCCAACTCGCGCAGGAAGTCGATAAAGCGCGCGGCATAGAAGATGGTGTTGACGCCGTTCGAGGGGATCGAGGCGTGGCCGGCGAGACCACGGAAGCAGGTGAGAAACTCCATGCCGCCCTTATGGCCAATATAGGGGACCATGCCGGTCGGCTCGCCGACGATGCAGACCGCGGGCTTGAATGGCAGAGCCACGAGATACGGACTCAATTGCGCGGCGCCAAAGCTCGCGGTCTCCTCATCAAACGTCAAGGCAAGATGGATCGGCGTCTCGAGTTGGGCCGCGATCATGTCCGGCACCATCGCGAGCGACATCGCGAGAAAGCCCTTCATGTCGACCGCGCCGCGGCCATAAAGTTTTCCATCCCGCTCGGTCAGCGTGAACGGGTCGTGCGTCCAACCTTCCGGGTCCGCGGGCACGACATCCATATGTCCGCACAGGATGGTGCCGCCGTCGGTTTCCGGACCAATTGTGGCGAAGATGTTCGACAGCGTGCCATCCGGGTTGGTGTCGCGCGCGGCATTGATGCCGTGATCGGCGAGGTAGGTCACGATGTAGTCCACAATCGGCGCGTTCGGCAGACCGGACACGGAGGGAAACGCAACCAGATCCCGGAGGATCGATTTCGCGCGGTCCAATCGTTCGCTCATGGCAGCGGTCCCTTGTTGGCGTGCCGATTTTTCTAGGCGCGCAGGACAATCAGCGTCAATCTATGTCGCGGCCGCACGGATCGCGGAAATCGATCGTGACGCGCAAGGAGAGCTGATGCCGAAGATCAGGATTGTCACCGAGGACGAGCTCCGTGCGCTTGTGCCGCTCGATGCCGATGCGATTTCGTGTGTCGCCAATGCATTTCGCCTGCTCGCCGGTGGCGATGTCATCATGCCGCCCGTGCTTGGCTTCGAGGTTCCGGCACGCAACGCCGAAGTGGATGTGAAAACGGCATATGCGGCGGGGCTCGACCAGTTTGCGGTCAAGATCAGTCCCGGTTTCTTCGACAATCCAAGTCGTGGATTGCCAAGCCTAAACGGACTCATGACCGTGTTCTCCGCAGAAACCGGGCTCGTTGAGGCGGTGCTGCTCGACAACGGCTATCTCACCGACGTGCGGACGGCGGCGGCTGGCGCAGTAGCGGCAGACGCGCTCGCGCGGCGCAATGCCGGGCGGGTCGCGATCCTCGGCGCAGGAGAGCAGGCTGGTTTGCAGCTCGAGGCGCTGCAACTGGTGCGCACGATCACGCATGTGACGCTCTGGGCGCGAGATGTTGCGAAGGCGGAGACAAAAGCGGCCAGCCTTTCAGGGCGGCTCGGCTTGGATATCGTTGCGTCCGGCGACGTCGCGACGGCCTGCGATGGTGCCGATATTATCGTGACGACCACGCCCGCGACCACACCACTCGTCACTGCCGACATGCTTGCGCCCGGCCAGCATGTGACAGCGATGGGCTCTGATGCGCATCACAAACGCGAGCTCGCGAGCGATGTATTTCTCTCCGCTGCACGGTACATACCCGACCGACTCTCTCAGGTGCGCGAGCGCGGCGAACTGCGCGCGGCGATTGCCGATGGCGTGGTCGATGAAGATGCCGGGTTCGATGAGCTCGGGCACGTGTTGACCGGTGCTGCCAAGGGGCGCGTTTCTGGCGACGACATCACGATTGCGGATCTCACCGGCACTGGCATTCAGGATACGGCAATCGCCACGTTGGCGGCCCGCCGTGCGCGCGCCACCCAAACCGGCACATGGATTGAGAGTTAGCGCCGAACACTTCACACAGTGCGCAGAGATTAAAGGAGACCTCGCCACGATGGCTGCACCTGTTCTGAATTTTTCTCTCGCTGAGTACGCGCAACGCCTTGCAAAGACGCGCGCGGCGATGTCGACGGCTGGTATCGACACGCTTTTGACGAGCGACCCGTCGAACATGAGCTGGCTGACCGGGTATGACGGCTGGTCATTCTACGTTCATCAGGGTGTGATCATTGGGAGTGACGGCGATCCGGTCTGGTGGGGGCGCGGGATCGATGCGGCGGGTGCCAAACGCACGGTCTACATGCACCCCGACAACATCGCGGGTTACGAAGACCACTACGTCCAGTCCACCACCTGTCATCCGATGGAGGATCTCGCGCAGCTGCTAGAGGCGCGCGGGTGGCACAAAGGTGTCCTCGGCGTGGAGATGGACAACTACTGGTACACAGCGAAAGCGCACGCGACGCTCGCGCAGACCTTGCCAAACGCGACGCTGAAAGATGCGACCGGGCTGGTGAACTGGCAGCGATTGCTCAAGTCCGACCAGGAGATCACCTACATTCGCCGGGCGGCGCGGATCGTCGAGGCGATGCACGCGAAGATCGTCCAGATGATCGAACCCGGTCTGGCGAAAAACGAACTCGTTGCGGAAATCCTTGCAACGGCGACGCGCGGGGCGGACGGCCACTGGGGCGATTATGCGGCCTTTGCGCCGATGGTGCCCGGCGGGATGGACGCGACAGCGCCGCACCTCACATGGGATGACAGCCCGTATCGCGACGGCGAGAGCGCCTTCTTCGAGATCGGTGGTTGCCACAAGCGGTATCACTGTCCGCAGTCGCGTACTGTGTTTCTCGGCACGCCGCCGCAAAAGTATCTCGATGCGGAGAAGGCGGTGTTGGAGGCGACGGAGATTGGGCTCGATATGGCGAAGCCCGGTGTGACGTGCGGGGAGATGGCAGGCGCCTTCTTCGATGCACTCGGCGCGCGCGGATTCGTGAAGGACAACCGGACGGGCTACTCGATCGGCCTCAGCTACCCGCCCGACTGGGGCGAGCGGACGATCTCAC
>JBCBXF010000183.1:0-6503 GCA_039816705.1 Pseudomonadota bacterium | reverse complement strand
CAAGACGACCGGCTGCCGGACCACTATGGCTGATGCGCCGGACGGAGCACTGGCGAACGCCCGGGTTCTGATTGATCAGGCGGCGCTCGTCTCGAATTACAGGCTGCTCGCAGCACGCGCTGCGCCCGCACGCTGCGCCGCGACGGTCAAAGCGGACGGCTATGGGCTCGGGGTGGCGCACATCGTACCACCGCTCGGCGATGCCGGTTGCACGACTTTCTTTGTCGCCACCGTTGGCGAAGGCGTCGCGGTGCGCGCCCTCGCCCCGGCTGCAGAGATTTATGTGCTCGGCGGACATCTGCCCGATATCGTTCCCGAACTTTGCAAACATAAACTCTCACCAGTTCTGAATACCTGTGATGCCGCGCGGATGTGGCGCACGGTTGGCGGCGATGCGCCCGCAGCCATCCACATCGATACGGGCATGAACCGGCTGGGGCTCTCACCGAACGAGGTTGCAGCGTTGCAGACGGATGCGGATCTGCGCGGCGCGATCAATATTTCTCTCCTGATGAGCCATCTGGCATGCGGCGACGATCTGGACCATCCGATGACGGCGCGCCAGTCCGCGGCGTTCAATACGGCACGCGACCTCTTCCCTGAGGCACTGACATCGCTTGCAAATTCAGCCGGTACGCTGGCGCGCAGCGTCGGTGAACGGGATCTGGCTCGCCCCGGCATCGCACTCTATGGCGGGGCCGCGCTGAATGATGTGACCAACGAGATGGCGCCGGTCGCCACGCTCGAGGCGCGCGTGCTGCAGGTGCGCAAAGACTGGGATGAGCCGACCGTCGGCTATGGTGCGACTTACGATCTTGGTGGTGTGCGGCGGCTGGCAACGCTTGGCATTGGTTATGCTGACGGCCTACCACGCCACCTGAGCGCCGCCACGGGCGAACGCGGTGCAGAGTTTTATTGCGCCGGACACATGGCGCCGGTCGTCGGTCGGGTCTCGATGGACCTGACGACGATTGATGTTTCCGCGCTGCCAGATAACGCCATTGCACCCGGTGACTGGGTCGAGGTTTTCGGGCCGCATGTCGCGCTCGATACCCAGGCCGCACATGCCGGGACGATCGGTTATGAGTTGCTGGTGCGCGTTGCGCCCCGTGTCGCACGGATGGTTGTCTAACTGTTGTGCGCCGCCGTTGTCTCCAAGTCACGGAGCACCTGCGGCAGGCATCCAGCGATATCCTCCGCAATGAGGCCGGGTCCGAACACGTTCGCGCATGCGCCGTGAAGCCAAACGCCGGCGCAGGCCGCCTCGTAGGCTGGCATGCCCTGTGCTCGCAGCCCTGTGATGAACCCGGCAAGCACATCGCCTGAGCCGGCGGTCGCTAAGGTCGGCGGCGCATTGACATTGATCGCAGCGCGACCGTCCGGCGCAGCGATGATGGTGCGCGGCCCCTTGGCAACGATCACGGCCCCTAACTGTTCTGTCGCCATCCTCACAGCCGCCAGGCTCTCTGGATCACAGTCGGGAAAGAGCCGGGCGAACTCCCCTGCGTGCGGTGTCAGAACGACAGGATTTTTCTCTCGCCTCTTGACGACGCCATACATCGCCTCATCATCCGCCAAGACCGTCAGCGCGTCGGCATCGAGGACAAGCGCAGCTTCGCCGAGCAACGCAATGCGGAGTTTTTCAGCGAGATCAGCGGACACACCGGCACCGGGCCCAAGACAGACCGCAGTAACCCGACGTGCGCGAATGACATCAGCGAACGCCTCCGCATCGGCACAGGATGCAATCATCACAGCCGTCAGTTGCGCGGCGTTGACGCATACGGCGGAGGGTGGGCTGGCGAGCGTCACGAGCCCAGCGCCGGCACGTAGCGCCGCGATGGCGGAAAGACGCGCTGCCCCAGTCGCACGGGTCGGGCCGGAAAGCACGATAGCGTGTCCGCGCGTGTATTTATGATCCGCGATGCCGGGTGATGGAAAGACGTGACGCCACACGGCGGGTCCATTGATCGAGAGGGCGCCGTCCCGCTCCGACAAGGCGTCCAGCACGTCAGCCCGGATGCCGATCTGGTGAAGCCGGATGTCGCCGCAGGGGTTTTTCGCCGGACGCAGCAGATGGCCGGGCTTGAGGCGGAAAAATGTGACGGTTCGGTCGGCGCGCACAACCGGTCCGACGATTGCCCCATCGGCTGCGTCGAAACCGCTCGGCAGGTCGACAGCGAGCACCGGCACCCCTGACGTGGTGAGAGCGTCGACGACCGTCGCCGCCTCTCCGACCAGATTTCCAGTTGCGCCGGTCCCCAAGAGCGCATCGATGATCAGATCGTGGTCGCCGAGCTCGATCGTCGCTGCAGTGTCTACTGCGCCGTGCCACGCCGCCGCGGCCAACGCCGCATCTCCCTTGAGCGGCTTGTCCGGATCAAGCGCCGCGACGGTCACGCGGTAACCGCTCTGTGAAAGCAGGCGCGCGGCGACATATCCGTCACCGCCATTGTTGCCCGGACCGCAGAGAATGGCGACACGACCGGCGTCAGGAAGCATGTCGGCTGCTTCGTGCGCCACGGCGGCCCCAGCCCTGTCCATCAGCTCAATGCCGGGTGTGCCGCGCGCAATCGTCAGGCGATCCGCTTCGGCCATGTGCCACGGCATCAAAAGCTCGTGCGGCATGTGATCAATCATGCTCATGCCGGCTCTGAAAGCTCGACCAGATTTTCGTCAGGATCGCGGAGATAAATCGAACGCAGCGGACCCGTTGCGCCTATTCGCGGCACGGGTCCTTCGATAATGGTCAGTCCTGCGCTCTGTAGCCGGGCCTGCAGATCATCCAAATCGACGACAAGAAAACACAGATCAGCACTGCCGGGTGTCGGACTGGCGGCTTTAGGCTCGAAGGTGCGATCGACGGCATGCAGGTTGATTTTCTGTGCGCCGAACCTGAGCGCTGTACGACCGTCGCCGAAGGATTCGCGGGTCATGCCGAGCGCACCGCAATAGAAGGCGCAGGTCGCCTCGATGTCGGCGACGGTGATGACGAGATGATCAAGTGCGCGAACCGTCATGTGCCGCGCGCCTCCCACGCTGCCCGGTTGATGCGAAAATCGGTCGCTTCGCTCGCGTAGGCGCGGCGCATGCCGCAATGCCTCAAGCCTGACTTTGCAAGCACGTGCATCGACGTGGCATTATCTGGATCCGTGACGGCCACAATTTCGCTGATGGGCAGATGCTGGAAGCCGAAATCGATCAGCGTCTTGCAGATTTCGGTGCCGTAGCCCCGACCCCACGCATCGGCACGCAGTATGTATCCGACTTCGATGTCGCCCGATGGCATATCGACACCGCCGTCGAGTAGCTCCCACTGCGTATCGTCGGTTTCGATCGCAAGCGGTAACAGAATGCCATCGCCGACGAACCTGTCAGTGTCTTTGCGCGCAGCACGCCAGACGCCCAGCGCGCCGCCAACGC
Organism: Pseudomonadota bacterium; assembly: GCA_039816705.1. Taxonomy (GTDB): domain Bacteria; phylum Pseudomonadota; class Alphaproteobacteria; order Rhizobiales; family CALHAX01; genus CALHAX01. Next base: position 3,080 of record JBCBXF010000183.1, on the reverse strand, counting down.
CGCGTCGGGTGAAAGACGGCATCCGCTGCTCCAACTGCTCGGGCGTCAGCGCTGGATAGACATACCTCATGACGCGCGGATCGCAGTAAGTGTGCTGCAGATCCGAGCCGTCCGACACTTTGAGCGGTCGGAACGTCAGGCGCGCGCTTTCAAACTCAAGTTGCATAATTTTTGTGCGATCCGCCTATCAGACGTGCAATTTTTGAACCGGTCAGCGCCCAATAGATTGGCATCATCTCGCCAACATATTGAAAAATCTGATGATTAACGCGCGTTAACGACTTGGCATATCCGCTGCTAACCACGTGGCGCGAGCGGTCGCATTCGGCGGGCCGCCCCCAGTCGCGAGATCATGCACTGATGAAAAAGATCGAAGCAATTATTAAACCGTTCAAGCTTGATGAGGTGAAGGAAGCTCTTCAGGACATCGGGTTGCAGGGTATTACAGTGACCGAAGCCAAGGGCTTTGGACGCCAGAAGGGGCATACTGAGCTTTACCGTGGCGCCGAATACGTCGTCGACTTCCTGCCGAAAGTGAAAATCGAGGTGGTGATCGACGAGGACATGCTGGAACGTGCCACCGAGGCCATCCAGAGCGCGGCCAAGACTGGACGCATTGGAGACGGAAAGATCTTTGTGACCGAGGTCCTCGACGCGATCCGCATTCGTACGGGTGAAACAGGGAAGGACGCCGTCTAGGCGCGCGACGTTGCATACGACATACGTTGCGCCTGTCTCAGGACGCTCACTTCTGCAACACAGACACGATTGCCTCGGGCGGCCACTTCGCCCGTCGCACCACATATCCCATTCCAAGCCATCACCAGATAAGGGGACCTTAAATGGCTGACACGACGAGTATCATGAAGATGATCAAGGACAACGACGTGAAATTCGTTGATCTGCGATTCACCGACCCGCGCGGCAAGGTCCAGCACGTGACGCAGGATATCTCCACAGTTGACGAAGACATGTTCGCCGACGGCATGATGTTCGACGGCTCATCGATCGCGGGCTGGAAGGATATCGATCAGTCGGACATGACGCTCATGCCTGATGTCGATAGCGCGCACATGGACCCGTTCTTTGCTCAGACGACGATGGCGATCTTCTGTGACATCGTGGAGCCTGGAACCGGTGAACTCTACGAGCGCGATCCACGCGGCGTGGCACGCAAGGCCGAAGCGTACCTGAAACAGACCGGTATTGGTGATACCGCCTACTTCGGTCCGGAAGCCGAGTTCTTCATCTTTGACGACGTCCGTTTCGCGGCCGATCCGTACAACACGTCGTTCCGCCTCGACAGCTCCGAGCTGCCGTCCAACATGGACACCTCCTACGAGATGGGGAACCTCGGCCACCGTCCGCGCACCAAAGGGGGTTATTTCCCGGTGCCGCCTGTCGACAGCTGTCAGGACATCAGGTCTGAAATGCTCTCCGTGATGACGGAGATGGGTGTCTCCGTCGAAAAGCACCATCATGAAGTGGCGGCCGCGCAGCATGAGCTGGGCATCAAGTTCGGTGCGCTCACGACGATTGCGGACCACCTGCAGATCTACAAGTATGTGGTCCACAATGTCGCGCAAGCCTACGGCAAGTCGGCGACATTCATGCCGAAGCCGGTATTCGGCGACAATGGCACGGGCATGCATTGCCACCAGTCGATCTTCAAGGACGGTGAGGCGATCTTTGCCGGCAACCAGTATGCTGACCTGTCGGAGACATGCTTGTTCTATATCGGAGGTATCCTGAAGCACGCGAAGGCGCTCAACGGGTTCACCAATCCGTCGACAAACTCCTACAAGCGTCTGGTGCCAGGTTACGAAGCACCGGTTCTGCTCGCCTACTCGGCGCGTAACCGCTCTGCGTCGTGCCGCATCCCGTACGTCTCGAACCCGAAGGGCAAGCGGATGGAAGTGCGCTTCCCGGACCCGACAGCGAACCCGTACCTCGCGTTCTCCGCGATGCTCATGGCGGGCCTCGACGGCATCGAGAACAAGATCCATCCGGGCGAGCCGATGGACAAAGATCTTTACGATCTGCCGCCGGCGGAGCTTGCCGCTATTCCAACAGTCTGCGGATCGCTGCGCGAGGCAATGAAATGCCTCGACGAAGATCGGGACTTCCTCAAGAAGGGCAACGTGTTCACCGACGATCAGATCGACGGCTACATTGAGCTCAAGATGGAAGAAGTCGAGCGCTTCGAGATGACGCCACACCCGGTCGAGTTCGACATGTACTACTCGGTGTAATACCGGGCTCCGCCACCGCGGTTCACGCAGCAAAGACAGGCTCGCGACGAAAACTTCGCGGGCCTGTTTTCGTTTGCCTACTGGGGCCCGGGCGTTGATCGACGTTTTGGCGGTCGTGCTGCTAATGCTCAAATGCAGGGTCACGACCTCGAACGCCTTTAGGCGGCAAGGCCGGAGTTAGCTCGATGACGCACTATCAACGTGCGGATAAGTTTCGGTATGGCACGATGTGCGGCAATCCCACTTCTTTGCATTGCATCACAGGGACAGGGGACACCGGATTGTCATCATTCTGAATGGAAAACGTCGGTGTCCCCCTCTTGCGCATCAAAGACATCTCCCGCACCTCGTGCACCATTGAGATCGTGATCGCGCAGCTCTGTCATGTCGTCGGCGAAATTCGTTTCATCGCTCACCTCGACAAACTGTCCGGAGCTTAATTCCGACCACGACATCTCGCGCCATCCCATGAGCTTTTCGCCAAGCCACGCTTTCGGCGCCGCAAAGCCGACCCGCTGCATGAGGTCGTGCCAGTTTTCTGCTTCGCTCGCGAGGCGGTCGACCGTGACATTGCCGGGGAGATCGCTTGTCCACGTGCGCAACCCAGCCGTGTTGAAGAAGAAAAGAATAAGCGCGGCGATCACGAATGCGCGCCCGGTGCCGTACACCGCATTGAGCGTTTCCATCCGTCTTTCGTGAGCGGCATCACGTGTCGCTCGGGCTTCGTCAACATAGGTGCGAAGGCTGTCGTACCGGCTCATCCCGATGCGCCCTGCCGCACTTGGTGTCGTCTTCGGTATCAGCCTGCTGGCCGTTGAGATGATCGGC